>NZ_JACJDV010000050.1 GCF_014163735.1 Shewanella sp. SR44-3
GCTCGGATGGGTTCATGATAATACTCCTAGATAAATGCCTAATTGGCAGGGTCTAGTAAGTATTTATGATGAGTGGATAGCGGTGAGCTTTATCTTTACTGCCGCAAAGCGGCTTCGTTCAACAATACGCTTAAGCTTAGGACGCAGTAAACTGCGCCGCTTAGCTAAGCGTTAAATGGCAAAAATATGTCCAATGAAATTATTAGCACCATAGAAGTTCTAGAATCTGGGAAACTAGTAATTTGTCTTGCAAGTGGCGGACGCCCAGATTACTCAAATATCTATAGAGAAGGTGTCGGCGTTTATTGGAATGAAGAGCTAAAAGGTTTTATTTCCACTGAAAAGAAAGAGTGGAGTTATTCTGAATGGTTTACGCATATTCTAAAAACGGCGAAAGGTTGCGGTATTAACTGCATTCTGCAGCAAACAACCAGCTGGGTTAATTTTCCAGATAATGAAAAATCAAGTATCTTGCAACGTCATGCCATTTAACAAGCGCAGTCACAGCGATGGCTTTTTCGTTGCGGCTTCGCCTACACTACAAACCCACGCGTGCTGCGGGCGTTAAAAAATGTGGCCACCCATAATAAATAGCATGATATAGCCCCATCTACTAAACTCAAAAAAGTTGTCGATGTTGGAGCTTGCTATGCCGCGCCCTAGAAGAACTCAAATCAGTGTCGAAGACACTCCATGGTATCACTGCTGTAGCCGCGTTATTCGCCGCGCATTTCTCTGCGGTGATGATCGATATTCGGGTAAGAATTTTGACCATCGTCGTGGCTGGGTCGAATCGCGACTGTTTGCACTCGAAGCCGTTTTTGCAATCGATGTGGCCGCCTTTGCAGTGATGTCTAACCACCTTCATGTGGTGTTACGTATTGACATTGAGACTGCAAATTGCTGGACAGACCGAGAAGTCCTCGAGCAGTGGCACAAGCTGTTTAATGGTGATGATATAACCCAGAAATTTGTTAAAGGTGAAGTCGTTGAAGCTCATGAAGTGCTCAGATTAAAGCATTCCATCGCCACTTATCGAAGTCGATTATGTGACATCAGCTGGTTCATGCGTTGTTTAAATGAGCCAATCGCACGGCAAGCAAATCAAGAGGATAACTGTACTGGCCGTTTCTGGGAAGGACGTTTTAAGTCGCAAGCTCTGCTAGATGAAGCCGCTGTATTGGCTTGTATGGCTTATGTTGATCTCAACCCAATTAGGGCCAAGATGGCAAGTACCCCTGAGCAATCAGACCACACCAGTATCCTGCTGCGGATTCAGGCTGCTTTAAAAGGTGAACAACCTAACCGTTTATTACCTTTCATTGGTAACGAGCGAAAAAACCAACCTAAAGGGATTGCGTTTTCGGTGCAGGATTATCTCGAATTGGTCGATGATACGGGACGTATTATTCGTAACGATAAGCGCGGCGCCATCAGCACTAATAGCGCTAAGTTACTCACAAGATTGAATATCCCTCAAGAAAATTGGCTCAAACTCACCACTGAATTTGGTAAGCTCTTTCACGGCCCCGTTGGCACGCTTCAAGAACTGACCAGTTATTGTGAGCATCTACAGAAACGGCGACGACACTTCGCGAGTTGCTGCCAGCACTTAAAAGCTGGCTAATCTAAAATTCCTTGTAATAACAATGTTTCTAAATCAGCTTAACTCTTTAATGAGTTGGGCTATTGTGGCTAAAAATCACTGTTTTTGAAGGAAGCCCGCCGATTTAGCCAATCAGCTTCCATAAACTCCAACGATATCGGCTTTCTAGCAACACACCCTCACAATCTGGCTTGAGCACATGTCGAAAATGCATTATGTTATTGTTTTATAATGGCTGGCCATATTTCTTTGCTTTCTCGATTGTTAGGTGCTGAGTACAGTGCTCACAAGATTAAAAATAACAAACGGTTAAATGCTTACTTTTTGCGCCTTAAGTGGAAGCGCATAAAAGTTGCAAAGCACTATGAATTGATTGGCGGTATCATCGACCCAATCGCGAAACAATGGGCACTACCCAAAGGTAAAAAATGGCCTGGAACAATCGCACTAATCAAAGACAGGGTGCAAATAAAAACATAACAAGGCGCAGCACTCGCGGCCTGCGGCCGCTGGGATGCCAAACGCTGCGCGGTCGTCACCCGTGTGCTTTGCGTTAGCACTACAAAGAGGGCATTCGAGCAGTGCGCCAAGATTTGATAGAAAGAGGGTATGTGTCATTCCAAAGTGACTCAAAAGAATCGATGCTTGAAGTGGCACAGCGTATAGGAAATGTATTTAAGGTTCCTACAATGCCGTTGATCCAAACGCTGACTCCAAGACTAAAAGAGAACGAATTAGATAACACTTATAGTGGCAATTTTGGGGTAAATGAATTTCCATTTCATACTGATTTGGCACATTGGTACGTTCCGCCAAGATACTTATTTCTAAGAAGTGTTGTGCCAGTGGCAGATGTTGAAACAAAACTCATCGACAGCAACGACATTTGTGACGGAATAGATGCTTGTGTTCTAAGTCGGGCCCATTTTAAGCCTAGGAAAAAATTAGATCGAACCGCAAATTTGCTAAAAGTTAAACAAGATGGAATGTTTCGGTGGGATTCTATCTTTATAGAGCCTGCTAACAGCGTTGCAAAAGAGTTGAGGCAGCAAATTCAAGTTAGTTTAAGCAGTGCAAAATATATAAGTATGTATCTTGCTGAGAAAGGTGATTGCTTGCTCATAGACAACTGGCGGATGCTTCATGGTAGAAGCGTGGTCAGTACTAAGTCTATGGATAGAATAATAGAAAGGGTTTATTTCGAAGAGGTGATAATTTGAACGCTACAAGAACAGCGCACGAATGGTCTAAAGACGCATTGTTTTCAAAAGCTCAGCGATATATTGAGACAATGATGGAAAAAGAGCATTCAGATTGGGAGTCTGGTTTTTGGTCAGCTTTAACGCTAGAGATTCTAGTGCGCGCTGCTATTTCAAACATATCACCAGCGTTAGTTGCTGATGGAAAGGATTGGAATAATATTTTGTATGCAGTTGGTACCGATCCAAACCAACAGAAATTTACCCCTAAATCCGCAGACATTTCTGATTTGTTGAAACGCGCGGAAAATCTATTTCCTGATTTCACTAGGGAGATGCTTAATTTTAGCATTGCTCATATAAACAAAAGAAACAGTGAGCTGCATTCTGGCGCGTTACCCTTTGACGGTATTGGATCTTCCTCTTGGCTTCCCATGTTTTACTCTGTATGTAAGGTTTTGGTGACCTCAATAGGAGAATCATTGGAATCCTTGCTTGGCAAGGATGTGGCTGAGGAAGCTGAGCATCATATTTCTGCCTTGCAGGATGAAAGTGCGAAATCAGTTAAGGGGACAATTAATGCGCACAAAACTATTTGGGACGAAAAATCAGACGAAGATAGGACCAAGCTTTCCAAGCAGGCTGAATTACTGTCAACAAGGCATCATGGGCATAGAGTGCAATGCCCAGCATGTAATAGCGTAGCTTTGATACAAGGGCGCTCAATTGGTGCTCCTAAAACCACGGTTGATGAAGATGGTATTATTGAGAAACAAACAATGCTCCCTGCGAGCTTTGTGTGTGGTGCCTGTGACTTAAAAATATTAGGTTATTCAAAGCTTGTAGCATGTGGTTTAGGGAATACTTATGTATCCACTAACCATTATGACGCAGTCGACTACTTTGGAATTGATTTAGAAGAAGAAATGCGCAGTATGATGTATGAAGATAACAATGAACCATACTAAAGCGCTAACAAACGCAAGCACGCGGACAAACTTACGCTACGCTCCAGCTTGCCGGTGTTGCAGGCGTTAGTTTTCAATGCTAATCCCCAATTCACGAATTATTGCTAAAAATCTAACAAACTTCTGTCCAAAAACGTGTTCGAAGCGGTTATTGGGTGGAGCTCACTGATAGCTAAAGTTAGCTTTGTAATCTGTAACGTTAGTTAATAGACACGCTAATACTGAAAAGGTGAGTCATGCCGTTTCAGCACGAGAAAGGCGAGACGATGGTACATCACAAGCCTGGATGTGAGTGTTCGAGTTAACATATTGATGGCTAACGCTTAGCTAATGCTTGGCTAATATTTTAGTTAAGCCGAAGTAAAGTTATGCTGTAGCTGGGCCATCAGCGCCATAGGCATGGGCACTAACTGACGGGCTTTATTCATGCACACCATTTCAATGGTGGCGGTGACCGCGGCTTTTTGACTATTGGGCCGCCAAATGGATTGCTGCCACACAGTGCGGTACTTACTTTCAAAATAAAATTGCGTCTGCACATCGACAATTTCTGCAAATTCGACCCCATCATGACACAGCATGTCGCTGCGATAGACGGCAAAACCTAGCCCAAGTTGCTGCCAAAGCTGATTTAAGCGCTCGGCGCCAATCACATGTTCACGGGCGCGTTCGAAATATTTAAGAAAATTCGGATGATATACAACCCCTGAAAAATCAGTGTCTTCGTAATAAATTTGCACCGGGAAATGATAAACCGGACTGATTGCAGCTGGGCTGGACATGGCGTAGATGACTCAATTTTTCAAAGGAAGCAGGAGTTTAGCGTATTGTCCCTGATTTTTCAGCTTGATTAAGCCTTCATCGAGTTTTTTTGCTAAATGCGCTGAATTAGGTTGCAGCTTGGAGAAGGCGACGTAAATGTCACTCTGATGATTATTAAACACGGCTGCTATGTCTTCGTTGACCCCCATTTGAGTTAAATGCTCATCGGCAACACGGTCGAACATAATGGCCAAATCGATGCGATTAACTAGCAACATATTAATTAGTTGGGTTTGGTTATTGGCAATAAATAACGGCCACTTTTTTTGCTTTGCTAGTGCAAAAAACTCATCACCATACTCATAGCCTTTAATGATGCCTATTACTGTATTTGGGGCTAAGTCGTATTTGTTTTTTGCACTAACAGGGTGTGATGTGTGCTGATAAAAAGAGGCGCTTGCTTGAAATAAGGGCTGCTCACCAAAGATAAACCTATCTTGAGTACTGATTTCTTTAGTGACATTAAACACACCATCCAGATTACCGCGCTCGGCCATTCTAAGGCCACGAGAGTAAGGCACCACTAAGGTTTTTACTTGAATAGCAACTTGGGCAAAAGCAGATTTGACTAGTTCATGGGAAATGCCCTTGCCAAATTGATCGGCAAAAGGTGGCCAGCTGTCTTCTGCGGCTAAGGTAATGCTGTTGATCGGCGTTTGTATCTTGTGGGAGTGAGGTGTTGGCTGCGCTAAGTCGTTATTTTCGATTAAGCTTGCGTGATCAGCAACACTCGAAGGGCTTACGCAAAATAGCCCTAAGGCCGCAATAAAGGTTCGCAAAATGAACAATGGCTGAGCCCGAAGAAGGCTAAAGACAACAGCTGTAATCAGTTGTGAATACCCAGCTATGGGCCCTATGTATGAGTTATCCTGTGCCTTGAACATAATAAAATCCTTTTTATCATACATTAAAAGAGCTGCATGTAATTATTGGTCATAATATCACCACTAAACAGTTAATTCATAATGATTTAAGTAATCTGTGAGCTAAGACATCACTCTAATTGCGCAGTGAGAGGCAGAGCTTAGCGGGTGAACTTTGTTTCTAAGATTACTGCGGAGTTGGTGCGCTCAACCCCATCAAGGTTGCCAATATCATCAAGCAAGTGGCTTAGCTCTTCTGTGGTTTGCGCTTGCACCACTGCAATTAAGTCATATTCTCCAGAGATAGCGTACAAGGCGGAGATCCTGTGCATTTTTCTTAGTTCTAGGTTGGTTTTGGTGGTGAACTTTTGTTTCACCTTAATCGACACGTGGGCTGAGACTAAGTTACTGATATAAGCCTCGCCATACTCCACCACATAGCCTTTAATTATGCCATTTTGTTCCAATTTTGCGATGCGAGCCTGTACTGTTGAGCGGGATAAATCTAGGCTGCGGGCCAAGTCTGAGACGCTAGTTCTGGCATTGTTTCTTAATAACGACAGTAATCGTTCATCTTCTTTAGTTATCATAACGCTCACAATGACAAGTTGGTTGGTTAAATTGATAGATTTTAGCGTGATTTTGTTAAAATTGCAGCTGCATTTTGCTATTTTTGCTCAATATAATAAAGGGATAACTAAATTACCTGCGGCGCACTTGAGCGTTGCAAGTTCATAATTACAGTCAGAGGTCAGTATGCAAGTCAGCAGAAATTTATTCGATGAAGTGATGGTTCCTAACTATGCCCCATCGGCGATCATTCCCGTTAAAGGTGAAGGCTCACGGATTTGGGATCAGCAAGGGCGTGAGTTTGTCGATTTCGCTGGTGGTATTGCAGTTAACTGCCTAGGTCACTGTCACCCAGCATTGGTTAATGCCTTAACTGAGCAAGCGCACAAGTTGTGGCATTTATCCAACACCATGACCAATGAGCCAGCATTGATGCTAGCTAAGGCGTTGGTGGACAACACTTTCGCCGAGAAAGTGTATTTTGCCAACTCTGGCGCTGAATCAAATGAAGCGGCGCTTAAGCTGGTTCGCCGTGTGGCACTGAACAACTATGGCCCGCAGAAATCACAAATTATCGCCTTTAAGCAAGCGTTCCACGGCCGTACTCTATTTACTGTGTCAGTGGGCGGCCAAGCGGCTTACTCTGACGGTTTCGGCCCTAAGCCTGGTGATATTGACCACGCTGAATACAATAATTTAGACAGTGTTAAAGCGCTAATTTCTGACAACACCTGCGCCGTAGTGCTTGAGCCATTGCAAGGCGAGGGCGGCATTATTTCACCAACCCCAGAATTCATTCAAGGTGTGCGCGAATTATGTGACAAGCACAATGCCTTATTAGTGTTTGATGAAGTGCAAACCGGTGTTGGCCGTACTGGCGAGCTTTATGCTTACATGGGTTTAGGTGTAGTGCCTGATATATTAACTACGGCTAAAGCCTTAGGTGGCGGCTTCCCCATTGGCGCCATGTTAACGACCACACAAATTGCTAAGCACTTAGTTGTTGGCACGCACGGCAGTACCTACGGCGGCAACCCACTGGCCTGTGCGGTAGGCCTTGCGGCATTCAATACCGTGAACACTAAAGCCGTATTAGACGGTGTGAGTGAGCGCGAGCAGTGGCTGCGTGATGGATTTAACGCCATTAACGATAAATACCAAGTCTTTAGTGAAGTACGCGGCAAAGGCTTGTTACTCGGCGCTGTGCTTAATGCTGATTACGCCGGTAAAGCCCGTGAGTTTATGCTCGCTGCTGCCGATGAAGGCTTGTTGGTGTTGATGGCTGGGGCAAACGTGGTGCGTATGGCGCCATCACTTGTTATCCCTAAAGAAGATGTGTCCCAAGGGCTTGCCCGCTTTGAGCGCGCAGTAGCTAAAGTGGTTGCAGCGGCTAAAGCTGCATAACGAGACACGATTAAGCTTTTAATCGTCAGGTAAATTTAGGCGCTAGCTTCACGCTAATGCCCGAATTTAACTCGTCTCCTTGGTAAGCAGAACATCAGAGTTACTCATCAGCTCTGCTTGCCAAGAATGTTTTATCATGGAAACCGCTTATGTTACTTATCCGCCCTATTAAGACTGCCGATTTTCCGGCGCTGTTACAAATCGCCACTGAATCAGGTGCAGGTTTTACCTCACTGCCGATGGATGAGCACAAGCTTAGCCATAAGATTGCCCATTCTGAGCAAAGCTTTGCTGCCGATATAACATCCCCAGGTGAGCAAGGTTATTTATTTGTAATGGAAGACACCCTGACCGGTGACATTTTAGGTACCACAGGCATAGAAGCCGCAGTGGGACTTAATAACCCTTTTTATCATTTTCACAAAAGTACGGTTGTACACCACAGCGCAGAGCTTCAAGCGGTTAATCCGGTTGAAGTGTTAACTCTATGCAATGACTACACTGGCAGCACTGAAGTGTGCAGCCTGTTTTTGCGAGAGCCCTTCAGGGTTGGCTTAAATGGCCGCTTCTTATCTAAAGTGCGCTTTATGTTTATGGCTGAGCAGCCACAGCGCTTTGCAAAGCTTGTGATTGCTGAGATGCGCGGTGAAGCCGATGAAAATGGTATCCCGCCTTTTTGGCACTGGTTACAGAACAACTTCTTTAATATGGAGTTTTCCAAAGCCGATTATTTAATTGGTGTGGGTAAAAAAGGCTTTATTGCTGACTTAATGCCCCGTTACCCTATTTATGTGGGCTTATTACCAGTTGAAGCTCAGCAAGTGATAGGTAAGGTGCATCACAACACACAGCCGGCGCTTAAATTGCTAGAAAATGAAGGCTTTACTCACAGAGGTTATGTGGATTTATTTGATGCGGGCCCGACCGTTGAAGCCCAGTTAAAGCAGATAAAATCTGTGCGTCAAAGCCACAAAATCAAAGTGCAAATTTCAACCGAAGCCCAGTTAATAGGGCCAAGCCAACTTGGTATTTGTAACTGCGAAACCGAGCAATTTAGAGCCACCTTCAGTGATAACTGCTACTTAGATAAAGCAAACCATACTTTGGTTATCAGCAGTGCGATTGCTGATGCCTTAAATGTGCAAAATGGCGACAGCGTACGCTACCTAAATCTTGATAAAGGTGCCAAATGAATCAACTTGAACAGTTAACCTCTCTCACGCAAACCCAATTTATTGCAGGTAAGTGGCTTGCAGGTAAAGGGCCGTTATTTAGCTCAGTCAATCCTGCCAATGGCGACGTGATCTGGCAAGGCTTAGGTGCAGATGCCGCCCAAGTGGATGCGGCTATTACAAGCGCACGAGCGGCTTTTTATACTTGGTCAGCCTTGAGCCTAACTGAGCGCTTGGTGATTATCCAAGCCTTTGCCGAGCAGCTTAAAGAGCACGCCGAGTTAATGGCGCGCACTATCGCGTTAGAAACGGGTAAAGCTTTGTGGGAAAGCCGCACCGAAGTGGGCGCCATGACAGGTAAAATCGCCATTTCTATCAAGGCCAATGCCGAGCGTACTGGCACGGTTGAAAACCCTATGCCAGGCGCTAAAGCTTATATTCGCCACAAGCCTCACGGGGTGGTAGCGGTATTTGGCCCTTATAATTTCCCCGGTCATTTGCCTAATGGCCATATAGTGCCAGCATTAATTGCTGGTAACACTGTGCTATTTAAGCCATCAGAGCTTACCCCAAAAGTGGCAGAGCTTACCATGCAGTTATGGCAGCAAGCTGGGCTTCCTGCTGGCGTACTGAACTTGTTGCAGGGCGAAATTGATACTGGCAAAGCCTTAGCCAGCCACAAGGGCATCGATGGTTTGTTCTTTACTGGCAGCTCCAATACCGGTCACTTGCTGCATCAGCAATATGCAGGACAGCCGGGCAAAATCTTGGCCTTGGAGATGGGCGGTAATAACCCGCTTATCATCACTGAAGTGGCCAATATTGATGCCGCCGTGCACGATATTATTCAGTCGGCGTTTATTAGTAGCGGTCAGCGCTGCACCTGCGCCAGACGCTTATTTATCCCCAAAACCGCCAATGGCGATGCCATACTGGCTAAACTGTTAACCTCGACGGCGAAAATTACCTTAGGCGAGCCGTTTGCTGAAACTCAGCCTTTCTTTGGTGCCATGATAAGCGACAAAGCCGCTGCCGGTATGGTGAAGGCTCAGGCCGATATTCAAGCTGCTGGCGGCGTATCTCTGATTGAGCTTACCCAAGTGACGCCTGGCCTAGGTTTTGTGACCCCAGGTATTATTGATGTGACAGATGCAAGTCCGCTTGCAGATGAAGAGCATTTTGGGCCGTTATTAAAAGTCTACCGTTACACAGATTTTGATGCCGCCATCGATGAAGCCAACAACACAGCTTTTGGTTTATCGGCAGGGCTGTTAGCGGACAGCGAAACTGATTATCAGCATTTCTATCGCCGCATTCGTGCAGGCATAGTCAACTGGAACAAGCCGATTACTGGCGCATCAAGCGCTGCGCCATTTGGCGGTATTGGTGCCAGCGGTAACCACAGAGCCAGTGCCTATTATGCCGCTGACTATTGTGCTTATCCTGTGTCGTCAGTAGAGGCACAAACTGTGAGCTTGCCCGCAAGTTTAAGCCCTGGGCTTGTTATAGAATAAGCTTAGTCAAAAACTCGCTTTAACCTGACTAAACAACAGGTTAAACTGAGGTTGTAACTAATATTTAACCATGAGGCAGCAAATCTTATGGTGATAAAAATAATCGAATTTAGAATCAGACAGTAGATAGTAGACATTAGGAATTTGTAGTATGCATACCCAAGTTAATGAGTTGTTCTCTGAGTTATGGCAAGACTATGTGTCTGTTACGCCATCGGCCGCCAAAATCCACGCCTTGCTAGGCTCGTCTCAGCAAGATGATGTGCAAAACGATCATATTGCCCTGCGCACCTTCAATATTGAGAAAATTAACTTAGAAAAGTTAGCCGCTCATTTCTTAGCGCTGGGCTATAAAGAGTGTGGTGAATACCATTTTGAAGCGAAAAAGCTCTATGCCAAGCATTTTGAGCATCCAGATCCAACTCAGCCTAAGGTGTTTATTTCTGAGTTACTATTAGAAAAATGCTCGCCTGAGCTACAAGCCATAGTGCACAAGCTGGTGGATCAAATTGAGGTTGCCGCAGTGACTGCTGATAATTTCCTTTACTCTGGGCGTCACTGGTCAATCGATCAAGCGACCTACAACACCTTAGTCAAAGAAAGTGAATACGCCGCATGGGTTTCTGTGTGGGGCTTTCGTGCCAACCACTTTACCGTGTCAGTGAATGCACTGAAAAACTTTGAGACCTTGGTATCAGTGAACGATACCTTGAAAGCCGCAGGTTTTGCATTAAACACCTCTGGCGGCGAAATCAAAGGCAGCCCAGAAGTGATGTTGAAGCAATCATCAACCTTAGCCGATGAAGCTTTGGTCGAATTTACCGATGGCAGCAAGATGGTCCCAAGCTGTTTCTATGAATTTGCTCGCCGTTTCCCAATGGCCGATGGCACACTTTACCCAGGTTTTGTCGCCGCCTCTGCCGACAAGATTTTCGAGAGCACTAACGCCCGTTAATTGCTGATGATCTGAGTCAAGGCACATCGCCAATGTTTGATCTTAAAACCCGCACAAGCGGGTTTTTTATTGGCAAGAGTTTTATGTTTAGCAGTGAGCTAAACATGATGACTCATCTATGTCCAAGCTTAGCTTGGATCAAAGTCGTGAGCTTCCAGCTCACACTCGGCCAAGGGGGAAAGATCAACAGCAATCCCTCCCCCTTGGATCTCCCTCCGCGCCGCCCGCGAAGTTGTTGCTCCTCATATTCACGTAAAAATACCTAACGGCTCGACAGCACATCCGTGTGCCCTACGAGCCTTAACCATCGTCCCTGATGGTTGCACGGTATTTTTAAGCGAATATGTCGGCAACTTCGAGGGGAATAGGTGCCATCTGTGAGCACAGTGTTAAGAGGGATCTAAGTATCGACTTATAAATCTATTTTTCAACATTCCTTGCGTACTTAACCTTGATGTAAGTTTTTTTCACAAGTAGTATCAGGTTGACTGAGGTATTGCCTGAGGTGTTGTCGAGAAAGTTGGACCCATCTTCATAAGTAAATAGCCTAGGTAAATAACCTTAGCAAAACGCGCATAATACGAAGCTTGTGCACTTAAATGGAGCGTCCTGTGAAATCAAAATACGGAGTCACATTTTTACTTCTTGCAGCCTTAATTTCTGTGGGGACTGCCATTGCGCATATGTCTTGTATATTTTTGGGGCCTGAATGTTTTTCAGCTCAAATGGCGCCAGTTCAAATTATTGAATCAGCTAGAAATGGAACTTGGTTAGCGCCAATTGGAACGATATTTGTGTCGGTTATTTTCTCAGTCGTTGGACTATATGCGCTATCTGGTGCAGGTATGATTAGAAAGTTACCTTTATTAAGGCTTGGCATATACACGATCGCAGCACTTTGTATTATTCGTGGCGTATTGCCATTGCAGCTGTGGATCCGTCATCCTGATATGGTTAATTCAGTTGTTTTTTATACCGGTATGATTTGGTTAGTGACAGGTTTGTTGTTTTTATTTGGCTATCTTTTAGTGCGCAAGTCAGCCTATTGTGAGATCAAGCGCCATCCATGAGGGCTTGAACATCCCGTCGCTGTGAAAGGGCTCACACATGCCGTGATGGCATGGTCAATGATGTTCCAGACATCATAATGACATTTCCCACTTCCATGTGGGTCAGATGCCATAAAGCGGACATGGGATGAACGGTCGTCTCGCCTTCTCGTGGTGAAACGCCATGGCTCACCATGTTAGCATTAGCGTAAATTGACGGCTTAAAGCCTTAAATCTAAAGATGCAGCCACTTTTTCCACTTTCCTTGCGTACAATACAAAGGTTAGGCAACCAGATATAGCTCATAAATAAGGAACGTTGAAATGTCGAATCAAGATAAAAAAGATCTCCCGCAACATAAAATGGGCGTTTATATAGCTGTAGGTGCTGGTATAGGTTCTGCTCTGGGCGCTATAAGTGGTGTTGTTTTTGATATATTGCCGTTCAGCCTATCCATCGGAATAGCAATGGGTAGTGGCATCGGTATAGCAATTGGTTCATCGTTCAATTCAAAAAACAAAGAACAATAACGATGTAAGTGTCCAACATACCCTGTATATCTTCAAAAGTTCTGCTTAATTCCATCGCCGTTATTATCAGCCTCTGGATACAATTCGCTTTCTTGAGTCAGCGTAAGGTACTATAGACATTGAATTTTTTATAGTAGTCATTTATTGTGGCCCTATTAAGCTTATTGAAAGGATGCAAGATGTTAAAAAGTACCCCCAATGTTGATTTGAGCGCTAAACTCTCAAACAGTTTAAGCCTCACGACCATAATTCCCGTGATTGTTGTTATCTTGGCGCTCATCTCCCTATTTGGCAGCTGGTATACGGTTGACCAAGGTGAGCGCGGGGTTATCTTAAGAAATGGTAAGATTATTGGCACCGCAGAGCCTGGGCTTGGTTTTAAACTGCCTATGTTTGACTCTGTAGTGCGCATTTCTACTCAGACTCACACCACTAGCTACCAATCGCTGCAGGCTTATAGCCGCGATCAACAGCCTGCGACGCTGCGCGCATCAGTTACGTTTAGCATTCCGCCTGATAAAGTCGAAGAAGTGTATGCTAATTTTAAGAGCATAGATTCTATGATAGCGCGCTTGCTTGACCGTCAAGTGCCAACCCAAGTTGAGAATATCTTTGGTAAATACACGGCTATTTCTGTGGTGCAAGAGCGCATCAAGTTTGGTATTGATGTCACCGAAGCCATTAAAAGGTCAATCAAAGGACCGGTAGAAATTACTTCAGTGCAAATTGAAAATATCGATTTTTCCAATGCCTATGAGAAATCAGTTGAAGACAGGATGCGCGCTGAAGTGGAAGTGCAAACTCAGCTGCAAAACTTGGAAAAAGAGCGGGTGAGTGCGCAAATAGCCGTGACACAAGCTCAAGCTGAAGCTGACTCACAATTAGCTCGGGCAAAAGCTGAAGCTGAGAGTATTCGCATTAAGGGCATTGCAGAGGCGACGGCTATTAAAAGTCGCGCTGAAGCTTTGGCTCAAAACCAAAACCTAGTGGAGCTCACTAAAGCTGAGCGTTGGGATGGCAAATTGCCTACCACTATGTTGCCTACTGGCACCTTGCCCTTTATTGATGCGCAAAAATAACTAGCGTTTCACCAGGCTATTATTGGGTATTTTGTGAACATAATGCCAAGTAATAGCCCTATTGCAGTGTCCGCTGATTGGTGACTGGTTATTGAAGATGTGGCGGCGGGCGTTATTATCGCTATGACTATGATTTTTAGGCTGGATTATGGCAGTAAGCAGTCTATAGTTCACATAAGAGGCCAGTTAAAACATTTAGTTTAAGCAGCAAGGCAGGGAGCCCTATGAAACGAGTACTCATTATTTTGTTCTTGTTGTCACACTTTCTGTTTATAGCAAAGGCACAAGAGCCTTTAGTATTTGTGACCAGTGATTACCCCCCCTATGTGATCAATAATAATGGTATAGCAAACGGCATGATCCCTGAGCTTATCAAGGCCGTTTTTAAGGATACCGATATAGAGGTTGAATTTAAATTTCAGCCTTGGAATCGTGGTCAGCTATCTGTTTCGAAAGGCCTTGCCTTTGCGGCATTTCCCTATGTATTCACAGATGAAAGAGCTAAAGATTTTGATTTTTCTGATCCATTTTTAGCTTTTTTCCCTAAATTTTTCTATAAGAAGACTCGCTTCCCTAATGGCTTTAGCTGGCAGGAATTGGCAGATTTTCATGGTTACCGTATGGGCGGCGTCCGAGGATTTTGGTACCAAGCCTCATTTGATGCCCTTGGACTTAATGTTAGCTATGTCAGTACTGATTTGCAGAATATGACAATGCTGCTAAAAGATCGCATCGATTTTACCCTGATTGATGAATTAGTCGGTTGGGACCTTATTCGGACGCATATCCCAGAAAACATCGCGGACTTCTCTGTGGTGACTAAACCTGAAAGCCGAAGTGCATTGCATTTAATGATCTCTAGAGAATACCCTAATGCAAAAGCCTTAACTCAAACCTTCAATCAAGGCCTTCAAAAGCTTAAAGACAATGGCATCTATCAAAATATTATCGAGAAATATCATGCCCCTAAAGAGTACTCTACTTCACCTAAAATCCACTAATCTGGGATTGGGGACTTTCTCACTTATTCTACAGAGTAAATTTAAGTTAATGATTTTGCCTCATTTAGGCTAGAGCCAAATTGTTGTAAAAGGTGTAGCATGGCAGGCTCTGGTGGCTCGATAATCTGGGCTGTGATGATTATTTTTGATGGGGAAGCTTAGCTTGGAACATTTTGTGTGGAATATTGACCCTGTGATGGTGTCTTTTTTAGGCTTAAAAATACATTGGTATGGGGCGCTGTTTGCAACCGCCATTGCCGCGGGCTTCCAAGTGATGAAGCGTATGTATGTTAAGGAAGGCTTAGATTTAGAGTCATTAGATAACTTCCTGATTTATTGCGTTGTCGGCATTATTGTTGGTGCCCGTTTAGCCCATGTGATTTTTTACGACCCTAGTTATTATTTCTCTCATCCGGCTAAAATCTTGGCGATTTGGGAAGGCGGCCTTGCCAGTCATGGCGGCGGTCTTGGGGCAATTATTGCGCTTTATTATTACCACAGAAAGATTAAACTACCGTTTCTTTTCCTGCTGGATAGGCTAGCTATCGCCACCGCGATTTTCGGCTTCTTTGTGCGTATGGCAAACTTTGCCAACTCAGAAATTTTGGGCGTACCGAGCAATGCGCCCTGGGCGATAGTGTTTGAGCGTATCGACTTACTGCCGCGCCATCCCGCTCAGCTTTATGAAGCTTTTGCCTATTTGGCGATTTTTATCACCTTGTACGCTTTGTATAAGTTTACTCGGCTTAAAGAGAAGCACGGGGTGTTATTCGGGGTGTTCCTCTGTACTGTGTTTAGCGCCCGTTTTGCCATCGAGTTTGTGAAGGTGAAACAAGCCGCCTATGCAGAAGACTTTGTCTTAAGTGCGGGTCAGTGGCTGAGTGTGCCTTTCTTGCTGGTGGGTGTGACGCTGTTAGTGCTGCCTTTTATCCGCAAGGCCAAGTAACCTCAGCTCGGGATAATAAATGCATATCAAACAGTTCTTTGCACCGCTAACTGCGTTGAATTCATTTGCAATAGGCTAGCTATTGACGCATAAATTCGCCTTGTTATCAGCGCAAAGTTCAAGTTTGAATTTAAGGTATTGAATTTTTGATAATTCACTACCGTTTATCCATCTCTTAACCCGAGTTGAGGTTAAATAATCTTTCAAGTTGTGATTAACTGAATCGCTTATTGAACTATCGTTTATTGAGCTGTCGGTCATTGAACAAAAAGCAAAACCACTGCCAAGGCAGTGGTTTTTTTATGTTTAATGCCCATCCAGATTTGCTATAACAAGGCTGAACTCATACTCAAATTGAACTCATAATAAGGTTAAGCTCATAATAATGACTCGTTCACCGCTGAAATTAACTGAGGTATTGGGCGCGAGTTCATCGGCTGCAAGCCTGAGTAAATGCCCTTGGGGGAGTGTTATGGTGTTATTGCTGAGCGTCACTTCACCATTGCCGGTTACGGCATAGGCAAATAGCAGCTGAGATAAAGGCAGTGTTAATGAGTTGGCTTGCAATGCGTGAACTTCAGCTCGATATTTAGCCGCGTTGACTATCAAGTTAAAATCACTAATTGGGCCATTCATTAATGTACCAGAGGTCATTAAGCCGCCATCAAATTCGGCGATGGCAAGCGGCGTGGCTAAGGTTTGGCGTTCACCATGATCATCCGCAGCAGCGTGTTGATGTTTTAAGGTGATCCCTATGCCGTCAAGCAGTAAAAGGTGACGCTGATAACCACTAAAATCTGAGAAAGGCCCATCTTCAGTGACCTTTGCCATGCTGATGCGCCAGTCAAAATCAGCCATTGTGCCGCCGTCATTAATGGCAAGCTCGATGGTTTCACCTTTGCCATTTTTCCAAGGCAGACGCTTAAACTCATTGGGGGAAATGATCCGCACGCTTTATTGACTCCTAGGATTTACTCTTATGCTTATTGGTTTATTTACTCGTTTGCTGAAGTAGCTGGGTCAAACTGACCTTATGCCCTTGTTCAAGCAGCTTAATGGCTTCGACTATGGCGCTATTGACTGGGGTGTTAACGCCATATTTTTGCCCTAAATCCACGACAGCACCATTTAAATAATCAATTTCTGTTGGCCGCTTTGACTGAATGTCTTCCCACATGGAGGAGCGGGCCTTGTCATCTATACTGAGCATGGCTTTTGCTAGGTGGGTGAATAAAAAATCCGGCAAGGACAAAATAAACGGCAAATACTGCGGCTTCATTTTAGTCAATTTCCCTAGCTTAAAGCCTGCAGCATGGCAGACATTGAGCCACTCTTTCATGGCCTTAGCTAACAATACCCGCGTTGAGCGCTGGCTTAATTGCTGTTTTATGGATAAATCGACAATGGCGTTTAAGGCATTGTTTAAATTAAGTAATAACTTACCATGAATGACTGACTCGAAATCAGCGTTGAGCTCGCAGCTAAATCCATGGGCTGTTAGGGCCTGATGAATAGGTCTGAGTACCTTGTGGTCTTGAAACACAAAACCGCCTTCGGTGCCTTTATGAAATACCCCATTGGCTTTTTGCAGCACGTTAAATGGAGTGATCCCAAGGAGTAATTGCCGGCTGCCGTGTTGTTGTTTTAAAGCATTTGAGACAATGTCTTTGCTACCAAGGCCATTTTGCATCAAAACTAGGCAGCTTTGTGAGTGAGTCATGATTAAAAGCTGGGCAACACTGCCTTCAAGTTGATGGCATTTGACTGTGACAAACACCAGATCAAAGGTTTCATCTTTAAGCTCTGTTAGCAGCTGCCTTGGCATCACTGTCTTATCTAAGTCTTGGTAGTCTGTAAGGTGAATACCGCCTGCCGCTATTATGGCGTCTTTAATGCGTGGCCTGCAGATTAAGCTAACGTCAAGGCCTGCAAGGGCGAGTTCGCCAGCTAAATAACAGCCGGTGGAGCCTGCGCCAAAGATGGCAATCTTAAGCCGGTTATTCATTGTTATTTAATCCCCCTGATTGATGTGCTAAGTGCTATGTTCTGAGTGCTCAGTTCATCTTTTGCAAGGCAACAGCTTGGCACGGTAAAGTGAGCACAAACAAGCGGTTTTTAACATCACAAGAAAGTAGGGCAACAAAAAAGCCAGTTGGGTTAGCAACTGGCTTTCATCGTGGACTGATTATTTGCAGAACCTAGAACCTAGAACCTAGAACCTAGATTATTTCAATCCAGCGTCAGCGCGAAGGATCTCGGCTTTGTCTGTGGCCTCCCATGGGAAGCAATCACGGCCAAAGTGACCGTAAGCCGCAGTTTGCTGGTAAATAGGACGGGCCAAATCTAGCATTGCCGTTAGGCCGTATGGACGCAGCTCAAAGTGTTGACGTACAAGCTTAATTAACACTTCCTCAGACACTTTACCGGTACCGAAGGTTTCGATACTGATTGACGTTGGCTCGGCAACACCAATGGCGTAAGACACTTGAATCTCACAGCGGTCAGCAAGGCCAGCTGCAACGATGTTTTTTGCAACATATCGAGCAGCATACGCCGCGCTGCGATCCACTTTAGATGGATCTTTACCAGAAAATGCACCGCCGCCATGACGGGCCATGCCGCCGTAGGTGTCAACGATGATCTTACGGCCCGTTAAACCGCAATCGCCAACTGGACCGCCGATAACGAAACGCCCTGTAGGGTTAATAAAGTATTTAGTGTCTTTATTTAACCATTGCGCCGGTAATACTGGCTTGATGATGGTTTCCATCACACCTTCAATCAAATCTGCTTGAGTGACGTCTTCTCTATGCTGGGTCGATAACACGATAGCATCGATGCCGACAATTTTGCCGTCATCGTAGGCAAAAGTGACCTGGCTTTTCGCATCTGGGCGCAGCCAAGGCAGAGTGCCATCTTTACGTACTTCTGACTGACGTTTCACTAAGGCGTGCGCATAAGTGATTGGGGCAGGCATTAATACGTCGGTTTCATTGTTGGCATAGCCAAACATTAATCCTTGGTCGCCAGCGCCTTGCTCTGCGGGATCGGCTCTGTCTACACCTTGGTTGATGTCTGGTGATTGCTTGCCGATAGCATTTAATACCGCACAAGAGTCGGCATCAAAACCCATGTCAGAATGGGTGTAACCAATTTCACGCACGGTTTTACGGGTAATTTCTTCGATATCAACCCAGGCAGAGGTGGTGACTTCACCGCCCACTAATACCATGCCGGTTTTGACATAAGTTTCACAAGCAACACGAGCTTTTGGGTCTTGCTCAAGAATTGCGTCTAACACCGCATCAGAAATCTGATCGGCGATTTTATCTGGATGACCTTCTGAAACGGATTCAGAGGTGAACAAGTGCTTTGCCATAATAGGTAAATCTCGTCTTTGGGAATTTGAACGTGTAGAAGCTTCTACATCTAGACGTCTATTTTAATGAAATTTTTGCCAGATAACACCCCTAAACACAAATTTAACCCCCCAATACAAGATAGGGGGGCGAAAATGGCAATCTTTTCATCGGTTAGTTTTTACAGCTAATCAATTAGTGCTTTGAAATTACTTATATTACTCTATTTTTTAAGTGTTTTTTTATCGGGCTTGTTTAGTGTAAAAATTAATAATCATCTCGGTAAATATCTGTCTCACCTAAGGACTTTATAGCTTTAATACCTTAAGTCAGCCCTAGGGTAAATTTAGCAGAGTCAGCAAGATACGCCATGGTGGCGCGCTGTTTTTTATATTTATTTAAATATTATGTTTTTATTAAATGAAGAGTTATCGCCTAAAACTAGGCTTATGCCGAAGGAGGATGGCTATCACAAAAAATTTTAATTTGCGTCACAGTGCCGAGTAAGGGAAAATGTGCCTCCACAATTGTTAGTACATCTCAATACTGGCAAATCTCACAATCAAGCAGGAGAGAGCATGTCTTCCCGTAAAGTACTCGCTAACGCTATCCGTGCATTAAGTATGGATGCAGTTCAAAAAGCCAATTCTGGTCACCCAGGTGCACCTATGGGTATGGCTGATATCGCCGAAGTGCTTTGGAATGATTTCCTTAAGCACAACCCGACGAACCCTGAGTGGGTCGATCGCGATCGTTTTATTTTATCAAACGGTCACGGCTCTATGCTGATTTACTCTTTACTGCACCTAAGCGGTTATGCTTTACCTATCGAAGAGTTAAAGCAATTCCGTCAGCTGCATTCTAAGACCCCAGGTCACCCTGAATATGGTTATACCCCAGGTGTTGAAACCACTACAGGCCCATTAGGTGCAGGTATTAGCAACGCGGTCGGTATGGCCATTGCTGAAAAAACCTTAGCGGCGCAATTTAACCGCGAAGGCCATGATATCGTTGATCACTTCACTTACTGTTTCTTAGGTGATGGCTGTTTAATGGAAGGTATCTCTCATGAGGCGTGTTCATTAGCGGGCACTTTAGGGTTAGGCAAGCTAATCGCATTTTGGGATGACAACGGCATTTCAATCGACGGTCATGTTGAAGGCTGGTTCACTGACGATACCCCTAAGCGTTTTGAATCATACGGTTGGCACGTTATTGCTGGTGTTGATGGTCACGATCCTGAAGCCATAAAAGCTGCTATCAATGAAGCTAAGTCGGTAACCGACAAGCCAAGCATGATTTGCTGCAAAACCATTATTGGTTTTGGTTCACCCAACAAGTCTGGCAGCCACGATTGCCACGGCGCGCCACTAGGCGATGCTGAAATTGCTGCGGCGCGTGAGTTTTTAGCTTGGCCACATGCCCCATTTGAAATCCCAACAGACGTATACGCTGGCTGGGATGCCAAAGAGAAGGGCCAAGTGATTGAAGCTGCCTGGGAAAGCAAGTTTGAAGCCTATAAAGCGGCTCACCCAGCACTGGCTGCTGAGTATGAACGCCGAGTATTAAAAGGTGACTTACCTGCTGATTTTGAAACTAAAGCTCAAGCCTTCATTCAAGAGTGCCAAGATAAGGGCGAAGGTATTGCAAGTCGTAAAGCTTCGCAAAACGCTATCGGTTTCTTTGGTGCTATGTTGCCTGAATTGTTAGGTGGCTCTGCAGATTTAGCTGGCTCTAACTTAACGCTGTGGTCAGGCTCTAAAGGCATTCAAGATGATGCGGCCGGTAACTACATCTATTACGGTGTACGTGAATTCGGTATGAGCGGCATCATGAATGGCGCCTCCTTACACGGCGGTTTCATCAACTACGGCGCGACTTTCATGATGTTCATGGAATACGCCCGTAACGCAGTACGTATGTCTGCTTTGATGGGTATTCAGAATATCTTCGTTTATACCCATGACTCTATCGGTCAAGGTGAAGATGGCCCGACTCACCAACCGGTTGAGCAGCTAGCTAACTTACGTATGACGCCAAATATGGCGGTGTGGCGTCCCTGTGATGCTGCTGAAACAGCGGTATCTTGGAAAGCGGCTATTGAGCGTCGTGATGCACCAACGTCATTGATTTTCAGCCGTCAAAACCTGAAAGCTCAAGCGCGCAGTGCTGAGCAGTTAGCGAATGTCGCCAAAGGGGCTTATGTGCTACTTGATTGCGCTGGTACTGCCGATGTGATTCTACTTGCCACAGGCTCTGAAGTGCAGCTTGCAATAGAAAGTGCTGCGGCGTTAACTGAGCAAGGTACTAAGGTACGCGTTGTGTCTATGCCATCAACCACTGAGTTTGATAAGCAAGATGCTGCCTATAAAGAAGCTGTACTGCCAAGAGCTGTGACTAAACGTGTAGCGATTGAAGCGGCTCATGTTGATTTTTGGTACAAGTACGTTGGCTTTGATGGCGCAGTTGTTGGCATGACCACCTTTGGTGAATCAGCGCCAGGCGGTGACTTACTTAAGCATTTTGGTTTCACCGTTGATAACGTGGTTGCGACAGTGAAAAGCTTAGGTTAATGCCTAGGGTCTGTTGATCTTTGCTGGTTGAATTTTGTTCGAGTTAAAAACGTTTTAATCGAGGCGAATGAATTGATGCCTAGTCATCTAAGCAAAGTTCATTCAACAAAGAGTAAAACGTTTTTAGCCGAACCCTTCGGGCAGCGTTTGTTGGCCATTTTTACTGCGTTATCGACTTTTTATGTAGAATAACTACACCTCGAAGTCTCTGCCTTGTACAAATGACCAACAATTCGCTGCAAAAATAACCTTGAAAGATCAACAGACCCTAGTATTGCGCTGGGGTAAATCCTCGGGCAAAGCTAAATATACTAACCACTTAGCTGATAGGTGTTTAGTCTGTTAGCGTTAGCTTGTATAATGACGGCCTGTATAGAATACAGGCCGTTTTTTTATCTCTTTTTTGACGATAGAGGAAGCAGAACCCTTAATGATCCGCGTTGCTATCAATGGTTATGGCCGCATTGGCCGCTCAATTCTTCGTGCCCTGTATGAGTCGGGTAAACGTCAACAAATTCAAATCGTTGCCATTAATGAACTGGCAAAACCTGAGGCTATTCGTCATTTAACTCAGTACGATACTACCCATGGCCGTTTCGGGCAGACGGTGGAATTACAAGCAGGGAAATTACACATAGGTGATGATGCCATTGCCTTATTCCATCAAAGTGATGCGACAAAATTGCCTTGGGCTGAGCTGGATATCGACATAGTTTTCGAGGCCAGTGGTAGCCTTATTGAGCGTGAGGCCTGTGAAGCGCATATTATTTCAGGCGCTAAGCAAGTGCTTATCAGCCATCCTTCTTCTCAAGATGTTGACGCTACAATCGTTTATGGGGTCAATCATCAGCTGTTAACTGCAGATCATACTGTGGTGTCTAATGCCTCTTGCACCACTAACTGCATAGTGCCTGTGATTGATGTGCTCGATAGCTATTTTGGTGTCATAAGCGGCGCTATCACCACCATACATTCGGCGATGAACGATCAACAAGTGATTGATGCCTATCATGATGACTTACGCCGTACTCGCGCTGCAGGCCAATCTATTATTCCCGTGGATACTAAGCTTGCTCGAGGGATTGAGCGTATTTTACCCAAGATGAAAGATAAGTTTGAAGCCATTTCTGTGCGGGTGCCCACCATAAATGTGACCGCGATCGACTTATCAGTAACTTTACGTGAGCGAGTCGATATTTCCAGAGTAAACAGCGTCTTACAGCAAGCAGCAAAAGGTCGTTTTGATGGGATTTTAGGTTATACTGATGAGCCATTAGTATCATGTGACTTTAACCATGATCCACGCTCTAGCATAGTCGATGCCACCCAAACTAGGGTGAGTGATGGCCATTTAGTGAAACTCCTGCTCTGGTGTGACAACGAGTGGGGTTTTGCCAATCGTATGCTTGATACTAGCCTGGCGATGATAAAAGCCAAAAGCACGAAATAATAAGTCGCCAAGTAAAAAGGTGCAAAATAAAGAATTTATGCCCGAGTGTGAACTGACCACTGGGGCAGCCAGTTTGATTTTTAACTTAAGAGGAAAGGCTATTATGGCTATTATCAATATGACAGACCTAGATTTAACCAATAAGCGGGTGCTTATTCGTGAAGATCTCAACGTGCCAGTCAGTGACGGCGTAGTGACAAGTGACGCACGTCTGCGTGCATCGCTGCCAACCATTCAATTGGCGTTAGACAAAGGCGCTGCGGTTATGGTGATGTCTCACCTAGGCCGCCCAACGGAAGGCGAGTTCAACAGCGAATTCTCACTTCAGCCTGTGGTTGATTATTTAGCCAAAGCCCTAAAAGCACCGGTGCGCTTAGCCAAAGACTACTTAGACGGCGTTGAAGCTAATGTTGGCGAAGTGGTGGTGTTTGAAAACGTGCGTTTTAACAAAGGCGAAGGCAAGAATGATGAAGCCTTAGCTAAGAAGATGGCAGCGCTTTGTGATGTGTACGTGATGGATGCCTTTGGTACGGCTCACCGTGCTCAAGCGTCAACTCACGGTGTGGGCATGTTTGCTCCCATCGCTTGCGCAGGCCCACTTTTGGCCCAAGAGCTTGATGCTTTAGGTAAAGCCTTAGATAACCCAGCCCGCCCTATGGTAGCCATTGTTGGTGGCTCTAAAGTGTCCACTAAGCTTACCGTGCTTGAGAGCCTATCAGGCATAGTTGATCAGCTAGTGGTTGGCGGCGGTATCGCTAATACCTTTATTGCTGCAGCTGGCTTTAATGTGGGTAAATCTTTGTATGAAGCAGATTTAGTTGAAGAAGCTAAGCGTTTAGTGGCTAATGCTAAAAAGCGTGGCGGCGACATTCCTGTGCCAACGGACGTGGTTGTGGCGAGCGAGTTTAGCCCAACAGCTGTGGCAACACTCAAAAGCGTGAACCAAGTCTCTGATACTGATATGATTTTTGATATCGGTCCAGACAGCGCCGAAGCCTTAGCTAAAATCATCGAAACGGCTGGCACTATTGTGTGGAACGGCCCTGTTGGTGTATTTGAGTTCGATCAATTCGGTAAAGGCACCGAGCGTATTGCTCGCGCCATTGCTGATTCTAAGGCATTTTCTATTGCGGGTGGCGGTGACACGCTAGCGGCGGTAGATAAATACAATATCGCCGACAAGGTGTCTTACATTTCTACTGGTGGTGGCGCTTTCCTTGAGTTTTTAGAAGGGAAAGAGTTACCGGCGGTTGCAATGCTTGAGAAGCGCGGCGCATAAATGTGATAATACGGCTCTTGTTTCAAGGGCCGTTTTTATAACTGCGCAGAGTTAACACGGTAGTCATTCAGTATGAGTGCACCGACTAAGCTATCGACAACAGATAGCAATAATAACGATAAAACTAATAACGATAAAACTTAACCGCGCCTCGAAGACTTGTCATGGACCTTCTTCTTGGCGTATTAAATCCATCCAAACGATAGTGCCCTAGGTGTTAATTCACCCTATTATTGGAGAACAAAAATGGCTCTTATTTCCCTACGTCAATTACTCGATCATGCTGCTGAGCATGGTTATGGTGTGCCCGCATTTAACGTCAATAATCTTGAACAAATGCGTGCCATTATGCAGGCAGCAGAAGCTACGGACAGTCCTGTGATAGTACAAGCTTCGGCCGGTGCGCGTAAGTATGCTCGCCCGCAGTTCCTTAAGTACTTAATGGCGGCGGCTCTTGAGCAATATCCTGATATTCCTGTGTGTATTCACCAAGATCACGGTACCGATCCTGATATCTGTCAGCGTTCTATCCAGCTAGGCATGTCATCAGTGATGATGGACGGCTCGTTAATGGCAGACGGCAAAACGCCAGCCTCTTACGAATATAACGTCGATGTAACCCGTAGGACTGTGGCTTTTGCTCACGCTTGCGGCGTATCAGTTGAAGGTGAGATCGGCTGTCTTGGTAGCCTAGAGACTGGCCAAGCCGGCGAAGAAGACGGTATCGGTGCTGTGGGCACCTTAAGCATGGATCAAATGCTAACAACGCCTGATGAAGCGGCGCGCTTTGTTGCCGATACTCACGTTGATGCCTTAGCTATTGCTATTGGCACTAGCCACGGTGCTTACAAATTTAGCCGTAAGCCAACAGGAGACGTGCTGCGTATCGATCGCATCAAGGAAATCCATGCCCGTATTCCTAACACTCACTTAGTGATGCACGGTTCATCGTCTGTGCCCCAAGAGTGGCTAAAGATCATCAACCAGTATGGCGGCGCTATCCCTGAAACTTACGGTGTACCATTAGAAGAAATCGTTGAAGGCATCAAGCACGGCGTGCGTAAAGTGAATATCGATACCGACTTACGCCTTGCCTCCACTGGCGCTGTACGTAAGTTTTTAGCGGAAAACCCAGCAGAGTTCGATCCACGTAAGTTCTTAAAAGCCTCAATGGAAGCCATGGCAGACATCTGTACTGTACGCTATGAAGCTTTTGGCAGCGCGGGCATGGCCTCTAAAATCAAGCCATTATCACTGCAAGCCATGTATAAGTCATATCAGTCTGGTGCACTCGATCCTAAGATCAACATGTAACTGATAATGGCTACGGGCTAAAGCCTGAAAGCTAAATGTTAAGCCCGCTACTGGTTAGCGGGCTTTTTTTTATCCTAGTAAAAAGCCTTATATTTTTCATTAGCGTTTTGAAATGTTAGCATGTCGACAAATTTTTAAGAGAGGACATAACAAGATGAAAAAGAAGTTACTGATCACCGGATTGGGATTAATGTTACCTATGATGGCCCATGCAGGGGCTGATTTTGTGGTAGGTGATGATGTGCTAGCTGGTGAAGTTGAGTTAGGTGCCACTCTTACGACAGGTAATACAGATACCTCTTCTTTTAAGGGCCGCTTAGCGCTTAAGCATGAGCTGGGTAATTGGGAGAATGAATATTTATTCGAAGGCCTCTACAAAGAAGATACTGATGAAATTACGGCTAAGCGTTATTTTTTCGGTGCCCAAGGTGATTATCAGCTAGATCATAATAGCTATATTTTCTCCAATATGAATTACGAAGTCGACCCGTTCACAGGTTATGAATATAGCTTTACCGCTGCAACGGGTTATGGTCACAAATTTATCAGTAACGAGCGCACTAAGCTTAGGGCTGAAATTGGTCCCGGTTTTATTTATCAGCGCTTAGACAGTACGCTTGCAGCGATTGAAGGTGATGATGCAGATAAAAGCATAGTGGCTCACGGGGTGATTAACTTTGAGACTAAGTTAAGTGAAACCTCTAAATTTGGTCAAAAAATTGTGATGGATTTTGGTGATAAGCTTGATGCGCGCTCAGAAACTTTTGTCACCGCTAATATTGTCGGCGCACTGGCGATGAAGTTTGCTGTGATTGTTAGATACAATAGCAATCCACTTGATAGTAAGACAAGTACAGACACAGAAACTAATATGACCTTGCTGTATGCGTTCTAATGGTTATTGGTTATTGGTTATTGGTTAATGGTTAATGGTTAATGGTTAATAGAG
>NZ_JACJDV010000051.1 GCF_014163735.1 Shewanella sp. SR44-3
CATCACAAAATACATCCACTAAATTATCCATAAGCCCTCTGCGTGATTGGTTCCTTCTTGGTCGAAAGATCTGATCACAAAGAGGGCGATTAGTTCAGTTTTTTATCCCGAGTTGAGGTTAAGTAGGTTTTATTCCCCATCTTCTCTGTAGTGATGATCATACAAAGCCATGATCTCATCTACTTTTTTACGTGACCCACCATTTTGACTTATGTTTCTCTGCACTGATATTGAGCCTAACTTAGCACCGCGATAGAGCTCTCTGGTCAAGGGAATATCATGGTTGCTAATAAGTACAGGTATACCTTTAACTAAGGCCGTATGACGAGATTCCCTTGCGAGGATAGCTTGATCATCCAGGCTAAAACCTGGGCCTACATAAGTGGTGAAACTTGCCGTGGTAGAAAGTGGTGCATAGGGTGGGTCGCAATAAATGACATCATCCTTTTCAGCTAGAGCAAATGCCTCTTCATAACCAATACATTTAAATTCGGCGTGCTGGGCTTTCTCAGAAAAATAGCGAATTTCATTTTCAGGAAAATAAGGTTTCTTGTAAGTACCAAAGGGTACATTAAACCCCCCCTTACGATTGTAGCGGCATAGACCATTGAAACCATGACGATTCATGTACAGGAAAAACACAGCTCGGGTAAAATGGTCTTGAGTCTGATTGAATTGCTCACGCACATTCAGATAGGCCTGCTTGTCATTCATTTCGGGCACGAATAACGCTTTTGCCGCAGTAATGTATTCTTCAGGGCTATTCTTAATGATGTTATAGAGATTAATGAGATCTGGATTGATGTCGCATAGCAGATAAGCATCATAATCTGTGTTAAGAAATACAGAACCTGCACCGACAAAAGGCTCTATTAACCTTTTCCCTTTAGGTAGCTGCTTTGCTAGCTCATCGACGAGTTTAAACTTCCCACCAGCCCACTTAAGAAAGGCTCTATGCTTTTTTGTCATTAATGATACGGCCAGCGAAAATAAAGCTCATGATTATACTCTGTTTAATTGTATTTTTCATCGTCACTGATGTTATTCGAAGCGATATTGCTGCAAATCACCCCAGCGTCTTAACCAAGGATCGCCTAAGCCTAAGCGCTTAAGCTCTGCGGCTTTATTTCTCGCCTGTGCCTCCGATGAGAAATACCCTACAAACAGCAAGAAGTGCCCTTTCGTGCTTGCATGTATCACCAACTCAGAACGAGGGATCCGAGTTAAAATAGGCCTCAAGGAAGCCCGCTGAGTAACGTTTGCTAGCTGTAATGTGTAACCATTTTTGTAGGGGGCTTTGCCCAAATTTACTACCGGCTTTACCTTAGCGGTAGAGCTTTGGATTTTTGCTTCGGCGCTATTAGCCTGGGTTTTAGGCGCTGGAACCACTTTAGTGGTTTTGGCGGCAACAGAGACATTGCCGACCACTGACACAGGGGCTAATTTTGCCAACGGCGGGCTAGTTTCACTATTAAGTTGTCGCGGCGCGAGTGCCGTATCTGTCGAGATTATATGTTGTTGGGTTTTGGCTAGCAGGGCTTTATCCATAAGCTTATCAGCCGCTGGTTGACGGCTTTTATCATCACCCTTCTCATCAGCAGCTTTTGCAAGAATTTCACGCTTATCAGCACTAGCAGGCAGTGGCTCACCTGGCGACAGATAGCGATTTAGTGGGCTATTGCGTTGCCACCAATAATGGCTAAGCAATTGTTGGCCGTGATCCTGAAGCCAAGTATCTTGCAGACGCTCAACTTCAGATGCGAATTTAACGCCGCTATAATGTACAGATTGATGACCCTGCCATAAACTTGGATTGGTAAATAACCACCAAGCAAGGATCGCAGCAAGCACGGCTACAAAGGATATTAGTCGTGAAGTGTGTTTTTTGGGCTGTTTAACTGCACCTTGGGTCTCTAATGCCGTTGCCAGCAAACTGACGACTTCTGCGGGAGTGCCTGTTTGCTTTTCTAATAAGCTAGAAACTATATTTCTGGGCGTAAATGCGTCTTGCTCACTTCTTAATAACAAGCTTTGATACAGGGCTTCACGCTCTGCAATCGGTAAAGGGTCAATAATCACTTGCAGCACAGAATGATCTACCGCCTTACCTAGCTCTGCGAGTAGCGGCTGCCAAAACTGGCTTTCTATGGTGAACGTCACTGACACATTCTGACCGCCACAAGACATTTTACTTAGCAGAATGCATTCAGCCCATAATGCTTTAGGTAATAAATGGGCATCATCGATAATAATATGCAGTGGTTTGGTTAAGTAGGATTGGATCCGTAGTAGAGTATCGGTAAGCGGCAGCTCATCATCGAATATAGGATCTGAAATAAGTTGGATAAGGATTTTACGGCGGATTTCATTACTGTCCACGTGTTGCGGGCAAACGACTAATGCTGAATTAATATCTTCAAGTTCACTCGCCAACGCTTCAGCAAGCGTACTTTTACCTGAACCTTTGGTGCCACATAACACCAACAATTGTTCGCTATAGCTAGCCACGTGTTGTAAGCGTTGGACCAGCATTTCCTGTGTTGGCAGCAATAACATATTCAATAGCTCACTATCCGGCGATGCTAATGTTAAGACGCGTTGATAACCTGTTCTAACAAGGCTTCATCCACATCACTATAAATACCAGCCTGGCCTATGGCTTGGGGTAATATCAGCCTAATTTTACTTGCCAGCACCTTTTTATCTCGTCGCATGTGTTGCATATAATCACTAAAGACCATGTTATCTGGTCCATGAATAGGCAATTCAAAAGCAATAAAGAGATTTTCTATCCTTTGAACACTAAGAGCATCTAATAGATCCAAGGCGAAAGCAGTTTTTGCCGCCAGCACACTGCCAGCTGCCACAGCTTGCCCATGCAGCCAATTGCCATAACCCATTTGAGCCTCAATGGCATGACCAAAGGTATGACCTAAATTTAATAACGCTCGCACACCTTGCTCTGTCTCATCCTGAGATACGATTTCAGCTTTGATGGCACAACACTTAGCGATGGCATAAGTTAGCGCTTGATTATCTAAAGCTTGGAGGGCAGCAACATTGTTTTCTAGCCAGAGGAAAAACTCAGCATCCCAAATGATGCCATATTTGATAACCTCAGCCATGCCAGCTGCAAACTCTTCCTTAGGTAAACTGTGCAAGCATTGAGTATCAATGATCACGCACTGAGGCTGATAAAATGCCCCAATCATGTTTTTACCTAAAGCATGGTTAACCGCTGTTTTACCACCTACAGATGAGTCGACCTGTGCCAGTAATGTGGTGGGAACTTGCACAAAGGATACACCTCTTTGATAACATGCAGCGGCAAAACCGGTCATATCACCAATCACACCGCCGCCTAAGGCAAGCAATGTGGTATCACGAGCATAATTTTTCTCTAGTAAAGCAGAAAAAATCAACTCTAAGTGGACTAAATCTTTATTTTTCTCGCCATCGGGCAACACAAAAACGTCCACAGAGGCACAATCAACCAACGCAGCTTTGACTTGAGTTAAGTACAAAGGCGCGACGACATCATTTGTGACAATGAAGACTTTTTTAGATTTGAGCGATTGAAAGGTCTGCCGCTGCTTTAACAGATCTAAGCCAATATGTATGGGATAACTTCTGTCATCTAAATTGACTTGGATCTGCTGCATAAGAGGACCTAAAAGCCGAGTTGCTCAATAATTTGATTGGCGACTATCTTAGCGCTTTGCTCATCTGTCTTAACGATAACATCGGCAATCTCTTCGTATAAAGGATTGCGAGTTTCGGAAAGATTTTCAAGCACTTCTCTCGGATCGTCAACTTGTAACAAGGGGCGACGCTTGTCTCTTTGAGTACGAGCAACCTGCTTGTCTATTGTGGTTTCCAAATACACCACGATGCCGCGAGCTGAGAGATGGTTACGTATGTCTTTACTCTCGACAGAGCCACCACCGGTAGCAAGAACAATGCCTTGCCTTTCGGATAAGTCAGCTATGACTTGAGCTTCACGACGACGGAAGCCTTCTTCACCTTCAACATCGAATACCCAAGCAATATCCGCACCTGTGCGTTGCTCGATTTCGTGATCTGAATCGTGGAATTCTAAATGCAGCAGTTGTGCCAGATGGCGACCAATTGTGCTTTTACCTGCGCCCATAGGGCCTACCAGAAAAATATTGCGTTTTTCAGCCATTTCGTATACGTCTGAATCTTATATGAAAAGTATGCCTTATCGACTTAATATCAAGCCGACCTATTATTTAACCTTGCTCTAAATGAGTCTTGACGAAGGATTATCTCAGTTATCACATGCTGCTTGCAAGCTAAGACGGTCATTTACAGATATTTTATTCGCATAGCAGTGCTAGAACTCGCCAGCAAAACTGTGCACCAGCAGTAAAGCATGTACATCAATCTTATAATAAACAATCTCTTAATATAAAAAGCCAACTATAAAGCTGGCTTTTAGCGGTTAGACGCTCAAGTGTTATTGTTTACAGTTTTTCTGTCACTATCTTAGGTGTAACGAAAATTAGCAGCTCTTGGCGCTCATTTTTATCCGTAGTATTTCTAAATAAGAACCCAACATAAGGTATATCACCCAATATTGGCACCTTGCTGACGCGGCTAATCAAGTTTTGCTGATAAATACCACCAAGGACAATAGTCTCTCCATTATCCACCAATACTTGAGTTCCTATCCGCTGGGTATCGATAGCCACAGCTGGGCCTGTGGGAGTATCAACTGTTTTACCTTGAGAATCTTGGGTAATTTCAAGATCTAGGATCACTCGATTGTCTGGAGTAATTTGCGGGGTTACCCTAAGTGACAGCACAGCTTTCTTAAAGGTTACTGAGGTTGCACCACTGGACGTCGATTGTACATAAGGGATCTCTACGCCTTGTTCAATATAAGCCGCCTTTTGGTTTGACGTCGTGATCCTTGGGCTAGCGATGATCTCACCTTTATTTTCTTGCTCTAACGCACTTAACTCCAAATCGAGAATAGTGCCATCGGCTAACTTAGCCACATGAAATGCGATACTTGTAGGATTCGTGACTGCCGCAGGTAAATTCACGTTTAATCTGTCATCAAGAGTGGGAACTATGCCATTAGCAATATTTTGTGAGCCTGTTAATGAGCCAGAAGTACCTTTAGTACCTTGCTGATCCGTTATGCCCCAGCGGATGCCTAAATCTTCAGAGACGTCATCTTTTACCGTAACCATTCGTGACTCGATTAATACTTGCTTAATCGGAATATCTAACACTTCGATAAGACGATGAATATTTTCAATGATCTCTGCAGTATCTTTTACCAATAAGGTGTTAGTTCTTTCATCTACGGCTACGCTGCCACGAGTAGATAATAAACTAGAATCTTCACTTTTAAGCAACTCGGCAATATCTATGGCTTTAGCGTAGTTAATTTGTAAAAACTCAGAGTAAAGTGGCGCCAACTCTTTAACTTCTTGTTTATTTTTTAAATCTTGGCTTTCACGAATGGCTAATTCCTCACTGGGCGCCACCATAAGAATATTGCCTTCGATACGCTTATCTAGCCCTTTGGCTTGTAAGATAAGATCTAAAGCTTGATCCCAAGGGACATCATCAAGACGTAGAGTAATATTGCCCTCTACCGTATCGCTGGTGACCAAGTTAAAATTGTTATAGTCGGCAATAATCTGCAATACCGTACGGACAGAAATATTTTGAAAGTTTAGTGATAAGGTTTTTCCACTGTACTTTTTATCTTCTTTAGCTATAGATATCCGCTCAACTTTCTCGATATCAACCTTAAAGATATTGCCTTCTTGCCTGTAGTTATAATCATAATTACCTGCAATATCGACAATAATTCGAGAGGTTAAATCATCTTTAAAGGTTTCAAAACTAATCACTGGAGTCGAAAAATCTTGCACGTCCATCACGTACAGTAATTCTGATTTAATGTCTGTGTTATAAAGTTTAATTTCGAGTTTTGAACCTACTTGTTCAACATTGGCCGCAACAGAGCGATTATTTAATTGTATGGATAATTCGCCGCCACCAGTTTTAGTGCGGCGAAAATCAATACTACTTACCGCATTAACAAAAGGGTCATCTGCTTGTTGTGGACCCACTTTTGCATCATTAATTGTCAATCGATAGCTATTGCCAACGATTTTTCCTTGATAAGGCTTAACACTGGCTAAATCTAAGGTCACCCTCAATGCCGAACCATCTTGCTCTGTGGTTAAAGAATCAACACCAACACTGTCTATAACTAATTTGTTGGTAGACAATTCTGAGACTGTGTCTACAAAATTAAGCATGATTTGGGCAGGTTCTGCAGATAAATCCACCTGTGGTGAGGTCAAATTAGATTCAAAGATAAGCTCTAATTCTAACTGGTGATCCACTAAGGAATGGTACTTCACATCCATAAGACGGTTAGCCGCCAGCGCATTAGGTAACAAGCCAATACTTAGCATAATGGCAAATAGACATTTCATCGCAGCTTGACTCTTATTGACTATCGTTATCGCGGCAGAAGACTTCATTATTCTTTCATCCTTTGCTCATTATTTACTCGACAACTCTAGGTTGCTGGATCTTTCAGTCCAACAACCGGAACCATCAGGTATTAATTCTATTACTTCGATAAATTGCAACGTCACGTTAGCAATTCGACCATGATATAATCCTACATACTCTCCTACGCCTAAGCGGTAGACGTTCTCATCTGTAGACTCAACTAACGCCCAAATGCTGTCACCTTCACTCAAGGTACCGCGCATTTTCAAATTATCCAGAGCGTAAGTTTCTAAGCGCCCTTTACGTCTTTGTAGATCTGGCTGCAAACAATCTTTACTGGTATCGACAACTTCCTCAGTCAGCTCCCTTGAAGGCGGAACGAATGGACTTCGCATGAGCTGAGCTTGGTAAGCAAAATGCTCAAATTTAGGCGGTTCTTTTAAAGGCGGGATGCGTGCAATATGCTGTGCTTTAGTCGTAGTAACAAATAACTCAAGATCGCTCCGATCACCGACACAGGCAGTCAACAGTAGAACCAAGGTTAATAAAGATAATCGTTTCATCATTATTTCCCCTTAGCCTTAGGTAATTCCTTTGGCAGTTCCGCTCCTTCTTTAAATCGATACGTCTTTGCCAAGATACTCATCGATAGATTACCTGACTCCTCTTTAATAATGGAAAAATCATGCAAACTGACGATTCGCGGGAGTTTTGCTACACCGCTCACCATATCGCCAATTTCATGATAATTGCCATTCACCATCATTTTAATTGGGAATTCGATATAAAAATCACGTTCAATTTCCGCTTCCCAATCTAGGCTATTAATTCGAAGGCCGGCGTCGGTTGCCACAAAAGTGAGGTCATCGAGTAATCCTGGCATTTCATTTTCTGATGGCAACATTTTTAATAACTCAGCAAACTGTGCTTCCATTACCACTAATTGCTCGCGATATAATTTCAGATTAGCAGCCAGTCGGTATTTATTCTCAAAATCTTGGCGTAATTTAATTTCTTCGCCTTGCTCGTAAGACAAGGTGTCTATCGCATCAGAAATGAATAAATAATAACTCCCTGCAATAACCAGTGCCGAAAGTATAGCGGCAAAAACCAGCTTAACTAATTTAGGCCAGCCACCAATATTCTCAAAGTCGATATCATTAAACTGTTCAAGGTCGAGGTTCATGGCTTCGCTCCTTGAGCAACATTACCTGCGGCATCCAGTTCAAAATGATCTGTCTCACGTATCGCAAGCCTTAACTTAAAGCGCTGTAATAAGCGTAAATCTTCATTTTGGGCGACGATGGATTGCATACTAGGGTCATCCAAATATTCAGAAGTCTTTACCTTACGCATCATATTGGCGACATTATTATTAGACTCACTACGCCCTTCTATCCAAAGCACACTGCCTTTTTTCTCTATGCTGGACAAATATATTCCCGGCGGTACTATGCGAACTAATTCATCTAATACATGGGTAGGTAAATTTCTAGATTGCTGCAAATTTAGAATAATTTCTGTACGACGCTCAATGTCTTTTTTACGCTCAGTAATTTTACTAATTTCGGCAATTTGCGCATCAAGCAAGCTAATTTCTGACTTTAAATAACTATTGCGTGCCTGTTGGTTTTCCGTCATGACTTCAATAAAGCTTAAGGAAAGGTAAGCCACTAAAGAGCTCACTAAAAATACCAGTGCGAGCACACCAATATAATCGCGCTTTTGTTTTTCACGAGCTTCTTCACGCCAAGGGAGTAAATTTATGTTCGCCATTGAGCGTAACTCCTTAACGCCAAACCGCAGGCAACCATATATTTATTTACGCTTTGCTGTAGCTGCGATTTAATTGCGTCATCAGCATGTAGGCAACCTAAAAATGGATTGGCAACTAGGGTATTGACGCCCAATTCATTCATAAGTAACGCTTCCATACCTTCTAATTTTGCCGTACCACCACACAGTACTATGTAATCCACCTTCTCTTTGCCGCTGGCAGTGGCGTAAATTTGTAAGGTTCGCTTCACTTGCTGTAGTAATTGAGTTTGAAAAGGAGATAGCACTTCGAAAGTATAGTTCCTCGGTAGTTCAGCTTTAATTTTCGCGTTTTCGGCCTCATCGTAAGACATACCGTAAAAAGACAGAATAGACTGAGTGAACAATTCACCACCGAAGGCTTGCTCTCGTGTGAATATGGTTTCACCACGCTCAACCACGGCAAAAGTCGTCATATTGGCGCCAATATCAACCAGTGCGACCGATTTTTCTGCCGCCCCTGGAGGTAATTGAGCCATGATAAGTTCTGCCGAGCGACCTAAGGCATAGCCTTCAACATCAACCACTTTAGTGTCTATATCTATGGCATCGAGGGAATCAATACGGGAATCAATATTTTCAGTGCGACAAGCACTCAATAGCACGTCGACTTTGGTGGGATCAGTTTTATTGGTTTTTAAGGTTTCAAAATCTATGCTGACTTCATCAAGAGAGTATGGAATTAAATTGTCGGCTTCGATTTCAATTTGCGCCTCCATTTCTTCTTCATTGAGTGAAGAATCCATGTAAATTACCTTAGTCATCACCGCAGATCCTGACACAGCTACCGCAGCAAACTTTATCGATTTGGGTAACCCACGCTTGATTTGCTTTAATGCCTCAATAACTGCAGCTGAATCACGAATATCATGATCAACCACTGCGCCTTTTTTAACCGGCACGCTGCAATGAGCTTGAATTTTATAACCGTCAGCAGTTTTGCTCAGTAGGATCGCTTTGATTTCGTATGAACCAATATCTATCCCTATCATTTGCGGAGCCTGAGGACGCCAAAATTTTGAGAGCATATTTTTCGTCACATTATTGTTATGTGTTAAAAGAGATTAGCACATAGTCAATTTCTTACCGCTAATTGTGTCAAATGTTTGTTAAAAAAATAAATAGTCTAATTTCCTTGTATGTTTTTGCTTCACCTCATCCATTGGCGCTTATATACTAACGCTTCTATTTTTTATTTTGGGATGTCAGGTTGAAGTGGTTCAAACGATTTATCATAGCGCTATTTAGTCTAGCTTTACTCGGCATAGGTTCGATTTTTGCCGCGTATTTTTATGTACTGCCTGAATTGCCTGATGTCACCACGTTAAAAGATATTCAGCTGCAAACCCCGCTGCGAATTTACAGTAGCGATGGCAAACTCATTTCCCAATTTGGTGAAAAGCGCCGCATCCCACTTAAGCTTGAAGAAGTACCAAAACCGTTAATTCAAGCCTTTTTGGCAACCGAAGATACCCGCTTCTATGAACACAAAGGTATAGACCCTATTGGTGTGGTCCGCGCAGCTTTAGTGATGATAGCAACCGGAGAGAAAAAGCAGGGCGCCAGTACCATCACTATGCAGGTAGCGCGTAACTTCTTCTTAACTCGCGACAAGACCATTATTCGTAAAGTGAAAGAAATTTTTATTTCTTTGCATATAGAGGAACTGCTGACTAAAGATGAAATTCTAGAGCTATACGTAAACCGTATTTATTTAGGTCAGAGAGCCTATGGTGTTGGTGCTGCCGCTCAAGTCTATTTTGGTAAAGAAGTGCAAAACTTAACTTTGGCTGAAATGGCGGTTATTGCCGGATTACCCAAAGCCCCCTCGACATTAAACCCTATCACTTCTGCCACCCGAGCATTAGCAAGACGTAATTTAGTTTTGATGCGCATGCATGAGGTTGGCTTTATCAGCCAATTTGAATACCAAGATGCACTGTCTCAGCCTATTACATCTTCTTATCACGGCGCCGAAATTGATCTTTATGCCCCTTACATCTCTGAGATGGCACGTGACTACATGGTGCAGAAATACGGCGAAGAAGCCGCTTACACCAATGGTTATAACGTTTACACTACGATTTCATCTGATTTACAGCTGATGGCACAAGAAGCATTGCGCGACAACGTATTTGCCTATGATGAACGCCATGGCTATCGCGGCGCCGCTGCCACTCTTTGGACAACAACGCAGCCCAGCACCGAAGAAATCACTAGCGTATTAAATAAAACCACATCAGTACAAGGCATCATAGCTGCCGCAGTACTAAGTGTGAGTGAGCAGCAAGCTAGAGTCATCGATGCCCAAGGGCAAGAAATTCTACTGGAATGGCCCGGTCTTAAATGGGCGCGCAAGTTTATTAATGATAAACGCCAAGGGCTGCCACCTAAGCTTGCTGCAGATATTTTAACCCCAGGGCAACGCGTATGGATCAGACACAACGGTGAGTTTTGGCAGTTATCACAAATTCCTGAAGTCTCTAGCGCTACGGTATCGTTAGAACCAAGTAATGGCGCTATTCGCACCTTAGTTGGCGGTTTTAGCTTTAGCCAAAGTCAATACAACCGCGTGACTCAAGCCAAGCGTCAATTAGGTTCAAACATCAAACCTTTCATCTATGCTACAACATTAGAAAAAGGCTACACCTTAGCGACCTTGATCAATAACGCGCCGATTAATAAGCCGGATACTCGCCAAGGTACAGCCTGGCGCCCTAAAAATTCACCAGACATTTATGGTGGTCCAACCCGCTTGCGGGTCGGCTTAGCGCAATCCATCAACGTCATGTCTGTACGCGCCATGCGCCACGTAGGCATTCCTGCCACCATCAAAAAACTCACCGAATTTGGTTTCGATGCCAGTGATTTACCAAGCAACGAATCCTTAGCATTGGGGTCACCTTCTGTATCGCCATTGCAGGTGGCCACAGCCTTTAACGTATTCGCCAATGGCGGTTATCTAGTCGAACCTTATTTTATCGATAAGGTAACTGATGCCTTTAATACCGTTATCGAAGAAGCGAACCCGACGTTAGCCTGTACACCAACGGCTCAACCAAGCCAATCTTATGATGAATATGGTGCACCGATAACGCCTAGCTTGACAAACCAACCCAATCAATGCGGTAGTGCAACCTCACGCTTTGCACCTCAAGTCATCACTGAGCAGACAGCATTTCTTATCACTGAGGCGCTCAAGAGTGTGATTTGGGGTGGCGGCGACTGGAAACACGGCACAGGCTGGCAAGGCACTGCATGGCGTGCGGCACGGTTACTTAAACGTCATGACATTGCAGGTAAAACCGGTACCACAAACGAAGCACGTGACACTTGGTTTAGTGGCTTTAGCCCTACCCTAACCAGTACTTTTTGGGTTGGATTTGACGATCATGGTCGTCAACTGGGCCGCACCAGCTGGATGGCCAACGGTGCACCGGATCAAATAACCGCAGGAGAGGCTGGCGCCAAAACGGCTGGTCCCGGTTGGAATGACTTTATGAATAAAGCCTTGAAAGGCGTGCCTGAAGTCTCAGTCGTACCACCAAAAGGCATAGTGTCAGCCCGCATTGATTTAGCGACAGGTAAGCTCACCCGTAAAACTGATCACACCACAGCATTTGAGTATTTTGCGGCGGGTACAGAACCTAAAGAATACGTCGCCGATACCCCGCAAAACGACACTATCTTTACTGATAACCCTGCGGAAGATTTATTCCAATAAGTTGGATTTTTCCCATAAAAAAAAGCGCGATTATCGCGCTTTTTTTATGACTTCGAGATTGATAGCTTCAAAAAATATTAGCCCTGCTTTTTAACTGCTATTGCAGCACTAACTTGATTCACCGCAGTACCGCCTAGCACATCACGCTTTGCTAAACATGCCGCTATCGTGAGGTTTGGATACACATCATCACTGATTTCTTTAGCAAATGTCTGCAACTGGGCCAAGCTAAGAGCTTCAATAGGTTGCTGCTGCGCGATGGCAAACACCACCACTTCACCCACCACATGATGCGCCTCGCGAAACGGCATGCCTTTGGCCACAAGATAGTCGGCAAGCTCAGTGGCATTGGCATAGCCTTGCTGCGCAGCCACCAGCGCAGGTTCACGGTTCACTTTTAAGCCCGATAACACTAACGCCGCCATGTCTAAACAAATGGCCCAACTGTCTACCACATCAAACAAGCCTTCTTTATCTTCTTGCATGTCCTTGTTATAGGCCAGCGGCAGGGCTTTCATGGTGGTGAGAATACCCATCAGGCTGCCGTAAACCCGGCCAGTTTTACCTCGAATAAGCTCAAGTGCATCGGGATTTTTCTTCTGCGGCATCAATGATGAACCTGAAGTGACCTCATCCGCTAATGAGATAAAGTTAGCCTCTCCTGAGTTGAAAAAGATTAAATCTTCAGCCATGCGGCTCAAGTGCATCATGCTAATGGCGGCCGAGCTGCAGAGCTCCACCACATGGTCTCTATCAGACACGCTATCTAGGCTATTGAGGGTCGGGCGAGCAAAATTCAGCGCCGAGGCTAACGCATGCCTATCAATGGAGTAAGCCGTGCCCGCTAAGGCACCAGAGCCTAGGGGACAAGTATCAGCGCGTTTAAGTGCATCGGTTAAGCGGCTTAAATCACGCTCAAACATTTCCACATAAGCTAAACACCAGTGGCCAAAAGTGATGGGCTGCGCCCGTTGTAAATGGGTATAGCCTGGCATTACCGCATCCACTTCACGCTCAGCAAGGGCAATGAGTTCGCTGCGCAATGTATTCAAGCGCGCAAGCAATGCCGCCCCTTCAGTTTTACACCAGAGTTTTAAATCTGTGGCCACTTGATCGTTACGTGAACGCCCCGTGTGTAGTTTTTTACCTAAATCGCCCACTTTGGTAATCAATTTTTGTTCAACAAAACTATGAATATCTTCAGCGCCAGTGCTGATAATCACTTGTGGATCATCACCAACCTCTGTCAGCAACTCATTAAGTGCAGCCTTTAGGTCGGTGCACTCTTGCGCGCTGATAACACCTACGCTTGCGATAGCATCTGCCCAAGCGATTGAACCTACAACGTCTTGTTCAAATAAGCGGTAATCTACTGGCAATGAGTCATTAAACAATTTGAACAGTGCACTGGTTTCACCTTGAAATCTTCCGCCCCATAACGCCATTTCAATATCCTCTGCTGTTTTATTCTTTATGGCTAACATTAAGGGCGCATTTTTATTGCGCCCTTATGATTAACTACTGACCACATTATAAAATTAGTTGCTATTCATCGCGCGAATGCGACTTGCCAAAGAATACAAACGAATAAAGCCTTCGGCGTGTTTTTGGTCATAAACATCATCTTCACCAAAGGTAGCGAAAGACTCTGAATATAAGCTATTAGGTGAACGCTTTTTAACTGCCGTTGCCTGGCCTTTATAAAGCTTAATCACTACATCACCGTTAACGGCTTCGGCTAATGACTCTGATGCGGCCAACAAAGAATTACACAGCGGCGTAAACCAGCGTCCATCGTAAACCAAGTGAGCCATCTGGGCTGCAACTTGCTCACGCCAGGTGCGGCTAGTCTTATCCAGTACTAATTCTTCTATGGCTCGAAGTCCTGCAAACATCACAGTGCCGCCAGGAGTTTCATAACAGCCACGAGACTTCATGCCCACTAAACGGTTTTCGGTAATATCGATACGGCCAACACCGTGTTTGCCTGCAATATCGTTTAATTTCATTAAGGCTGCATACGGGGATAACGCTTGCTCGTTCACATGGGTCACGCGGCCATTTTTAATCGACAAGGCCACATATTCAGCTTCATTGGGCGCATCTTCTGGGGCAACGGTTAATGTCCATACCCCTTTTGATGGCTCATTCCACGGATCTTCAAGTTCACCACCTTCATGAGAAATGTGCCAAGCGTTAGCATCGCGGCTGTAAATTTTGGTTGCTGATGCACTGGTTTGAATATCCCTTGCAGCCAAATAGGCTAACAAGTCTTCACGGCTGCGCATTTCCCACTCACGCCAAGGAGCAATGACTTTAAGATCTGGCGCTAATGCAGCAAAACAGCCTTCGAAACGCACTTGGTCATTACCTTTGCCAGTGCAACCGTGACACAGAGCATCGGCGCCAACTTTACGGGCGACTTCAACCTGAGCTTTGGCGATAATCGGTCTTGCCATAGAAGTCCCTAATAAATAGGTGCCTTCATAAATTGCGCCTGTGGCGATGGTTGGATAAATATAATCCTTAACAAATTCTTCTTTTAAATCGACGATATGACATTCACTGGCACCTGAGGCTAAGGCTTTTTCAGTCAGGCCCACCAGCTCTTCCTCGCCTTGACCCACATCGGCGCAAAAGGCAACGATTTCACAATCATCATAGGTTTCTTTCAGCCAAGGAATAATGGCTGAAGTATCTAAGCCACCCGAGTAGGCCAATACCACTTTTTTAACGCCGGTTTTTTTTACGATTGAAGACATAATTTTCCTACCCGTTATTGCTAACCGCTAATAAATGAAGATAAATATTTAATATAAAAATGAATTAACTAAGCAGGCTCACCAACAAAGCATTCTGTGCATGCATACGATTTTCAGCCTGGGCTAAAATCAACGAGCCTTCACCGTCGAGCACTTCATCGGTTACTTCTACGCCGCGATGGGCTGGCAAGCAATGCATGAAATAGCGGGCACCAGCTTTTGACATCAAGGCTTTATTGACTTGAAAGTTAGCAAACTTTTGCTGGATATCCTCTAAACACGCACTGTCACCCATGGAGATCCAAGTGTCGGTGTAAATGGCATCTTGTCCAGCCAGCTTAGTAATATCTGCACTGAGAATTATCTTGCCGCCATGCTGCTCAGCTATCGCCTGGGCTTCGCTGACAATAAGGGCATCGGGGAAATGATTTTCTGGACACACTACCGTCATGGTCATCCCAAGGATTGCGGCGCCATACAGTAAAGAGTGAGTCACATTGTTGCCATCACCCACATAGGCAAGCTTCACCTGACTTAAATCATCAAATTGCTCGGCTAACGTCAGGTAATCCGCCAAGGCCTGACAAGGATGATATAAATCAGACAAGGCGTTAATCACTGGGACTGAACCGTATTCAGCCAGTTTTTCAATAGTACTGTGTAGATAAGTGCGGGCCACTATCGCATCGGCCCAACAAGATAAATTGGCCGCAAAGTCTGCCACAGATTCACGCTTACCTATATCACCATTTTGCTGATCTAAATACAGGCAGTGACCACCCAGCTTGTTAATACCGATATCAAAACTCACTCGGGTTCGCAGTGATGGCTTTTCAAATAACATCACTATGCTTTTACCTGCTAGCGCTTGGCGGTATTGAGCAGGCTGCGCCTTGATCTCTTTTGCCAATTTAAGTAACGCTAACAACTGAGGTTGAGAAAGTTCTTTTATCGATAATAAGTGCTTCATACCACTGCCTTAAATAGTCTATCTTTCATTTTACATTTGATTTTTCATGCTTATGGTTGGATCTGAGTGCCAACGGACTGGCCTAGCACTAGCTTTTTAAGCTGCTCGGCATCGCGCCATGAAGCCACTTGTACTGGTTTGCCCATCCACTGCGCCACTTCTAATGCCGCTTCCACTTTCACTTTCATGCCCTTTTCGATAACGCCTTGCTTTACTAAGGTTTCGATTTCGGTTTTGTTTAAGCTAGCAATAAGCTGCCCCTTGCCATCGAGCACTCCAGACACATCTGAAAGTAACACTAAGTTACCATTAACCAGTTTTGCCAGCGCTGTCGCCGCTTGATCAGCATTAACATTAAGCATTAGCCCATCTGCAGACACTGCGATAGAACTGCATATAGGTAACCAGCCTTGATCTAAGATAAAGTTTAGATAAGTGGCATCTTTTGGGCTCACTTCACCCACCAAACCTAGGCGCTCATCTTTAATCTTTGCATGAACAGTATTGCCGTCACCTAAGCTCATTCCCACACTCACAAGGCCAGCTTTAGCCGCTGCCGCTTGCAAAATTTTATTAGAGGTACCAGCTAATGCGCCCACCACGATAGGAATTTGATCTTCAGGTGTGACGCGCAGGCCATCAAGCTTAATGGTTTCTTTGCCATTAGCGGTTAGCTGTTCATCCACTAAACAACCGCCGCCATGGACCAATAACACCTTCTGCCCAGCGGCTATCATCTGGGCTGCTGCCGTCATCAAACGCGCCATGCCCATCTCACACTGGAGTAAGGCACCGCCCACTTTTAATACCAATACACTCTTGTTATCAGACATTAACTGCCCCTTAAATATGAATAATTAGAGATTGAAATGAATCTTTATGCACTGAAGCCCTTGGCTAGCGGCGCCTTTCATTAAATTGTCTATGGCGCTCGCAACCACCAAGTAACCTGAATTAGCATCATACTTCCAGCCTAAATGGCAGTTGGGGGTATGCACCACATCATCCACCTTTGGAAAAGTATTGTGCTTCACAGTCACTAAAGGTGAATTATCGTAAACCTGATAGGCCTGCTTCACTTGCTCTTCCGTGGTACCTGGCTGTAATTGCACTGTAATTGTCGCCAAGATGCCACGTTTAAAGTTGCCTAAATGCGGGGTGAAAATCACCTCTTGCCCTAATTGAGTGGCGATCTCAGGCTGATGCCTATGACCTAGCACGCCATAGGGAGTTAAGCTCACCTCACAAAAGCTAGTATGAAGGTGCGCTTTACGGCCCGCACCAGTCACACCACTAACAGCATTAATTACTGGGTATGCCGAGGTTAGTAAGGATTTTAATGGCTTAAGTGCTGTTAACGAGGCTGTTGGGTAACATCCTGGTACGGCTATCATGCGCGTTTTAGCTATTTTTGCCGCATTCCATTCCGCTAAACCATAGACAGCTTCGGCTAAGACTTCTGGGTGAGTGTGCTCAAACCCATACCACTTAGGATATTGAGCCACATCGGCAAAGCGGTAAGCACCGCTTAAATCAAATACGGCCAAACCTTGTTGGTAAAACCATGCCGCAAGCTCTAAACTCACTGAGTGCTCAGTGGCAAGAACTACCGCATCAGACTCAGCGACAATTTTTGCTTTTGCAGCATCACTTAAAGGATTAAGCACATAAGGTAAATGACTGTATACCGGATATAACTCAGACAATTCACGGCCTTTATCTAAGCTGTTTTCCGATACATATAGCCCTTGAACTGACAAACTCGCATCGGCGTGAATTAACGAAGTAATTTGCGCGCCGGTATAACCACTAGCACCAATAATTGCGATGTTTTTCATAATCTTGTTATCTTAGTCTCTGATTAAAATGTCAGCATAGTTTAGCACAGTGAACAATGGCTAATTTTTATGCTTTGCAGATAGAGGCATTGCGCTTAGGCACAAGGCGCGATGACTTAACCATATGTGCTTTTTTATTCATTAGAAGACTAGCACTTGGTGCCAGCTTCGAGTTTTTGCTAGACTAGCACAACAAAATTGTTATGCAATATATGTGAATACATATTTATCAATTATTTATTCAGGATGCTTAAATGAGCCCACTACCAGATTTAAAAACCCGTTTTATTCAGTTGATTGGCGCGCCTTCCATCAGTGGCCTCGAAACTCATGATGATATGAGTAACCATGCAGTTATTGAATTGTTGCAAAACTGGTTTAGTGACTTAGGTTTTCATTGTGAAGTGGACTTGGTAAAAGACACCAATGGCAAACACAATTTACTGGCAAAAATCGGCTCAGGCACTGGTGGCTTATTGCTTGCGGGGCACACGGATACTGTGCCTTTCGATGATGGCCGCTGGAGTCAAGATCCCTTCACCCTCACTGAGAAAGACAATAAATGGTACGGCTTAGGTACTTGTGACATGAAGGGCTTCTTTGCTTTAGTGCTCGAAGCGGTCAAAGACTTACCATTAACTGAGCTCAAGCGACCTTTATATATTTTCGCCAGTGCCGATGAAGAAACCACCATGAATGGTGCCAAAGCCTTTACCGAGTCCACCAGTATAGCCCCAGATTACGCCATCATAGGTGAACCCACTAGCCTCAAACCTGTGTACATGCATAAAGGTCATTTAGCTCAAGGTATACGAGTTATTGGCCGAAGCGGTCACTCATCAGATCCCGCTCGCGGACTTAATGCCATTGAGGTTATGCATCAAGTCATAGGGCAATTGCTGAAACTTAAGCAGCATTTAGCCGACAACTATCGTGAAGATGCTTTTACTGTTCCCTACCCTACGATGAACTTTGGCCACGTCCACGGTGGTGATGCGGCTAACCGCATTTGTGGCTGCTGCGATCTGCATTTAGACATTCGCCCCCTGCCAGGCTTGCCGCTTAGCGATCTTGAGCTAATGGTAATCAACTACCTTGCCGATATTTCTGCAAAGTACCCAGGTGCGATTAATATCAGCACCCTTTATCCTGGCGCCGAGCCATTTGCTGGCAAAGCCGATAACCCTTGGACTCAATTAGTCGCAGAGCTCGCAGGCTGTGAGGCTGAAGTCGTCAATTACTCCACCGAAGCGCCCTATATCAACAAGCTAGGATGCCAAACTCTAGTCTTGGGTCCTGGCAGTATTAACCAAGCTCACCAGCCAGATGAATTCATCGCCACAGCGTTTCTAAGCCCTACCGTCGAGCTACTCAAAAAGCTGGTACATCATGCCTGTATAAAGTAGTTGTTCATCTAGCAGTGTTAAACTCAGAAATCTGAGCTGAACACTGCAGGTGTGAAAAAAAATAACGAAATAAAATTACAATAACCACGCTCATCTATTGACCAATCGGTCGGTGACTCGCTATTGTAATTGTCCTTGTGGAATGCCACGAGCTTATAGAAGTTGGGAGAGAATTTTTATGTCAGAACTGAGTAAAGCTGAGGCGGCAACCGATATTTACGCATCTTTGCGCGCTAACGTAGGTCAGCTTGGGCAAATTTTAGGTGAAACTATGCGTAGCCATCTAGGCGATGCATTTCTTGAAAAAGTTGAACAGATCCGTATTCTCGCCAAAAAATCACGCCAAGGCGATGATGGTGCCAGAGAGCAAATGCTGGCCTTGTTAACGGCTTTGCCCGATGAAGAATTAATTCCCTTTGCTAAGGCCTTCAACCAATTTTTAAACTTAGCCAATATTGCCGAGCAGTTTCATACTATTAGCCGTAATTGTGACGAGTTAGTTTGCGTTCCAGATCCGGTAGAACAATTGCTTGGACGCTTACTAAACCATGATTTAGACAAGTCGCAGTTACACCAATGCTTAAGTGAACTGGATATCGATCTAGTGCTAACTGCTCATCCGACTGAAATATCAAGACGAACCCTGATTCAAAAATATGCCTCAGTGGTAGATTGCCTCACGTCATTAGAAAATCCACAGCTCACTGAGCGTGAGCACAGCCAGCTACAACTGCGTCTGCGTCAGCTTATTGCACAAATTTGGCATACCAATGAAATACGTCATGAAAGACCCACACCTGTTGATGAAGCGCGCTGGGGCCTTAGCACTATTGAAGCTTCATTGTGGCAAGCAGTGCCTGATTTCTTACGTCAATTAAACGATCAGTTCGAGAAAAAAACCGGACTGCAACTGGCGAAGGATGTCTCGCCGGTGCGTTTTTCAAGCTGGATGGGCGGCGATAGAGACGGCAACCCGTTTGTCACCGCCCATGTCACTCAAGAAGTATTAGACAGGAATCGCCATGCGGCGGCGCGCCTATACCTTAAAGACATCATCACCTTAATGGGTGAGCTGTCTATGGAAGAAGCTAACGATGAACTCAAAGCCCTCACCAACAACAGTAATGAACCCTATCGTGACGTGCTAAAAAGCCTACGTCAGAAACTACGTAATACCATAGATTACTTAAATGACCGCCTAGAAGGTCAACAGCCGGATATTGATTTTAATAGTATTATCTGGGAGCAAAGCGATCTTCAAGCACCGCTTGAATGTTTATACCAAAGCTTATGTGACTCAGGCATGCGCTTGATTGCTCACGGCTTGCTATTGGATATTTTACGCAGGCTTGCCTGTTTTGGCATTCACATGCTTAAGCTGGATATTCGTCAAGACGCCGAGCGCCACAGTGATGTTATCGCGGAGCTAACCCGTTATTTAGGCTTAGGTGATTACGATCATTGGGATGAAGACGAGAAACAAGCTTTTTTACTCAGAGAACTCAGCAGTCGCAGACCGCTATTGCCACCGAATTGGAAACCGAGTGCGGATGTCGCAGAAGTGCTTAGCACTTGCGCACTTATCAGCAAACAATCATCTAAAGCGCTAGGTTCTTATGTGATCTCCATGGCCAGTAAGCCATCGGATGTATTGACAGTACTCTTGCTACTAAAAGAGTCCGGCTGCACTTACCCCATGCGAGTCGTGCCTTTATTTGAGACCTTAAAAGATCTCACCGGCGCCGCGGCTTGTATTAAAGAATTACTGCAAATCGATTGGTATCGCGGTTATACCAAAGGCATGCAAGAAGTGATGATTGGCTATTCAGATTCGGCTAAAGATGCTGGTGTAATGGCGGCGGCATGGGCTCAGTATCGTGCTCAAGAAGAACTGGTTGCCGTGTGCAAGCAGGCAGATGTAAAGCTGACCTTATTCCATGGCCGTGGTGGCACAGTTGGCCGTGGCGGCGGCCCTGCTCATCAAGCGATTTTATCTCAGCCACCAGGTTCAGTGGATGGTCGCATCCGCGTAACCGAGCAAGGGGAGATGATCCGCTTTAAGTTTGGCTTACCTAAACTTGCAGTGCAAAGCTTAGCGCTTTATACCTCAGCGGTAATGGAAGCGACACTGATGCCGCCTCCTGAGCCTAAGAAAGCTTGGCGCGATTGCATGCAGTCTATCGCCGATGAGTCTGTGCTTGCTTATCGCGGTATCGTTCGAGAAGAGCCTGATTTTGTGGCTTATTTTAGGGCTGCGACACCAGAAATTGAATTAGGAAAATTGCCCTTAGGCAGTCGTCCTGCTAAACGAAAAGTCGGTGGAGGCATAGAAAGCTTACGTGCTATCCCATGGATTTTTGCTTGGTCACAAAACCGCCTTATGCTGCCAGCATGGCTTGGTGCCGGTGAGGCGCTTAGCTCAGCCATAGAGCAAGGCAAACTGAGCCTATTGCAAGAAATGGAGCGTGAATGGCCATTCTTTGAGACTCGCATCTCCATGTTGGAGATGGTTTACACCAAAGCTGAGCCGAATCTGTCACGCTACTATGAGCGTTGTTTAGTGCCTACTGAGCTGCATCATCTTGGGGATAAACTCAGGTCAAGATTGCAACTCGGGATAGACACTGTGTTGTCATTAACTCAGTCAGATGAGTTGATGTCACACACGCCTTGGAGCCGTGAATCAGTAAAGCTTCGCAATCCCTATATCGATCCATTAAACTTCCTGCAAACTGAGCTATTGGCACGTACTCGCAATGAAGATCAGGCATCAGAAAAGGTTCAACTGGCCTTGATGCTCACCATTGCAGGTGTTGCCGCAGGCATGAGAAACACTGGATGATAAAGCAGTTAAACAAGATGGGGATAATACTTTTACTGCTACTGACGGGCTGCGCCAGTCAGTACAGCATTACCGAGTCTGAAATTGAGCAGTACTTAAATAAAGACATGCACTTTGAGGTGAAGCAAGGTAATCAACTCATTGGCGTGTCAGTAAAACTCAATGATATGCAGGTGGTATTGGGCCAAAAGCCTAATATCATGGCGGTCACCGCCGCGACTGCGATCAAAGTAAACAACCCGCTGGTGCCTATTCAAGCTAAGCTCAAAACGACCTTTGAAGCAGAGCCTTGGTATGACAGCAAAACGAAAAGTGTTTATTTACGTCAGTTAAACTTAATCAAGGTAGAATCAGATCCGAAAGATATAGAGCGTTATATTACTCAGATCACACCACAATTGATGGGTTTTTTACGCAATTATCTACAGACACAACCTGTATATACCTTAGACGTTAACGACAGTAATCAAGCCTTAATGGCCAAGATGACTAAAGCCTTAGAAGTACAGCAAGGCAAGCTAGTGGTTAAGTTTTAAGTCACTTAAGAATTGACCTACATTTGCGTGGTTCAATGACGAAACTAATAAAAACGCCTTCCAGTGGAAGGCGTTTTTTATGCGTTGAATATTATACCAACCATATTAGTCATCTAATTTTATCAGCCCGAGCTGAGGTTACTTACTTGGGTGCTTAGTTACTTAGTTACTTAGTTACTTAGCCAACCTCTGAACAGACGGATAATCTACGATTACAGCTTCATCCAGAAGCGCTCGACGTAACATATCAAGAGCAATAGCGGCGGTAAGACTTCTCACCAAATCTCGCGAACGTCGCGGCAACTTTACCATCTGGCTATAAGTGCCAAACTTAGTTGCTAATGCTATCGCCACTGTACCAACCGGTTTATCTTCTGTGCCACCATCGGGGCCTGCTATACCACTGGTTGCTAGGGCGAAATCACTATCCAGAATGTTTCGCGCGCCACAGGCCATCGCTTCAACAGTTTCGATGGAAACCGCACCATGATCGTCCAAGGTCTGTGGCAAGACTCCTAAAACTCTGACTTTAGACTCATTACTGTAAGTCACTAAACCCTGCTGAAAGTATGATGAGCTTCCTGAAAAATCAACCAATTGACTAGCTATCATGCCGCCAGTGCAAGACTCAGCCACACTCAAACTAAAACCTGACTGGTATAAACGCGCATGAATTTCGGCAGCTAAACTGGTTTTGTCTTCCGCAACCACTACCGCCCCTAAAGCATGGGTGACTTGTCGAGTAACAGAAGCAAGCTGGGCGATAGCCTTGTGGCCACGCGCAAAGATTTTAACTTCAATATAGGGCATAAAAGAGCGGTAACCAAAGCTAATCCCCTCAGGTAACAGCACCTCTGAAAGAATATCCCCGATTGCAGACTCACCTTGACCGAGCGTAAGCAGTTTCTTTACGCTAGATTGCTCATCGAGCGTAAATTCGCTCCGGATAAAAGGAATAAACTGTCCATGAACCATGTGCTTGAGTTCTGATGGCACTCCGGGAGTAAAGAATAACCAAGCACGATTGAGTTTAACTCTAAAGCCACAGGCTGTGCCCACAGGGTTATCCACCATCACAGCAGATGCCGGCAGCATAGCTTGTTTCAAATTACTTTTAGGCATTTCACGATTATGCCGAGAAAACCACTCTTCCAGTGTTTGTCGCCACTGAGCATTTTCAACCAGAGGTTCGCCTTTGGCCATTGCCATTGCTTGAGCCGACATGTCATCACTGGTCGGGCCCAGGCCGCCATTGACTAATATGACGTCCGCATGCAAGCTTCGCTCACGAAACACTGCAACTAAATCCTCAAGCCTGTCACCTACGGTCACCCGATATTGAGTTTCGACTCCCATGTCCATCATCACATTGGCAAACCACGCGGCATTCGTGTCGAGTATTTGCCCTGATAAGACTTCTTCCCCTGTGCAGATCATCTCTAACTTCATGCGTACCTCTTATACAGGCTTTAAAAATTGTGGTTTATATTTCATTGACTTAAGATCTAAGTCATCATTTATAGGAAAACTTAAGTAACTTATACTGCAATAGCAAGCACATTACGAGTGGCATAACTTTGTTGGAAACACACCTCCAACTTAAGTTAAGTTCCAACTGGGTCGCTTTTGCTGTTGTAAAATGCCAGTTATTAGTCGTCAGCCCAATATTTATTGCTGCCACTTTAAATCCCCATTTCTAGGTAATAAGGATAATAACAATACGTCAAGGTCCTATATAGACTACATAGTTATCAAAACGGGTGACAACCATTCCCCTATCACCAAACTGATTTAAACACTTTTTATTATTCGTTGAATACTTTACAGTCTGATGTGCGCCCGAACACTTTCCTGGGCGAATGCTATTTTTGGAGATTTTTTTGAGCAGCTTCTATCATTCATGCCGTTACTTACTATTCCCCTTATTAATTACCGCGCTACTGCTTGGTTTTCTCGAACACTTTCAGAGTCATTGGCAAGACTGGCAACAAACCATACTGTATATGCCTTATTGGTTATTGGGCAGCGCTACAGTTATTGCACTGCAATTTAATCGCAGCCGGCTCAGCTATATCGGTGTATTGCTGCTTATATTTTACAGCTTCAGCCAGAATTCCAGCTTTAGCCCTAAAGAGAATGAATTAATACTCATTGGCGGTGGATTGGTGATCAGCGTATTCAGCTTCATTAAAGACCGTGGCCTTATTAGTGTTCACAGCTTGTTGAGGCTCGGAGTGATTTTTGGATGTTTTATCCTAGCCTCGTTATGGATAGCCTTACTTAGCCGCTATTCACAGCAAATGCTCAGCCTACATCAAAGTTATTTACCCTTTTTATCCGCGAGTCACTTCTCTCGACTACCCTTATATCCCATAGGCATTGTGCTATTTGTTAAGCTCTTCTGGAAAAGCAGCCTACTACAGACCAGTCTAGGGGTAACTTTTTTATTATGGGTATTACACTTTAGCGCACCAAACTGGTTGCCTTTAGCCGTACAGCTTAATGTGATTGCCTTATTCTTTTTATCCACAGTATTAATCGATTCCTACTTTTTAGCCTACCGAGATGAACTCACGGGCTTACCATCAAGACGAGCCCTGTTTAACTTAAGCCTCTCCTTAGGTCGTAAATACACAGTCGCCATGGTGGATATTGATCATTTCAAGAAGTTTAATGATACCTATGGGCATGACGTTGGCGATCAAGTGCTTAAGTTAGTGGCAGCAAAACTCGCCCAAGTTACTGGTGGTGGTAAAGCCTTTCGTTATGGCGGCGAGGAATTCACCATAGTATTCCCAAGCAAAGAAATTAAACGAGTATTCCCGCATTTAGATGACGTCAGAGAAAGCATAGAAGAATATGAAATAGTACTTAGGGAAGCGAAGCGTAAGGGCAAGGAAGATAAACAGGCCAGCAAAAAACGCACTAAAAAATCCCCCGCGAAACAGCGCACCGTAAGTGTGACTGTCTCAATAGGTTGTGCCCAACACCAAGTAGATCAAAGCTTTGAGCAGTGCATGAAAGAAGCCGACAAAGCCCTTTATAAAGCCAAAGAACGCGGGCGAAATCAGGTCTGTAGTTAGCCTTACGCGGGCCACCAATACACTTACCCTCATCAGCTATAGCTTATGTTCTTGACGGCGAAACAGGGCTGCCTTCGCTGTTCTAACCAAAGTATACTCATTAGCAGTTGTACCCCAGCCTTAAAATCAGAAAATTTTAGACTGTACTTTTGATGTTCATTCGTAAATTTCAAATACCAAAAAAGCCTCACATTTCGATGAGACTTCTATGTAAGTGGTGGGTGAATTAAGTAGTGGGTGAATATTGCAGAGCAATGTGCTTATGAACGCGAGACATTGATGTCGAGCTGGGCACTTAAGCATGGATGCTGTTGACGCTGCTTGTAACAAGAAGGAAACCGCGCCCTCGGCGTGACAGGTCGCCTTCTATTTCTAGAGAGTCTAAAATCCCCATGGATGGGGTGAATGCAAAACAATGTATGGAACCTGCTTGTTTCAACCAATGGGCCAACTAAACTACCGCTCGCTTTTGGTGTTTTCTGTCAGTTTTTGATGTTCATCCGTATATTTCAGATACGAAAAAGGCCTTTGCATTGCTGCAAAGGCCTTCATCTTAAGTTGGCGGAGCGGACAACTCTTTACAACAGAAGGAACCCGCACTCTCGGCGTGACAGGCCGCCCCCTCTAATAA
>NZ_JACJDV010000052.1 GCF_014163735.1 Shewanella sp. SR44-3
AATGGACAATGCCCATTCACAATTGGAGCCTTTGTCTATCTCAGTTAGCGATTTATTTTGAAGGACGTTTAGACAGCGTGCTCGAAATTTAAACTTAACCTGACACAGAATTTCGAACGCCCTCGAGCATTCTTTCTATTATATCTCATTTTTGGCGGAGCAAGCATTTGGCTGCTACTGGAGTCCTTCGTTAAAACTAATGACAGTACATTTCCTTTACTATTAATGTTTAGCATTGGCTCATTCTTATTGGCGTTAATGTTCCTAATTGCTAGTTCTGCATTTTCAGAGTGTAAAAAAATTATTCGTAACTTCAGTCCAATTGATTGATTATCAGTCTCCCAAACAGCTCTCTTCTTTCCTCCGTGGAGAGCTGTTTTATCTCCCTAACTAATCTGTCCACTTTTGATTCATGTTGAAAAGTCCCGAGCAAATGTGCTGTTGTGATCCCTAGTCCCTGCCTAACATGTTCAATATCCAAATGCTCATAGGTGCTGGCTGTTGTTTAAATCCTTAGGGCTATGCCCTAGCAATTTACTTGCAGTTTATTTTACCACTACGCATGACGTCCCAACTGGCTATGGTTAGCCGTAAATCGTAAATCGTAAATGGTGACAACTCTTATTAATGATTAGGCCTTTTCAGTACCCGGCGAAGTACAGCATGTTCTGCTATGCCAAAAACTGCCTTTACCCATCTAGCGCTCATCTCTTGGTGGTTCAAAGAGGGTCTGACTGAGATCGCTGTGAAGCACGCTTATTTGTTTGGGGGCGCCGTTTTCGGCCAAGGTTAATATGCCTAAGCCGCTGCGATTGACGAGGCGCTGGCTGCTATGACCATTGGGGCGGCGGCCACGAATGAGCATGCGTTTACGCTTAGTAAACCAGTTTAATGGCGAGAAATAACCATAAAGCCAGCCATTGAGTTTATCAAAACAGGGCAATAGTCTTTCAGGAAACTGATTCTTAATGCCGCTGCAGGTGATTTGATATATATGCGGGCTGCCGTGGCGAAAGCGAATGCGAATATCATAGCTAAAGGAATAGTGCACATCCCCAGATAAGATCACAAATTGCTGCGGTGTCTTGCGGTGCATAAAGATGCTCAGCAGGGCATTGGCGGCCCCTGGGTGCGCCATCCAATTTTCGGCATCCACCAACAGTGAACCGCCTATTAAAGTGGCTGTGCGCTGAATAGCTTCAATAAACTTAACCCCAAACATGGGCGCGGGAGAGACGATAATCACCTTGTCTTGACCGATTAGCTCTTGCTGTAAATCCATCAAGGCTTCCCAGTCCATCAAGCCTGAAGGTTTAGCTAAGTTGGATTCGCTGCGCCAGCGGCGGGTGCGGGTATCGAGCACCACAAGCTTAGGGGAAGTATTGAGGCTGTAATGCCAATGCTCGAATTTAAGCAAGGCTTGGATCAGCACATCTTGTGGGCCTGCAGTCTCATCTGCACTCTTAGCTACATTCTCATCTGCACTCTCAATAGCTTTCTCAGCAGCGTTACTCTCACTCGCAATCGCAGCAGGATTGTTCTCACTCGCAGCCTCAGCAGCGCTATGAACAGCGCAAGCTGCATCGATTGAATGGCTGTTAGTTTTGGTTTCTAGCGTGTTAGCTTGGCTAAATAGCTTATTCATCAAGGGCAACAGCTCAAGCTTGAACTTGTCTGGATTATTGCCAAGGCCTTGAAATAAGGTGTAGCCAATTAAGGCATTGCCTATGATGCGTTTAGAGAAGGCATGGCCGTAAGTGGCTTCCTCCCAGCGGGCGGTGAGGTTCCAGTCATCGGTAACGTCATGGTCGTCAAACATCATGTAAGTCGGCACATGGGCCAGTAAACGCCTGACTTGACCTAAGCCTTTGGCAAACTCAGCTAAATAGGCTGCTTGTTTTTGCCAGCGCAGGGTATTTGCTGGCGTCATACCCTCTGGATTTTCAGGGATATCAATGCATTGCCATAATTCTGGCGACCAAGTTAACAGGTATAAGGCGATGACTTCCCCTAGGCTCACCAGATGATTTTCCGCTAAGGATGAGGTAAAAATAGGATGATTGCGATACCAACGCCACAGGGCGGTTTTAGCGGGATATTGAGTATGGGGCAGCAAGTGTTTATGGCGCTGGTAGAGGGCGCTAAAACCATAATCTAGTTCATCACTGTGGGTTATTTTTGCCCCTTCAAAGCCTTCTTGTTTTAGCCCTAACAGCGTAATGACTTGGCCTATGGCATAGAGCATGGGGGCCGCGATATCATCCACGTAGACTTGATCGCCACTTAACATCAGTAGGCTAGGACGAGCTTCAAGGCTTAGGTCTTGACTTAGGCGGGTGTCGGCGGCTTTTAGCGCATCATCGCTGTGATGATGGGGGTTACGGCAAGAGCCGTGCAGCATTTGGCTGATGTCAGGCTTGATGTAAAACCTAGGCCCGTTTTCAGAGTTCGCGTCTTGGGCGGGATAAGTTAACTCGCTGACACTTGCGAATAAGTCTGGATAACCCTTGGCGCTTAATTGGTAGTTTATGGCTTGATTACTGGCCAACAAGTCTGTTTGTTTTAGGTGCAATAAGTAGTAAAACGCCTTCTCGCCTAAGGCGAACGCTTGCAGATGCTCAGGGGTTAATGCATGGCACTTGTCTGCCAGGGTGAGCTCAAGCTCAGTTAAAGGCTCGCGGCTTACCCAGCATAAGGTGAAGTTGTCATTGTCACAGTGGCGCAGAAAAGGGCCGGCCAAGATCAGAGCTAAGTCAGCAGTCATAAATACGTTTCTGCGGCCTATTGGGTGAAATACTATTGATTGTAAGGGTAAACATCTGGATTAGGTTTGCAAGTGCTAATTGTTTCAAGCTGTGAACGGGCTAAAATTTTCAGTTTGCACTTGCGGTCAAGGTTAGAGCACTGTTTTCGCTGAAAGCTATGTTGAAACTGTCATGGGGCGTTCACGAAAAAATGTCACACAGAGCAGCAATATTTTCCCCATGACCATCAAGGCAATAACGCCTAAGCTGATCAGTATGTCACTCTGGGTCAAGCTTAATATTCCTGCGCCAAGGATGTAGCCCCAAGTTTGGTATTGAGATAATGCCGAAGTGGCGATGACTTTATCTTGTGGGCTGAGCTTTGCACATAAGCGGCTTAATACCCTAAGTTGAGTGCTAGCAAATGCGATGCTGATAACGGGGATGGCAAGGTACAAGCCCCAAGTTATATTTTGTGCGGTTAAGGTGATACTTGCCAACATCAAGAGGCTGACAAACAGCATGACCCCAAGATGCTTTTCAGTATAAAAGCGTGATAGCAAGCCATGAGTGCACAACATGCTGGCCGCCGAGAGGCTCATTAATATTGAAATAAACTCGCTGGCATCCCGAGTGTTTAGCCCAAGCCACTGCAAACTCATGGGGGTGAGTAGGTAGCAAAACACGCTGTAGCTGGCACACATCAAGGCCATGACTAACAGTAATAGTTTATCTGTTGTTTGTAGACTGGCTTTTGCTGGCGCAGCAACTTGATCCATGGTCGTCGCTGCAGGCTTTAGAGCATTTGTCGCAGCGTTCGAGTTGATGCTTGCTTGAAGGCTTGGCAAATAGCGCCAAATAGCTAGGCAGCAAAGCAGTGGCAAGGCAGTCAAGAAAACCATTGGCGCTAAACCGTCAATCCAAATTAATCCCAGCGCCAAAGAAGGGCCAATTAAACGACCTGCTGCCATGGCTGCTGATAAGCGAGCGAGCCCTTTCATGGATGCTTTGCTAGCGCCGTTAATCGTAGTGCTGCTAGTCGAAGCACTGTTAATAACCGTTCTGTTAATAATAGTGCTGTGAGTATTGGTCTCGACTTGCGCTTTAGTCGGCATTTCAGCGCTGGCTATCCAAGCTTGGCATGTGGGCACAATAGCCGATGCGGTTAACCCATAGATAACCCTTGCCATCACCATTAAGCCAATGACCCAAACGGGCGTTAATTCCATGCTTTGGCTTAACCATAATAGCCCCAGTATTAAAGCAAAGCTTAAGCTAAAACCGTAAACCCCTTGATAGAGTACAGGCTTAACCCCTTGACTTAGGGCTTGTTTTCCCCAAAACGGAGTGCTAATAAGGAATAACGCTGAACCAAGAGTCATTATGATGGCTAGTTCACTTAGGCTGAGCGTGGTCAGTTCGATAAACATCGGGGTGTATACGATCAATATGCTTTGGCTTAGACCTAATAATGGGGCTGTGATAAACAAAGGCCAAGTTGCACTTTTTAGTGGAAATGATCGCATTTTGTTATTCTAATTGTAAATTTTGTTGACATGATAATGATAGAGATTATCATTTGCAACCAAATTCAATCGGTCGTTTAAAAAGGTTCATTGTTTATGTTGCCCCCTATGCCTGTAGCCAATGTGGATCTCGCAGCTCAATGTTTTTTCAATGGTTTAATCAAGGAGCTGAATCAAGATACCTGTAATTGGACTGTCGATGAGGCGCAGCAAGAGCTACATTTGCCACTGCTTAACGCTAAGGCAACACTAAAACTTCCCTACCAGTACTTGTCTGTTTCAGGCCCCCATGAATTTCGTTTTCCTTGCTTACTGAAACAAGGAAATACACTAACCGAGTGTGACTTTGCTAATGCCTTGGCACTGATTTTAGATGAAAGCCATATTGTCGGAGAACTCAGCGCTGAGCAGAAAACACTCTTTACTGAAAGAGTGCTTCAAAGTCATGAAAATACGGCATTTTCACTTAAACAGCGTCAGCAAGAGTTAAGTCAATTATTTACAGGGCAACTTAATTTTATTGAAGCCGAGCAGGCGCTATTTATCGGCCATAACATGCATCCCGCGCCCAAGAGTCGCTCAGGTTTTAGCCCCGCAGATTTTTGTTATGCTCCTGAAAGTGGTGAAGCCTTTGCTTTGCATTGGTTTGCGTTAGCGCCGCGCGCTATTACAGGTGAAATGCACAGAGCTGACTATCGCCAAACGATTGAGCAGATAGTGGCGGATTTAGGCTTAACCGCGGATCTCTCTGCTAGCGCCAAGGCTTATCCCAATAATTTTCAGTTACTGCCAGTTCATCCTTGGCAGGCAAAAATTTTGCTACAACAAGCCGAAATAAAGGCGCTGATAAGTCAGGGCGATCTTAAGGATTTAGGTCAACAAGGCGGTGGCTGGCGGGCGACAAGCTCCTTGCGAGCCATTTACCATCCCAATTGTCGTTTTATGCTGAAGTTTTCATTAAGCGTTAAGTTAACTAATTCCATTAGGCATTTATCCGTAAAAGAAGTGCAGCGTGGCATGCTGCTAGAGCAAATCCTGGATACTGAGGCTGCCCAAGAATTCAGCCAGCGCTATCCTGATTTTACCATTATGGGCGAGCCAGGCTTTGCGGCAATGACCTCTGCATCGGGTGTATTAGAGCAGAGTTTAGTGGCCTTTAGGGTGAACCCTTTTATGGCTAACCCAGACAGACAAGCGCTGGTGTTGGCGAGTCTCACCCAGGCTAATCCTTTAGGTGGCTCCAGCATGCTGGCCAATATTGTTAGCCGTTACAGTGAGCAGCAAGGCGTCAGTACAGCTAAGGCGGCTGAAACTTGGTTTGGCGCCTATCTTGAAAAGGTACTTGAACCTTTATTGGCGGCCCGCAGTGATTACGGATTGATTTTCTTAGCCCATCAGCAAAATATCGTGGTGGATCTGGCTAATGGTATTCCTGCAGGGCTTTTTTACCGCGATTGCCAAGGTACTGGCTTTACCTGCGCAGCACAAACGCGCTTTCCTGACGTGCTAGGTGATGCCGCGCCAGAAAACTTTATGCCTCACCAGTACGTAAACCCATTTATCAGTTATTACCTTATATTTAATAGTAGCTTTAGTGTGATAAGCGCGTTATCTGCCACAGGTTTAATTGATGAAACACGGCTATTGGCCCAATTTAGGCTGTTTTTAGGCCATTTGGCTCAAAAACAATACCTAGACAATAGTTTTATCAGTTATTTACTTGATTCAAAAAGCCTTATTTTCAAAGGTAACTTCTTTGTTTATTTGAGCAACATCAATGAAAACACCATAGAAGATCCTTCTACTATTTATCGTGAGATAGCCAACCCTTTGCGCCAACGTGAGGCTAATAACGTCAAGCAAGTGCAGGTAAAACGCTTGCCAGATAATCGCTTGCTTAGGTTTGCGCTTAGTGAACAGTTGAGTATCGAAAGCCCTGACTTTACAGCCAGCTTGAGCTTTATTCAGCATGAGTCTGTGCTTGAGGTGGTGACAACTGATGCCAGCCAAAAAGGGTTCGATGGTCTGCAAATGCTGTCAATTATTGAGCATTTGTTTTATCTCGCAGGACATAAAACGGCCAGCAGTTTGATGTTGCCTTTGGCTGTTTGGCAGCGCCTGTGCATCGCACCGCCTCCTGCTTGGATGCAGGTTAAAGAGGCCATGTTAGTGATAACCCAAGGCCAGTTTGAGCAATCGAGCACTTTATGGCTGGTTAATGCTCAAGGAATAGCTGAAACCACGGCATACCTTCCTGTGCTTACGAGTATCACTCAAGGTAGCCAAACCATACCTGTCACTCATCCGCTGCGTCCAAGCCATCCGCAAGGGGTATTTTACCGCAGATTCAATTATGAATTAGGTCAAGAAATTAGCTTTAAATTAGCCTGCCCAGAGCAAGACTTGGCCGTGTTTCATCAATGGATGAATCAGCCAAGGGTTGCCAGTTTCTGGGAATTAGATAAAGACCAAGCTGAGCTGAAAACTTACCTTGAGAATGCACTCAGTACCCCACATCAGTTCCCAGTCATCGCCATGCTTGATGGTATCGCCTTTGGTTATTTTGAACTCTACTGGGCAAAAGAGGACAGATTAGGCGCTTATTATGAGGCGCAAGATCACGATCGCGGCATGCATTTACTTATCGGTAATGAAGCCTACCTTGGCAGCCAATACTGGCGTGCTTGGGGCCAGGCACTACGGCAATATTGCTTTATTAGTGACCCAAGAACCCAGCGATTAGTGGGCGAGCCTAGAGTCGACAATGCACGTTTGATAAAAATTTGGGAATACTTTGGTTACCAGAAAATCAAGGAATTTGATTTTCCTCATAAGCGTTCTTCTTTGGTGATGTTGACCCGAGATGATGCGTTTTTTCCTAAGAAGCCAGTGGGGCTATAGCACATGGATGACATGCAACATTTCACACTTTTTGGTGTCGGTATCGGCCCTTTTAATTTAAGTATTGCGGCGCTCGCTCGAGACATAGGCGAGCTTAATGCAGGCTTTGCTGATGCGCACTCGAGTATGACCTGGCATCCCGGCTTGCTGCTCAATGATGCCAGAATGCAGACCAGCCCACTTAAAGATATGGTGACTGCGGTAGATCCTACTAATCCATTGTCTTTTTTATCTTATTTGGTGAGCAAGAGAAAAATTTACGCCTTTATGGCGGCGCAAATGCAGACCATTAGCCGATTAGAATTTGCGGATTATCTGGCTTGGGTTGCTAGCAACATAGATAACCTGATGTTTGATAACCCAGTAGAGGCGATTGAGTTTTCAGACAACAAATTTGTTATTCACACTAACAAAGGCATTTTTACCAGTGAGCACCTGTGTTTAGGCACAGGTAAGCGCACGCATGTCCCTGAGTTTGCGAGACCCTTTGTTGGTGAGCATTGTATTCACGCAAGCACCATTGGCCGTGAAGATCATGATGGCAAACAACGCAGTTACGAAGGCAAAACCTTAGCCATTATTGGCGGCGGACAGACAGGAGCCGATGTGTTCTTGAATCTGCTGCAGGGGCAATGGGGCAAACCGAAGAAAGTGATTTGGATTTCTCGCAGGCCAAACTTTCAGGCCCTAGATGAAGGGGTATTTAGCGATCAGTATTTTACCCCTAACTACGGTGAGCTGTTTTATGGCTTAGATAAAGAGGTGAAACAGCGGGAAATAAGCCAGCAGAAACTCACCAGTGATGGCATAACCAGCGTTTGCCTTAAAGATATTTATCAGCACCTTTACCATGAAACCTTTATTCAAGGCAATGTGGGTAAATGGGTACTTCAGCCCCACAGGACTCTTACAGGATTGGCTAAACAGGGCTCAGGTTATTGTTTGACGCTAGTGAATGGGTTGACAGAGAAAACCGAACAATGTCAGGTGGATGAACTGGTGTTTTGCACGGGTTATGAGTCGTCATTACCCGCTTATTTAGGGCCAATTAAAGATAAATTGGCTCTGGATGAGAAAGGTGATTTTCAGCTAAATAAGGCGTTTAGGGTTAAGTGGAACGGGCCTGAAACTAACCATATTTATGCTGTTAATGCTGGGCTAAATAGTCACGGCATTTTAGAGCCTCAGCTGAGCCTTTCAGCGTGGCGCAGTGCCACAATAATTAACGACCTTCTTGGTAAGTCGCACTTTGACTTGACTCAAGAAGTTAAATTAATTGATTGGGGCCACAAAGAGTTGCAACAAGAAACTGCTTCATCATATTGATAATATAAGGAATAACCAAGTGTCAAAGTTCAAGTTAAGTCGTCTGCAATGTGCGCTAATATCTTCATTTTGTTTAAGTACTTTTGCGGTTAACGCGGCTGATAACAGCACTGAAATGGAAGTCATCAAGGTAACCGCTAAGCCTTTCGAAACTCCGGTGTCGTCTCTGCCAGGGGCGGTGCAAATTATTAGTGAAGATGAAATTCTGTCTCAAGCTGCCTTTAGTGCCGATGTGTCGGCGTTATTATCCAATCTTGTGCCTAGCTATGGCCCTGACACTCAGATGATGTCGAGCACTTATCAGGGGTTTCGCGGCCGTAAAGCCATTGTGATGATTGACGGCATAGTGGTGTCTAACTCATTGCGCGATACCAGCCGAGTTTTGTCATCAATCTCTATTGAAGATTTGGCCCGTATTGAGGTTATCCATGGTGCCAGCGCTGTGTACGGTAACGGCGAATCAGCAGGTGTTGTGAACTTAATCACTCATTCAGCCAGCAGCGAGTCATTGGAGTTTTGGAGCCAAGTTAAAATGGACGGCTCGGTGCATAATGGCGATGCGCTTGGCTACCATGCCAGCCAACGAGTGTCTGGCACCCAAGGTCAGTTTAGTTATTTAGCCCAGTTAAATTGGCGTGACTCTGGCACTTTATTTGATGGTAACGGCAAGCAAGTACCGTCAGATCCAGCGGGGCGTGGCGGTCAGGGTGAGCTTAAAGATTTAGACGGGCTAGTGAAATTTGGCTATGAAATCAGCCCAGACTCAAGCCTTGCCTTGAACCTTCACAGCCGTAAAATTGAAAACCAATTAAGCTTTGGCCGTAAGACGATTTTTGGTGATGTGGTTGTGGTCGATATGACCAAGCCTTTCACAGGTGAAGCCCCTTACAGCGAAAACAGCTATGGCCAGATTGTTTATGACAATCAAGATATTATGGGTCATATGCTGAGCTTAGACTTAAGCGCTTCAAAAAGTGAAAACACCCAAGCGAACAAGGTATTAACCCTATCTGAAAAGCAAGCGCTGCGCATTGCATTGCAGCCGTTATCTTTGCCTCGTGAGCAAGATACTTTCACTTATGGTATTGATTACCAAGTGGATAAAACTAAGCAAATTAGCTCAAAAGGCATTTGTGAAATCTGTAATGTTGAGCAAACCAACATAGCGCCATTTGCCGAGTATGAATTCGATCTTGGCGACTTAATGGTGCAGTTTGGCGCCCGTTATGAAAACTTTGACTTAGATGTCCCGGCTTACACGGCAACTGGGGCTTATGGCTATACCCCGTTTGCAGGTCAAACCATTGGTGCGGGTGAGCTAAGCTATAGCAAAACAGTGTTTAACTTAGGCGCTGTGTATGACTTAGGTGTGGGTGAAATTTACGCTGGTTTCTCACAAGGTTATGGCCTAGGGGATTTACGTCGTCTGCGCTCTATTACTGTGGCAAATGTGAATGAATTTGAAACTGAAATGATGCCAACGCAGGCCGATAACTTCGATTTAGGTTACCGTGGCAACTTTGATGATTTAAGCTTTGATTTAAGCTTCTATTACACCCAGGCTGAGCGCGCGCAAAGCTATGTGGATATCTTAGATCAGGTGATTTACGCAAGCTTATTTCAAATTGATAAACGTCTGCAGTACGATTTAAGCAAAACCTTAAATCCAGATGCCATCGATGCGCTGGTTAGCCGTGATGAAAAAACCTATGGGGTTGAATTTACTTATCAATATGCTTTAACTGATATGTTAGGTGTGGGCGGTACCTTCAGTTATAACCAAGGCGAGTACAAGCACCCTACCAAGGGCTGGCAGGACATGAACTACTCGCGCATTAGCCCATTTAAAGCCACAGCCTTTATGAGCTTTGAGTTAAATGAAGACATGGGCGGCCTAGTGCAAGTGAATTATGTGGGCTCGCATGATGGCAATGAGCAGATGACATTGGCACTGCCACAAAATGGCATGTGGGGTAGCTTTGAAGGTTATAGCTATTACAACTCGCCAACTGAGTCTTACGCCACTGTAGATTTGTCTCTGTATTACAACACGGATGTGGGTAACTTCACCTTAGGTATCAAGAACCTATTTGATAACGTTTACCAGCCAACCTATGCACAAATGGGCAGCGGTAGCCTCTATGGCAACATAGATTTACCTAATAACCCTATGCTAGATCAAGTGGAAGGTTTAGTGCGTGATTACGCCTATCAAGACAGCTACAATGCCCAAGGCACTACCTTTATCTTAGGCTACAGCATCACCTACTAAGTTTTGCTGGCTTTTAAAGGGGATTTCTCTGGGGTGAAGACTTTTGACATAGCACCACTATGCCTTCAAGCCTTCGCTTTGATTAATCTCCTTTAAACTCCCACAAATACGATTGGTATAAGTTGAAAGTGGATAGAAAAGTTGTGATTTTGATAGCAGAACAGCAAGCCTAGGCTTGCTGTTTTTTTTGATCTTGCTAGGGTAAAGTGCCACATTTTAGCTCGCCAGTTGAATGTGTTTTCCAAAGCGCAAACTGTTCGCTCCAGTCATATCAACTCGATTAGGAAACCCGTATTTTGTCTAAGCGTGAAGCGTCAGCGGTGCAAATGTTAAGCCGAGGGCTAGGTTCAGCGGATCAGCTTGCCTTGCTCAGAGCCTTAGGTTGGTTGCTGCAATTACTGCTGACCTTAGTGGGTGAGCAAGCCTTTGGTTTAAGCTTGCAATTAACTCCAATTACTTGGGTATTAAGCCTAGCGTTTGGCTATTTATTGATCACGATTTGGTATCGCAAAGGGCTATTTTTAAACGAGATAGGGCTGTTTTCAGTATTGCTGATAGACAGCTTATTGTGGACGGCCTGGCTGTATTTTTCTGGCGGCGCGACCAACGCTTTTATTTCGCTATTACTCCTACCCATAGCGCTTGCTGCGGTGACCTTGCCTTTATGGGCGGCGTGGAGCCTGACGGCATTATCGACCTTAGCCTATAGTTTGATGATTTTTTTTGTGCCCGGTAGTGAAATGACTCTCGCGGCTACTGCTATGGATCCCACCGCTATCGATCACAGCGCCATGGGGCATGAGGTTATGGCGCAGATGGATCATGGCAGCATGGACATGGGCTCTCACTATTTAGGCATGTGGCTTAACTTTGTGGTGTCAGCATTGGCATTAACCACCTGCGTAGCCTTGATAGCGAAGCGAATGCGCAAACAAGATGCGCAGCTTGCTTATCACAGGGAAGCACAATTAACCCAAGAGCAGCTGCTTGCTTTAGGCACTGCTTCGGCGCAGATGGCTCACCAATTAGCAACGCCGTTATCGAGTCTGCGCTTATTGCTCGATGAAGCCAAAGAAAGTGCCTTGCCTCTTGCGCAGCAAACAGCAACCTCAGAAGAGATGGATGTGGCATTGGGACGTTGTGAGCACACCCTTAAAGAGTTGCGCTTAGCCACAGAAAGCATAAGATCCCGGCGCATTAGTAAGCAAAGTGTGGTTGAGTTAATCCAAGATTTGCAGCACAGCTGTTTGCTGTTTATGCCCCAAGCACAAATACACTGGCCAGATGCCATAGTGAGTCCTTTGGCAGAGATAGAACTTAACACCGATCCCAGTGTGGTACCCGCCTTGATGGCCTTAATTGAAAATGGCCTTAGGGCCAGCATGGAGCATATTCAGCAAGCCAAGGTGCATATAGACGTGGCCTTACTGCCCGCGAGTCAAGGCATTGGCCTGCGCATTCGTGATTTTGGCCAAGGCATAGCGCCGAGTTTATTGGCTCAATTGGGCAATAGATTAGTGCAAAGCCCCAAGGGACTTGGGGCTGCGCTATTACTCAGTCATGCAAGTTTTGAGCGTTTGGGCGGGCAATTAATTTTGGCTCACCACCCACAAGGTGGTACGGTTGCCGAAGTGAGCTTACCCACAGTAAGTAAACAATAGCGAAACAGAAAGGACATCATGAAAAGGCTACTTATCATTGAAGACGATCAAGCATTGGCGGCCATCTTAAGCCGCCGAATGGCGCGCCATGGGTTTGAGTGTCAGCAGAGCTATGATGCCAGCGATGCGCTATTAACGGCGCGGCATTTTCAGCCGAGCCATATCTTATTGGACATGAAATTAGCCAAAGACAATGGCCTTAATTTGATCGTACCGCTACGTAATTTATTGCCGCAAACCATGATGGTCTTGCTGACAGGCTATGCCAGTATTGCCACCGCGGTGGAAGCGATGCGTTTGGGCGCAAATAACTACCTTGCCAAACCTGTGGATACCCACACCTTACTGACAGCCCTTGAAGCTGGAGATAATCAGTCCTCGCTGAATGAGGATAATCAAGAAGATACCCTTGATGATTTACCCTTAAGCCCCAAACGTTTGGAATGGGAGCATATCCAGCAAGTGCTTAATGCTAATCAAGGCAACGTCTCAGAAACCGCTAGACAACTCGGCATGCACAGACGCACCCTGCAACGTAAACTGCTTAAAAAACCAGTGTTTTCTTAGCGGCTGAGTTCCCCAGCTACTTATAAAACTCACTCAATCATTTATTTTTTCATCGGCTTAGGTTAGGCGTTCAATTATATTGTTTGCAGGAATAAGTTGACTTTATTTTTTCCTGAATCTTTAGCTTGATATAGCGCAAAGTCAGCTTTTTTGATTAATTCCCCTAGAGATTTTGATTCATTTTTGAGAACTGTGAGTCCTAAGCTAATAGTAAAATTTATTTTAGTGTTGGTTAATTGAATGGGGGTGGAAGCAATGCTTTCTCTAAGGCGCTCTGAAATAACTAGTGCTTCTTTCTCACTGGTATTAGGTAAGATAATTAAAAATTCTTCACCGCCAATACGACCAAATAAATCATTTCTACTAATACAATTGGTGGCTCTTTTGGTTAATGCTTTTAGTGTTGCATCACCAACTGGGTGCCCATAGGTATCATTGATAGCTTTAAAGTCATCAATATCAAAAAGGATTACGGACACTGGCTGCTTACATTTTATCGCTTCTTCTATTAATTTGGTTCCTTTGCTTAAAGTGTGCCTACGGTTAGCGATACCAGTAAGGAAATCTGTCTGAGCTTGTTGTTTAAAGGTCTTAAGATAATGGAGTAGAAAGCCTATTGCAGTTAACAATAACGTAACATATAGCGTCAGTTTAAGGTTTGCAATACGTTCTTTATCTTGTGCCGAGGTTAACATTAACTCATTAATAGCCAATTTATTTTCAAGTAACTCATTTTCAAATTCAGTCAGTTTTGCACTGTGTGCCATTGCCGAATTAATCGCTTTATTCTTTATGATTTTTTGGTTTTCTTGTTCAACTTCATCAATGACTTTAAATAGTGCATTAACTGCTGCCACATGATCTTTCTTACCGAAAGCGACAATGGCATCCGCTTTAAGGATCATGGTTTTTTTATCTTTTCTAAAATCAGTATCTAGTTTAAATTGCTGCGCCATTATCGCGGCTTTTTCTGGTTGGCCGCTTCTCATGTAAGCTAAGGCTAAATATAAGTAGCCGCTGGTTACAAAATACTGCTCACTGGTGGTGTGCTTTAATGAAATGGCTTTTTCAAAATTAACAATTGCCTTGTCATAAGCTTGTGTTTGAAGCGCAACACGACCGGCATTTAAATATGAGAAAAAGTAAAAATCTTTGAATTCAGGTGCCGTTTTGGCTAATAAGAGCTGCGCTGTGATGCTGCTATTGGCTTTATCCCAATCACCTAAGACTAAGGCTTCGCTGAACATGTTGTATTGCATGTTAAACATATCTTGTTTATCGTTAACTTCCATCCAAGTTTGGTAAGCTTTCTCGAAGTTGCTGTAACCAAGCTCATGCAAACCGACCGAGCGGTATAAATTACCGGTAGCATTATAAATCATCGCCTTACGGTTGACGTTTATCTTGTCACTTTTATCGGTTAATTCCATTGCTTCATCGAGAAGCTCTATACCTAGGTAAACAGTGCTAGGGTTGTCATAACAAAATGCATTTTGAGTTAAGGCTTTCGTTAATAACTCAGTATTAGCGTGACGACGAGCATAGAGCAGCGCTTTCTTGCGATCGATGCAATAGAGACTAGGGTTATTGGTTTTTAGGTATACAGCGTAGGAGCGCTCAAGGTAATTATTGATTAATAAATCTGAAACAGGTAATGCTTTGACAATGGCGATACTTTTATCATAGCTCTGAATCGCAAGATCGAGTTTTCGAGCTTTTTCGTAGACTTGCCCGAATAAGAAATACAGTTCAGCGCGTTCTATGGCGGATAAGTTACTGCTGCTGATCTCAAATGCAGTGAATAGTGCGAGAGTCTCTGCGGTTGTATGGTTTGCTGAATAGTCTTTAAACTTTGCTAGCGTATTATTTGAAGATGCTTGGGCTACAGGGGGAAAGCAGATTAAAAACACACAAATTATTGTTGTTTTTATTATAGTGGCGAACATGACTAACCTCTGACTTATAGAAACTTAACAGCTAATTTTCGGCGTAATCACGCGTTATAGTTATATCAGTTAAGTGCAACATTCCGTGTTTTGAGGGTATAGCAAGCTTTACATTAAGCCGCATACTGAGTCACAAATAATTGTAAACTCATTCTATACCCTCCTCTAAAGTGGAGCTGCGGCAAGATAACAGATTTTTACATAAACGGATATTAATTCATCAGTTTAAAACGTAAATGGTGTATAAATATTGGCTTAAGCCTTCAATGCCATCATTAACGAGTGGGAAATTAAAGTCTAAGTGGACTAAAGAATGAAGTATTTATCAGGGCTCTGTCTTGTTGGTTGAACTTTAGGGATGTAAAGCGCTTGGGCTTTGAATGATAGTGATTAGAATAAGATGCTTAGATGCTTAGATGCTTAGCTAAATAGCTAAGCAGCTAAATAAGGCCTTTAACTTATAACAAGGGGTTATGGCTGCTGGCGAGTGGCGGCGAGTACGATTTCACGCACGCAGACACTTTGTGGCTGCTGCCAAGCAAACAAGGCGGCTGAGGCAACTGTATCTGGGCTTATTACGCCGCCCATGTCTTGCTTCCAACCTTCATATCCCGCTTTGATATCTTCATTGGTGGTGTGGCTTAATAACTCAGTTTCTACCGCGCCAGGGGCTATGGTGATCACGCGAACATCATCCATTGCCACTTCTTCACGAATATTTTCAGTTAATGCATGTACGGCAAATTTAGTGGCGCAATAGGCGGCGTGGTTAGGGAATGTTTTACGGCCAGCCACTGAACTGATATTGATTATGGTGCCAGTCTTACGGGCTTTCATTGAAGCCAATACAGCATGCATACCATTGAGCACGCCCATTACGTTCACATCTAGCATGGTGCGCCATTCTTTGGGGTTTTGCACATCGGCGTGACCCAGTAACATAACGCCAGCATTATTAATAAGGCAGCCTACAGGTCCAAACTGGGCTTCAGCGGTAGCGATAGCCTGCTCAAGCGCCTTGGCATCAGTCACATCGACGCCAATGGTCAGGGTATTTGATAACCCCAGTGCATTCATGGCATCTATACGGCGCGCCAGTAACAATAATGGATGGCCCGCTTGATTGAAAGCCTTCGCCATGGCGGCACCAATACCCGATGAAGCGCCAGTGATCACCACAAGTGGCAAGTGAGATGAAGCAAGTTGATTTGTATTTGTCATTGGTATTTCCTATTAATGGTTTACACTGCAGCCCTTGGGCGTTGCTAAGCTATAACAAGCTTTATGCTTGGGAATGGTGTCAGTATAGGAGCCATTAACTGTGCTGAAAAATACTAATTTCCACTGGATATGATAGCTTCAGCCTATGACAAACTCAGGTTATGATTAACGCTGATGACGGCGGCGTTACTGATAATGCTGTTGATGGTAACTGCGCTGCAACGGCGCACAATTTAGAGGTAGGGCTATGGTCGACTTAAGGTTATTGCGTTTTTTTATCGCTATTTTTGAAGAAAATAATATTACCGCCGCAGCTAATCGTTGCCATGTGAGCCAGCCGTCATTATCTGCAGGGCTTAAACAGCTGGAGCAGGAGCTGGGCGGTTTATTGTTTGAGCGCAGTAAAAAAGGTGTAAAGGCCTTAGATAGTGCTCACTACTTATACCCGTTAGCGCTTAAATTAGTGGAGGAAGCCCGCCAGTTGCCGGGCTTATTTAAAGCAAAGGCTGCGCGGCAAAAGCTGCGTTTGGCTGTGATGCCCGATATCAGTCAGTGGCGCTTGGCTCAGTTACTTAAAAAAATTCAACTGGCTATCCCTCATCTTGATCTTGAATTGGTGGATTACCACAGCCCAGCGGATTGCCGCTTAACCTTGGATGCCCTGCGTCACGAAGAAGAGATTTTCTTTCCACTTTGGGAGGAGGATTACGTGCTCTGCGTGCCACTGGGGCATGAATTAGCAAGGGCTGAGCAGATAAAGCCTGAGCAATTACATGGGTTTGATTTTATCGAATGCCCACCTTGCGAGGCCCATCAACAGACTATCGGCTTATTGGCGTGCAGTAATATGTCGCTAAATCTAGTCGCAAAGGCTGAGTCAAAATCTTTGGTGATGTCTTTAGTGTTAGCAGGTTTTGGGGTGAGCTTTTTGCCTGATGGGTTAATTGAAGATGAGCCTAGAATAGTGCAAGTTAAGTTTGATGGCCCAAGAATGTTTCGCCGTATCGGCCTGTGCTATCCGTCTCACCAAAGTATTGCCCCGACCTTAGCGCTGTTACTGCGTTATCTTGCTAAAGGTTGATTTATAATTCTTAATTATCAATTAGTTGTTGTTTTATTGTATTTTATTTTAATTAAAGATTAAAAAGATTATTAATTCCATGCTGCCAGCTGATTTTAGCTGCTATCTTTAATTGACTTCCCTAAGTCAACTGCAGGAATCGAGATGACGCAGCCGCAAAAACGCCTAATGTTGAGCTTAATGTTTATCGGTTTTATCCCCTGCACTGGGCTTTATGCGGCTGAAGTTGACAATGAGTTAACCCATCAATCTCTCTATGGGTTTAAACTTTCGATTGTGAATATGCCTATCAGTGGCTTTGCTTCATCGGCGGGGACAGGTCAAATATCCGCACCTGAGGTGGCTACTCAATGGTTGAATTTTGACCAAGTGAGCCATCAGTTACAGCTCAGCTATCAGCTAGATGACTTTTCTTTTTCCATTAGCACTCAGTTAAGCACACACTCAGATCAAAGGCTTTCCATAGAGGCGGCTTCGTTAGCGCAAGCCTTGAGTGATTCTGGAGTATGGGCACGGCCTAACAGTGACTATCAATATTGGCGAATTGGCGGCGCTTATCAAGCGATGGAAAGGGTAAGGTTATCAGTGAATTTTCAGCAAGATAGCCAAGGTATCCATGAGGATATTTTCTCAGTCGCCACTGAACTGCAGCTTAATCCTGATTTTAGGGTGCAATTTATTGGTCTAATTGGCAGTGATGCCAGTAAAGGCGCGCTACTTAAAACCTCCTACCATTTCTAGGTTTATCGCTCATTCTCTTGAATAAATGAGCAATTCAATCAGCAGGCTAAACTCATTAACATCATCAGTATCCTCATGATATCAATGCGTCAATAAATCAATGCATTAGTGTCAGTACAGACTGCACTGCCAACACCAGTGCGCTAATGCTGCATAGGATCAAGGTAGCATTGCGGGTCTTTTGTTTATCTACTCTACCTACTAATCTTCCTGCCACTAAAAATCCCAATACCACTGACGGCAGCAGCATGCAGGAAAGCCATAGGTGGCGCCAGTTCAACAAACCTGTGACGGCCAAAATAATTAACGCGATAAGGGAGCTGAAGATAAAAAACGCAGACAAGGCGGCGCGAAATTGACTGGCATCTTTACCTGCCAGCAAGATAGCCATGGGCGGCCCACCAATGGCAGCGATATTGCCAAAAATACCTGAAATGACACCTGCTATAAATAGACTTATTCGGTTCACTGGCACACTGAATTTAAACACACTAAAGATGACAGCTATAGCGACAATGGCCGCGATCACTAACCCTAGAATGGCTTGAGGTGCCAATATCAATAAACTTGCCCCAAGAAAACCACCGGGAATGCGTCCAAGTAAGGCGTATTGTAAGCCATTGAATTCTAAATGACCGTGTTCGCGAATTAAGGTCAAAGCTGAAATAGCAAAGCCCATCATGATAACGGGGGCTGGGACGAGATCTGGTTCAACCAAATACAGTAGCGGACTTGCAACCACTGCTAAACCAAAGCCGATTAAGCTTTGAGTGATGGCAGCGAAGAAGATAATGATCGCCGCTAGGGCAAGGCTTAGGGGATCGATAATCAAAGGAGAGACCTAAAAGTTAACGGCTAGGTGAAAGTTTGGGTTAGCGCAACATTGATGGACTAACCCTATAACACTTGCTTGGCGTAAGTGGCTAAAAAGCGTTTATTCTAGCTCTTCCCACTCAATGCCCATAGCTTGCATCATTTTTTTGGCTTCGCTGGGTATACCGTCAATTTGATCTTTTGATAGATCTTCATCATTTGGCAGAGGTTGCCCAGTATAGGCATGCAAAAAGGCTTCACAGAGGAGTTCACTGTTGGTTGCGTGTCTTAGGTTACCCACCTGGCGACGAGTGCGTTCATCCGTCAGTACCTTGAGTACTTTTAACGGAATAGACACAGTCACTTTTTTTACTTGTTCGTTCTTTTTGCCATGTTCGGCGTATGGGCTAATATATTCGCCATTCCACTCAGTCATTAACTCACCCTTAACTTGAAATTCGGTGCAGATTTTAACCCCTTACAGGCCACAGTCAAATTATTGCTACTATTTGTTGTTGATTGCAAATAGATTTCTTTATGTTTGGACGTTTAGATGGCTAATTGTCTTGACCATAGTAATAATTATGGTAGATTTAGCCATCTAGACATCTGAAAGTCATTTTATGGAGCCCACATGGATCAGCCTAAACTAGCCACCTTGGCAGTGCGTCAGGGTATTGAATCTGATAGCCAGCATGGCGCAGTGGTGCCACCGATTTACTTATCGACCAATTACAGCTTTGAAGGGCATCAAAATCCTAGGGAGTTTGACTATAGTCGCTCAGGTAACCCTACCCGTAACTTATTGGCTGAGGCTTTGGCGAAATTAGAGCAAGGCCACAGTGCGGTTATTACTTGCACTGGTATGGCGGCTATCACCTTAGTTACCAGTTTATTAACCCCTGATGATGTGTTAGTCATCCCTCATGATTGTTATGGCGGCAGTTATCGCTTATTTACCCATTTAGCGGCTAAAGGCAGTTTTAAGCTTGAGGTTATCGATCAAAATGATGCCAATGCCTTAGCGAAGGCCTTACTGCTTAACCCCAAGTGGGTTTGGTTAGAAACGCCATCCAATCCGTTACTTAGGGTGGTTGATATCGGTGAGATTTGCCAGCTTAGCCATCAAGTGGGCGCTAAAGTGGTGGTGGATAACACCTTTCTTTCCCCTGCATTACAGCAACCTTTAGTGCTAGGTGCCGACATCGTGGTGCATTCCACCACTAAATATATTAATGGTCACAGTGATGTTGTCGGCGGCGCTGTCATTGCTAAAGATGCCGAGATTGGTGAGCGCTTAGATTGGTGGGCAAATACCTTAGGATTAACCGGCAGTGCATTCGACAGTTACCTCACTTTACGGGGACTTAGAACATTAAGTGTACGAATGCGTCAACATCAAGAAAATACCCAATTAATTATTGAGTCCTTAATTAACAGTCCAGTGGTGAATAAGGTATATTACCCAGGTTTAAAAGCCCATCCAGGTCACGAAATTGCATTAAAACAGCAACAGGGATTTGGTGCCATGTTAAGTTTTGAGCTTAAAGGCGCAGAAGCCGCTTTGGTGGCCTTCTTAAGTGAGCTTAAATTGTTCAGTCTTGCCGAAAGTTTAGGTGGTGTGGAAAGCCTAGTTGCAGTGCCTGCGACCATGACCCACAGAGCTATGACTGCACAGGCCCGTGATGAGGCTGGCATTAGTGATACATTATTGAGATTATCCGTCGGCATTGAAGATGGCGTTGATCTCGTTGCCGATATTGAAGCGGCCTTAGCCGCAGTTGCAGCACTGTAAGTCGTTGTTTAAGGAGTTAGGAATGACGCGTAGTCATTTACATAAGTTTGGTGGTTCAAGTCTTGCTGATGCTGATTGCTATCGCCGTGTCGCTCATATTCTGTTGACCCATGGTCACAGTGATGACTTGGTGGTGGTATCTGCTGCGGGCAAGAGCACTAACTTCTTATATAAATTATTGAATCTGCGTGATACCGGCCAGCTATGGCAGGAAGAGTTGCAGGTGCTGATAAGTTTCCAGCAGACACTCATCGAACAGCTATTGTCGAACGAGCAGGCACGAGATCTCCGTGAGCGCTTGTCTAACGATAAAGCCCAGTTGGCAAGTTTACTGTCCCTTGAGCTGCGTAATGACTATCAAATCAGCCATGTGGTGAGCTTTGGTGAGCGCTGGTCAGCCCGTTTAATGGCGGCATTACTGCGTGAATCTGGAGTGGCAGCAAGTCATGTGGATGCCTGTTCTATTTTGGTGGCCGATGAAGGCGCAGTGCCGAAAATCCGGGTACCAGAATCAAAAGCTAAAATTCAAAGTTTGCTTGCAGAGCGCGCTAACGAGCGTTTGGTGATAACCGGCTTTATTTGTGCCAATGCACAAGGGGATACCTTATTACTGGGGCGTAATGGCTCAGACTTTAGCGCCACTTTAATCGCAAGCCTTGCCGACATTGGCCGAGTGACCATTTGGACCGACGTTGAAGGCATATTCAATGCCGACCCCAATAAAATTAATGATGCAAAGCTATTAAAAAGCATGTCCTTAGCTGAGGCGGATAGACTCGCTCGCTTAGGTTCTCCTGCTTTGCATTCGCGCACCTTGCAGCCATTATTTAATACCCAAGTGAGCCTAGCAGTACGCTCAAGTTATGCATCACACACAGATTTTACCTTGATAGCCCCGCAAAGCTCTTCCGCCAGTGCGCCAGTGGTCACCAGTTTGCCCCAAGTGGTGCTATTTAGCTTTAAGCTTGATACTCATGACTCACAATCCCAGTTTGCGCCAGTATTGGCAGCATTAACTTCAGCAGGACTTACACCTCTGGCTCATTGGGAATATGGTGCAGGCAAGCATGAACTTGCTTTTATGCTGGAAAATAACAAGCAAGTTGCCGCACTGTTGAATAAACATGCACAGGCATTTGCTTTAACTGAGCTGCAATTCAATCTTGATTTAGGCTTAGTGGCCTTGGTCAGTGCCGATGCTGAGCATTTCAGGCGCAGTTTTGCTCGCCTGTTAAGCCGAGATGCAAAACCGATTTATCAAGACGAGTTAAGCCTAGTGACCTTAGTGCCGCAGGCGCAAGTGAACCTATTAACTCAGAAAGTTCACCGCCGCTGCGCCGGTCCCAAGATGCGAATTGGAGTGTTATTGCTGGGAGTGGGTAATATAGGTGAAGCTTGGGTGGATTTATTTCGCCGTGCCAATCACTCCCTTAACAATGAACTAGAAGCCAGTGTTGAGCTGGTGGGGATTGTTAGCTCGAAAAAAGCCTTGATTGCCGAGCAAGGAATTGACTTAACTCATTGGCAGCAAACCTTTGAAGAAAAGGCCTGTCAGTGGCAATACGAGCAGCTCTTTGAGCACTTAGATAAGCTTGATTGTGATGAAATTGTAGCGCTAGATATCAGTGCCAGCGCCAGTTTGACCTTGCAATATCCAGAATTATTCGCCCGAGGTATTCATGTGGTTAGTGCTAATAAGCTAGCAGGCTCAGGGCCCTTACCCTTTTATAAAGAGTTAAAACAACAACTCAGCAATCGCAGGCTGTTTTGGCGCTATAACGCCAGTTGCGGCGCAGGTTTGCCTATCCAACATGCCCTTAATGATTTACGCAATAGTGGCGATACCATTGAAGCTGTGGGGGGGATTTTCTCTGGCACTTTATGTTGGTTATTTGAAAATTTTGACGGTAAAAAATCATTTTCGGATTTAGTGCTAGAAGCTAAATCATTAGGGCTGACAGAGCCCGACCCAAGGGATGATTTATCTGGTCGTGATATGCAGCGCAAGTTACTTATTCTTGCCCGTGAGATTGGGCTTGGTATCGAGCTTGATGATATTAAGCTGCATTCTTTAGTGCCGAGCGAACTTGTTGAGTTACCACTAGCAGACTTTTTAGCGCAGATTAGCACTCTTGATAGTGATATTTTACAGCAGTACTTAAGTGCTGCTGAGCAAAACAAGGTGCTGCGTTATGTGGCCTCACTAGATAGAATTGATGGCAAACTGCAAGCAGAAGTCGGGCTTAAATGGGTCGACAGTCATCACCCTTATGCAAACCTAACTCCCGGTGACAATGTGTTTGTTATTCGCAGTGCATTTTACCAAGGTAATCCACTGATCATTCGCGGACCAGGTGCTGGACGAGAAGTTACCGCAGCAGCAATCCAATCAGATCTGGTGCAAATTTGTAAAGATTTACTCCAAGAATAAACCGTGATAACAGCCAGCTTACATAACATATAACCTAGATGTTAATATCTAGGTTATATATTCAGCGCTTCAACGGCGGGTTTTAAAAATGCTACTCTGCACCTAGCATTTCTCATCATTAGCGCCAGCTAAGCCATACTCTATCCCTGCTTACCTCCATTATTCGTTCTCGCTTTCCCCCAAGAATGTAAACATTAACCCTTAAGTAACAAAATTAACTTTAAAGTTACCTTGTTAGCCGCTATCTTGTAGGTAACAATATTGGTGGGTTAGTGATACATATAGATATTAATATATTGATTTGTCAAAATATTTACTTATGGGTATAACAACGCAGCACTTTATAAAAACAATAAAATACTGGAGTTATTAGTTATGGATGAACTCGTTAGCACGATTAATGGCGTGATTTGGAGCCCGGCACTGATTTTTCTTTGTCTAGGTGTAGGCCTTTATTTCACTATTCGTAGCCGTTTTGTGCAGCTGCGCCATGTTCCTGAAATGATCCGTTTAATATTTGATGGCAAAAGCAATGCTGCAGGGGTTTCTTCATTCCAAGCATTGGCCATGACATTAGCAGGGCGCGTAGGTACTGGTAACATTGCCGGCGTAGCAACAGCCATTACCTTTGGTGGTCCAGGTGCGCTATTTTGGATGTGGATGGTGGCCTTCTTTGGTGCCAGTTCAGCGTTTGTGGAATCGACCTTAGGTCAGATTTATAAAGAAAAAATTGATGGCGAGTTCCGTGGTGGTCCAGCATTTTATATTGAAAAAGGCCTAGGAATGAAGTGGTACGCGTGGATTTTTGCTGTGGCGACTATTTTTGCCTGTGGTATTTTACTTCCAGGTGTACAGGCAAACTCAATCGGTGCTGCGTTAGAGACCGCCTTTGGTCTCAGCCCTAATGTGACCGCTGCTGTGATTGCGGTATTACTCGGTTTTATTATTTTTGGCGGCGTTAAACGTATTGCCAGTTTTGCCAGTGCGGTGGTGCCCTTTATGGCGCTGAGCTACATTATCGTAGCCTGCGTTATCATTGCGATTAATATAGAGCAGTTGCCTGGTGTGGTGATGCTAGTTATCCGCAGTGCTTTTGGCTTAGAGGCTGGCTTTGGTGCTATTTTAGGTTTAGCCATTATGTGGGGTGTTAAACGCGGTATTTACTCTAACGAAGCCGGACAAGGTACAGCACCTCATGCCTCTTCAGCCGCCGCCGTAAGCCACCCTGCAAAACAAGGTTTAGTACAAGCGTTCTCTGTGTATATCGATACCTTGTTTGTCTGTTCTGCAACGGGTTTTATGCTGCTTATCACAGGTCTTTATAATGTGCAGGGGCCAGATGGCGTCGCGATGTTTACCGGTATTGCTGGCGTTGCTGCGGGACCGGGTTACGTGCAAACAGCCATGGAAAGCATGATGCCAGGCTTTGGTAATATGTTTGTGGCTATCGCATTATTCTTCTTCGCGTTTACCACGATTATCGCTTATTACTATATTGCAGAAACTAACATCGCCTACATCAATCGTTTGGTTCACCGCCCTTGGTTAACCCTGCTACTGAAGTTCGCACTAATGACGGCTACTGTATATGGCACGATAAAAACGGCAGATCTTGCATGGGGTCTTGGTGACATAGGGGTAGGTTTGATGGCTTGGCTCAACATTGTCGCGATATTACTGCTGCATAATAAAGCGTTTGCTTGCCTTAAAGATTATGAAGCGCAAAAAGCTCAAGGCTTAGATCCTGTTTTTGATCCAGAAGCCATGGGCATTGACAACGCCGATTTTTGGATTGAGCGTAAAAAACAGCATCAGGCTATTGCAGATGAAGCTGCTGCAGCTGCGCTAGCCAATAAGATGCCGTAACGGTTGTTAATTTAAGCTAGTTCACATAATCCCAAAGAAAAACCAGCAAATATTGCTGGTTTTTTGTTATTGAAGAGAGTATTGGCTGTTATGGGATATACCCCGAGAAGTGGATTGCGGGTCGATCAGATTAGCTTGGTGAGATAAAGCCTAGGCTTAAGGCTAAGTCCAAGTGAGATCACAGTGTCATCAACTAAGGTGATATAAGTGGGATTTTTGATAAAGATAATGCAGCATTTTTATTTTTGAGTGCTATTGTTAAACCTAAGCCTTGGTGATTCTTTCTGATGATAGTGTTAATGAATATCATGCTTATATACCAAGGTCGTGAAAGAGTGATGAGATGGATTCATTTATGTGGATTGAGTGCTCGGCGAGGTTTCAGCTCGCAGCCAACTCATCATATTTAGTGTTAGTACGATATAAGATCAGTTAATTAACCTTAGCTAGGAGGTATAGGAAACTACAAGGCAAACTTTTTATCCAATAAAGACTTAATAAAAAGGAGTCAGTAATAAAGCGTAAACAAGTTAGTTTTATAGTTAGTTTTATAGTTAGTTTTATAGTAATTTGATATTAGTTTG
>NZ_JACJDV010000053.1 GCF_014163735.1 Shewanella sp. SR44-3
TTTCGCTCGTTGCCAATGAAAGGTAATAAGCTGTTAGGTTGCTCACCTTTTAAAGCCGCCTGAATCCGCAGCTGGATACTGGTGTGGTCTGATTGCTCAGGGGTACTTGCCATCTTGGCCCTAATAGGACTTCCTGTTAACAAAGAGTAATCGACATAAGCCATGCAGGCTAGCACTGCTGCCTCATCGAGTAGCGCTTGACTCTTTATAAAGGAAATAGGTAAAACGCCCTTCCCACAAATTCGTCGGGAACGAATTTGCACAGCTTCAGCTGGCCCGAAGGGTGAGCGCCATGGATGGCGGTGAATAGAAACGACCAGTGCAGTTATCTTCTTGATTTGCTTGTCTTGCTATTGGCTCGTTTAAACAGCGCATGAACCAGCTGATGTCGCACAACCTACTTCGATAAGTGGCGATGGCATGCTTTAATCTGAGCACTTCATGCGCTTCAACGACTTCACCTTTAACAAATTTCTGGGTTATTTCATCACCATTAAATAGTTTGTGCCACTGCTCGAGCGCTTCTCGATCTGTCTAGCGATTTGCTGTCTCACTCTTTTAAAAAACCTCGGGCAACACGCAAACCACATGGAGGTGGTTAGACCCTTTCATTTACAAGAGTGCAAAGGCGGCCACATCAATGGCAAAAACAGCTTCGAGTTCAAACAGGCGCGATTCAATCCAGCCACGACGATGGTCATAATTTTTACCCGACTCACCCAATAAACCAGTGCATCATCACCGCAGACTTTTTATTGGTAAAGAATGCACGGCGAATAACACGACTGTTGCAGTGGTAGAAAGGACTGATGTTAAACAAGAAGCTCAACACTGATCTGAGTTCTTCTAGGGCGCGGCATAGCAAGCTCTCCTCATTAACACTTTTACTGAGTCTAGTAGAGGATGCTTACTAATCACGCTATTTATTGTGTGTGTCCACATTTCTTTCATGGTCAATGAATGAAAACTCTGCCGGTAATTTACCAGAGATTACATGAGCTAAGTATTTATCTAAAATTCCTGTTGGATTACTAAGCTTAGTAATAACTTCAAGATCTTTACCGTGAACGTAGTAAACACTACCATCACTTGACTCTCCATTTATAAATAGAGCGTCTTTGTTATCTGTTAATAACCAACAACTCAAGGCTTCTCTTTCACAACCTAAGTCTTTAGCAAACTGATCGGTTTGTTTACGGGTTACCCCTACCATATCCTCATAATTATCCAGACCCTTTTTGGCGCAATAACGAAACGGGGTATTGAGCCAGTCTCCAGGGAAGAATGTTTGTTTAGTGATACCAAACGAATCAAACCAACGGTAAAGCTCTTTCCAACCTTCAGGCAACATTTGGTGGTTTTCATCGAACTCTTCTCCTTCTTTTTCCATAAAATCAGGTTGTAGAGCAAAAAATAAATTCTGGTTATCAGTTTGTATAACAATAAATGTTAACCACTCTCTAAGCCCTCGTTTTAGTACAAGTTTTGGCTGCCCCCACATATCTTTCATTTTTGCAACAGTAAAAGGGAATGCTGTGCTAAATGCCGGGAATATCTTTGATATGTCTTTTCCAACGGTCTCAATTATTTCCATATCAAGGTGTTTTAAAGCATCTTGAGGGATACCTGATTGGCTCGTACAAATATATTCGTATGATATATCCATATTTCATTACCCTCCTTTATTCTGCTTGTTAAATAAATTGATCTGTCTCTGAATTGAACGTTGAATGTCCAATTCAGTATCAATCAAATTCTGTTGATAAACAGGATGAAGTGACTGCCCTTTGTAAGTATTCCAGTCCAAACTAGACCCCTTAGATGAGTTAAATGTTTTAGGCAATGGCTGGAAGTTACCAATACCAACTGTATCTTGAATTATCGCAGACTGCTGATTCACTGTTAACTTGTCAAAATTTTGTAATTCCTGAATGTATTTTACTGGGTAAATGTGATCCACTGCCATCGTTTGATTTACTGGTGCATTTTTAAACGTGTTTGTTAATGGATCGAGATAACCCATTCCTTGAAATTGCTGACTAACATCAGCAGGCACTGTGCGAATATATTTACCATTAATATATGCACCGCTTTGACCAAAGAGGTTGTTAACACTCTGCCCAACATAAGTTAGGTTAATGTTATCCAGTACATTAGCCCCTTTTATACCTAAGAAACCTAAGCCAGTACCTATAGTATTAATTATTCCACCAACATAGTCACCCTGCTTAAACGATGTTGTTGCATCATAGGAGCCTATACCAACTCCGCCTATAGGGTTATATTCAAATGCTGCCCTAAAACTACTCCCAAAATCTGTTTGCTGACTTACATTACTAAAGCCTGTTAATTCATAAGTGTCATCAGAAAACAGGTTATATGGTGCGGCAACAAATACTAACTCGGCCAAGTCGAGTGTCTGCGCTACAGGTTGGTAGAATACATTTGCTGCACCCGATATTAGTTCTCCACTAATATACTTAGTAGTATCCCAAGCTGAACTCCAGAAGTTAGCATCTGATTGTGCAGGTTGCCCTTGCTCTTGCTCTAGATTCCAGTTGTTATAAGAAAGGTTATTCAGACCACTCCAATCAATTAAGCTGTTGTTCCATAGGTTTTGTGCAGCAAGCTGATCATCAGCTTTAGTTGAGATGTCAACAATTGGTGCTTCACGCTCTAGAGGAATAACTTGCGAAATTACTTGACCATTTTCGTCCACTGAACCTGCGTACATTTTTCGACCATCATCATGATAGCCAATGAAGTCACCTTCTTTGTATCGCTTATTCAAATGACTAAAAATCAGGCCAGCCATTATAAAACAGTAACATAATGCATTTTCGACATGTGCTCAAGCGAGATTGTGAAGGTGTGTTGCTAGCAAGCTAATATCGCTGGCGTTTATGGAAGCTGGTTGGCTAAATCGGCGAATTTCATCAGGGGCAGCACATTCAGACGAATGCGTGCATAGCCCGCCTCTTGATAAACATCAGGGCAGTACAACCGCTTTTAGCGGTAATGAGTCGCATCAATAACAATGGCAAGAATGAAGCTGTTGAACAGAAAACTAAGGCCAAAAAAGCCTTCGGTGAGCCTCTGGTGGGCAAAGCGATGCCTTGACTCACCGGGAGCGTCCATATATGGCACCTTATTCCCTTTAAAAATACATTTTTTGGGTTCGGCAAAATTTAACGATGGGTGCCACCGTTAATTTAAAATTGCTTGTTAGAACTATTCTAGAGTATACCAGCTTGTCGTTTAGCTAACTTAAATTCCATGACTCCTTTAGCTACACCGTCAACACCTGGAAATAGAGTTGTAGCCGATACGTTGAACTTCATACACCTTAGTAATAATTCACCGGCAGTATTTGCAGGAAGTGTAAACTTATATACTTTTACGTTATTAGCCAATAAATCATCAATTATGCTTTTTTCGGTTTCTGGGCAAAACTCATCGGTGTAGAAAGCGCTACTCGGCTCCTTATATAATAAAAACAAACCTTTTTGTGCTGCCAAGTTCTCACTTACACTGCCTGCAGGTGAAACAGTTTCCAAACCGATATTAGCTAGAGTAGTATTATCTGCATCTAATACCCAAACAGCTAAGCGTTGTTCAGTTTCAACTTTTGAATTCAATACTTGAGAAGCAGCAAAATACATAGCAACAAGAGAGCTACGACTCCAGTCTAATAATCGAGTAGGTATTCCGTGATGTTGTGCCATTGCTAATATGGAATGGAATTCTTTATGTGGCCATCCTGCCGTTGAATCAGCATATCGAGCCATAGCTGTCGAATAATCCATTGAACTTCTGAAATCATGGCTATCACAAGGAATCGATATTCCTTGCTCATCACAACCAAATAGGAAACCGTGAAGTAAACTAAATTCGAACTCAATTACCTGTGAGGTTCTCAAATACTCCATTCTTTTTCGATGAAATTTTAAGATAATATCATCTCTAAAAACAGTTGGAGTCAAATTCCATAAGGCGTTTGCATGCCCGCGGAAAATTGGATTCTTTAGTTTATTAGAAAACACTCCAATAGGTGACAACAGATCCCAAAGCTCATCAACGCTCGATAGTTCCTCTTCAATGATTAGCACAATTCACCTCATATGTGTTATGTTTATCTTAGTTAAAGGTAACATTTATCAACTGGTAGACTTGAAAAAACGTTCAAGAATGAACGATCTCAATTCTTTTTCATATTCTGGAAAAGCGCCTCTAACTAAATAAAATTTATTAATATTGGACAGTTTCTTATAAACAGCTTCTTCAATATCTAGCGCTTTAGCAACTCGGCTGAATAATATTTCCATAGCACTGTTCATAGCATATTTTGAAAAGTCATCCTGAGCTATTAACATGCTTTCTAACTTACTCAAATCGTCAGAACTGTCCAGATAATTCCCTACTAAAGTTAAATCTATTTTACACATTTAATTATTTCCCTATCACTTTGATTCAAGACAAATAGGCAACTAGAGCTCATAGTTTGTTGCCAATACCTGATAAACATAACGTCTTAGTATTTATGCCTTGCGCTGTTTGCAAGGCATAAATCGCGTGTTAACTCATTCCAAAATATGGCAGCGGCCACACCCAGATCAATTGGTATGCTATAGGAATTTGCTTATTCGGGGTAGTTGTTTTTTACAGCACACTTCGGCTAATCGGTTGTTATAGATAGATCTTTTAAGGGATAAATGTCAACTCCAATGCTGATGGGAGGTTGTAGGCTAAATGGCTCGAGTCTATCACAAGTATAGCCAGCAGGGATGCTGCGTCCGAGCCCATAGGGACCTTTTTACTGTTGAGAATACGGCGTCACTCGGGACGTTAGTCCAATGGCCGAGATCACCTTAAAGCTAATTGCAGTACATCAAACAAGCTTTGAGAAAAAAACGTGTCAGCACTTAATCATGATGCGAGTACCGAAATGCGCCGATTTTAAAGCTAAACGGTAACACTGTAGCTAATGAGTGAGTGTTAGGCTAAGCGGCTCTTTCGAACCATTGAGCTTAAGGCATTTGGGTTTTAAAAGATTGCTTAAAAAGAAAACGACTCATACCGCCTTAACAACCGTTTCACTATATTTGGTAACAGTTTAATGCTGTTATCTTGGTTAAAAAAACGTTATTTTTCATCGTCGTTAGTCTGAACCATATTTGAAACCTCTGGAGCATCATCTGCAATGGCTGCCTATTTTTCTATTATTTTAGTTATCATTACCTCACTCACAGGCATCATTTGGTTAATCGATGCCCAGATTTTCGCGCCTAAACGCCGCGCGGCATTGGCGTTATTGCAAGCTAAGAATGTGCCGTTAACCCATGATGCCATCAATAAAATAACTCGTGAGCCAATCTTGGTTGACATGGCTCATGGGGTGTTCCCCGTTTTTGCTTTTGTATTGGTGCTACGCTCGTTTCTTTATGAGCCATTCCAAATTCCATCAGGCTCTATGATGCCGACCTTACTGGTGGATGATTTTATTTTGGTGGAAAAATTCAGCTACGGATTAAAAGATCCTGTATGGCGCACTCAGTTAGTTGAAACCGGCAAACCTCAGCGTGGCGATGCCATCGTCTTTAAGTATCCTGAAGATCCTAAAATAGACTATATAAAGCGGGTCATAGGGCTTCCTGGTGATAAAGTTATCTACAACAATAAAGAATTAGTGATAACGCCTGCTTGTAATAATAAACACAGCTGCCCTGAAGCCATGACCATAGACAGGGTGCAAGTTAATCGCGGCGAATTTACTAAATCTGGGGTGCCGTTAATTCGCTTGAGGGAGCAGCTCGGTGATGTTAACCACCATGTGTTAATCAATCCCGCTAGGCCTGAAGCCAGTTCGCACTACTTTAGGCAACCTGGTCTTAACACCGGCGAGTTTTTAGTCCCTCAAGGCATGTATTTCGCCATGGGCGACAACAGAGATGACAGCACAGATAGCCGTTTTTGGGGATTTGTCCCTGAAGAAAATCTTGTGGGTAAAGCCGTGGCTATTTGGGTGAGTTTTGAATATGAACATAGCGCGGACAGCTGGGTTCCCGCTTGGATCCCAAGTTGCGTGCGTTTTGAGCGGATCGGTGCTATTAGCTAGTTAGTTGTGTCGCTGTTATTATCTGAATTCTGGCCTGCTTTGGGGTTATTTGTATAAGCTGAACTTCTTAGTGAATTCACTTAGCACACTCGTGTCGCCAAACAAGCAGATGCCTAAATACTCCAAGTCCGCTTCAGCTGTTAATGCCGTTGCGGCTTGCTGAATAACTGAGCCGCCTTCGATCATGGTATGAGTGAAATCGGTAAAGCTGATCCCTCTAGATACCGCTTCCTCGCGCACTTTTCTAATTTTATTCGAGTTATCGGCCTTTAATACAATAAACGGATAATGAGATAAATTAGGGTGTTCATTACCATCCATATCGGTGTAATTAACATACTTGGCCTCACCTGCAGGTAGCAAATCTGCTAATCCGACACTAATATGCCCAAGAACATTAAGTGTGCGCCCGCTATCCATTTTTTTGTTTAAAATCGCGATGAATCGCTTGTGGGTTTCATCGGGTAAAATTTCCATCATGCTTCCTTGTTGATGATTAACACTCATTATCCCCAAAGCCTTACGGCTGGGCAGACACGCTATTAAATACCTAATATTTTACCTAAACCACTGTATTATCTGTATATCTATAGCGTTTTCGATACCAATAATTACAAATTGACGCAGTAAACACAATGACTAGCCCAAGAAGTTATCCATTATGTGTTAAGCCCAAGATAAATATACGTGATGGCTTTATGTTGCGTAGCTTCACAGAACGGTGTGACTCGCTCAAGTACCAAGGGGAAGTCGGCTAATGGCTCGCCACTTTTTAGTAGCCACTGGCTGTATAAGTACTTGATGGCGACTTGCAGGCTGTTAACATCCCCCTTATGGGCGAGTAATGCGTAACGGCCTTTAGGCAGTTGCTTGCTGACTATGCCTGCATCTTGCACTGTTAATGGCCGGCTAATTTCGGCGCCGATATCGAGGCGATATTCACAGGCTGGTACATGTCCATTGTCATGATAAACAAGCTCAAACGTACGGCTAAGACTTGGCGGCGTATGCAGCACTCGGCGCCAACTGCTAAAGATTTGCTGACTGTTATACAATTCAGAAACGCGGCCTCTGTGTTCAAAAACCGCAAGCTCGATAGCCGCTAGATTGGCAAGCGAGACTTCATATTCTGGGCCGCTCCACGCCAGTGATGGCTCACGCATTTTATCCAGCGGTTTCTGTTTTTCAAACCAAGCGCCCCACTCGGGGTTTAACCTAAACGCTTCTGGTGTTATGCCATTTCTAGCATTAAAGTCTTCTGAGAAGGCCTTAGCGCATTGAAAACTGGCATTTGATGCTATATCAGCCATGGACATATTCGGCCTATAAGCAAGCTCAAACACGGATTGTAAGTCTCTAAGAAGATTAATGTAATCAAAGTACTCAATGCTATACATGGCGTTAAATAAGCGTAAGAAATGCCCTTGACCATGATTTTCAGGTAAGCCTGCGATTGCAATTAAGGTTTCAAGTTTCAAGGGCTGAGACAAATGCTCATCAATATAGCTCAGCACGCACTCAAATTTTTGTTGATAATCTTCCATCATGTACATCCTTTTCCAACCAATGAGCCTACATTAACCAATCAAGCCTAATCAACCAACTCTATGCCTAAACTTTCGAGCAATGTGAGTGCCTCAAGGCGGCTAAATATGGCACCTTTAATGGCATTATTATTCACGTCGATGTGAAAGCCTGTAGCATCAGTAAAATTCGCTTTGGTTAAGTTGGTTCTATGAAACAGGCTATGACTAAAACTTGTGCCTTCAACTTCAGCTTGGCTAAGATTGGCATCTCTGAAATCAACATCGTGGGCGCGACAATGCCGCATCTTCATCAGCTTGAGCTGTTGGCCCAAAAAAGAGCCTGAATCTAAAATACATTGATTAAATGAAACCGCAGAGCCGCTGCTAAATTGCGGCCACTGAGCCTGGGTCCAGTCGATACCGAGCAGTTTGCATTCATCAAATTCTGCACTATCAAATATACTAAAACCAAGGCGGGCTAGACTAAAATTACATTGCACAAAGCGACATTCAAGAAACTTACACCCCGAAAACATCACCTCACTGAAGTTACAGCGATAAAATACGCACTGTTCAAACTCAATATTGCTAAGCATTTTTTCTGGCATATCAAGATCTTCAAAATTATGATCAAAGTAACTCTTTAGGCTAAACATCAGCTCTTCCTTGCACTACATTATCAACAAAAACAAAAAGACCAAGGCAAGCCTTGGTCTTTTGGGATTTATATATCAATTTCTATATCTGAGTTAATTTATTCTGGCGCTGGATATTCGATATCAGCTTTAGCCTTTAACGATGCGATTAAACCACGGTAATCGGCTTCACTGTACTGCGGCGTTAATCTCTGCTTCATTGCATCAAGCACGTTATCGTTAATTCCTTCCGCTTGGTTCACTTTATCCAATAGGACAATAGCATACCCAGAAGCAAGCTCTGCGGTATCTATGCTCACGGCACCAACAGCAGGTACTGGCATCTGGAATGCTTTCGCAACTATGCCACTATCAACATCTTGGCTATAACGACTAAGTTTAGCTTGTGTAGTTAAACTTAAGCTCGATGCATCAAATGCACTGTCTTTAAGTTGAGCCATATACTCAGCAGCTTTAGCCAGTGCCGCCTCTTGAGCTTTGTCTTGTTGCAAACGGGCTAAAATGCTCGCTTTTACCGTTGAGAAGCTCAGCGTACCAGCTGTTTGATGTTCTTTCATACGCACCACAAGAATGTGGTTAGGGGCGATTTCGATAACATCGCTGTTCATGCCACTGGCAATCACTTGATCTGAAAACGCCGCTTTGATGAACTCAGTTTGGTTAAACTGCGCAGGTACAGCGTTACGGTCAAACAACTCAGTTGTCTTGATGCTAGCACCAATGGCCGTGGCGGCATCCGCTAAGGTATCAGGGATTTCATAGCTAATGTCGGCAAGTTTAGTCTGTAAACCGTAGAATTTATCTAAGGCCTTTTTCTCTTGAAGTTGCGCAACTATCTTAGCTTCAACATCAGCAAAAGCTGCTAATTGCCCAGCTTGCACATCAAGTAGCTTAACAATATGATAGCCAAATTCTGTGCTCACTACATCTGAGTACGCGCCTTTCTCTAACGAGAATAATGCTTTATCAAAATCTGCGTCCATAACGCCTGGCTCAAACCAATCAAGCTTACCGCCTTGCTCACCACTGAACTTGTCATCAGAGTCAGTTTTTGCCAAGGCTTCAAAACTCTCACCTGCAGCTAACTTAGCAACAATAGCAGCAGCTTTGGCTTCATCAGCTGCAGCATCTTCAGTCTTGTTGACTAAAATGTGCGCAGCAAGACGCTTTTCTGCGGTCTGGTACTGTTTTTTATGTTCATCATAATAAGTTTTTACTTCTTCAGGAGAAGTCGTAACCTCTTTAGCAAGATCAGCGACATTCAACTCAAGATACTCAAGGCTGACTTTTTCAGGGCTTAAATACTGAGCCTGATGTTGGTCATAATAAGTTTGAGCTTCTTCATCCGTCACTGTGTTTTCAGTTAAAAACTCATTTGAATCAATCGTTAAAAAACGAATATCACGGGTTTGACCTTGCACTTCTGCAAGCTGTTTAGCCTCGCCTTCAAGGGCAAATTCACTCCCCACTAATGCAGACAGTAGCTGACGACGAGTCATGTCTACACGCATCATATTTTTAAAGCTAACAGCCTGATAGCCTAATTGGCGTAGCACTGCCTGATAACGGTTATTATCGAACACACCATCAGTTTGGAATGCAGGCTCTGATACGATAGCTTGCTTAATTTGTTCATCCGACACGCGCAGGCCTAACGCAAAGGCGGCTTGATCAATAAGTTTATCACCCACTAATTTATCAAGTACGCTCTGCTTAATACCCGCCATGTAATTTTCATCTGCGGCTAAGGTTTCAAACATGTCACCTAATTGCTGCTCGATACGGCTACGTTCATTTTGGAATGCTTGTTCTAATTCACTGGTAGATACTTCATCACCATTAACGATAGCGACGGGCAAATCCGTTGAAGTTCCCAAATAACTGCTGACACCAGCAAAGGCAAAGGAGAATATCACAAGCACTAAAATGCCTTTGGCAACAACGCCTTGTGATCCTTCGCGAATTTTCTCTAACATCTGAATTCTCGCTTGTTGCGATTAAAATTAAAAAGGCGCATCACAGGATGGATGCGCCTTTTTTGTAATATGTAGGACTTGGCGATTAAGCCCATGTCCCAAATACCGAGTCTAATACAGGGTATTTATGCCTATTGCTGTCCAGCCTAGCTGTAGCAACAACAGATGCCTTACAAAGGCCGCAATATTAAAATTAATTAACAGCGTCTTTTAAAGACTTGCCAGCTTTGAATGCTGGAATTTTTGCCGCAGCGATTTTGATTTCTGCACCCGTTTGTGGGTTACGGCCAGTACGTTCAGCACGTTCACGTACTTCGAATGTACCAAAACCAACTAGAGAAATTTTATCACCGTCTTTTAGACCTTCAGTCACAGCAGCGATAAAAGAATCTAGTGCACGGCCAGCTGCCGCTTTAGAGATATCAGCACCAGATGCGATTTTCTCGATTAGTTCAGATTTGTTCATGTCATCCCCTTGAATGTTATTGTTGCGCCGCAACCAAGTCCATAATGGAGCGGTCCGCGGAGGCTTTATTGTTATAAGTTTGTTATTGTGTCAAACCTATTATGAAAACCAAAAAAATGAAACTGGATACAGCTCAAAGTCAGCTACCCCAAGGGCTTGGAGTCTCTGACTCTCCACAGACCTAGGCTACCACAGGTCTAGCGTTTGTTAAGCCCCTTTTTTCATTTTTTTTGCCTAGCTAGCAAATTTCTATACTTTCTAGCTACTTTTTAACCACTTCAAAGCCTTCAACTGGCTTTTCTAATGCTAATTTAAGGACGTCATCAATCCAGCGAACCGGATGAATAAGTAAATCGGCGATAACATTAGCAGGAATTTCTTCCAAGTCACGCTCGTTTTCCTTTGGAATTAGCACATGCTTTATGCCGCCACGATGGGCTGCAAGCAGCTTTTCTTTCAGGCCACCAATTGGCAGCACTTCTCCACGTAAGGTAATTTCACCCGTCATGGCGACATCGCTACGAACCGGATTACCGGTCAAGCTAGACACTAAAGCAGTACACATAGCCGCGCCCGCTGAAGGCCCATCTTTAGGTGTAGCACCTTCTGGCACATGCACATGGATATCACGCTTTTCATAAAAATCAGCATTAATCCCCAATTGTTCAGCACGCGCACGCACAACCGTCATGGCCGCTTGGATTGACTCCTGCATCACATCGCCCAATGACCCCGTATGAGTCAATTTACCTTTGCCCGCAACCGAGGTCGCTTCTATGGTCAGTAAATCGCCGCCCACTTGGGTCCACGCAAGCGCAGTTACTTGGCCTATTTGGTTTTTAGACTCAGCTTTGCCGTAATCAAACCGCTGCACCCCTAAGAAGGTTTTTAGGTTGTCTTGATTAATAGCGACAGATTTAATGCTTTTATCCAATAAAATTTGCTTAACCACTTTGCGGCAAATTTTTGAAAGCTCGCGCTCTAGCGCTCGCACGCCCGCTTCACGGGTGTAATAACGAATAATACCTAAGATTGCGCTGTCATCGATATGCACTTCTTTGGCTTTTAAGCCATTACGCTCAATTTGCTTATCCAGTAAGTGTTTTTTAGCAATGTTCAACTTTTCATCTTCGGTATAGCCAGACAGACGAATGACTTCCATACGGTCCAATAACGGCCCTGGAATGTCCATTGAATTTGAGGTCGCCACGAACATCACATCGGATAAATCGTAATCGACTTCGAGGTAATGATCGTTAAAGGTGCCATTTTGCTCAGGATCTAACACTTCAAGCAGTGCAGATGCTGGATCGCCGCGCATGTCCGAGCTCATCTTGTCGATTTCATCGAGCAAGAACAAGGGATTTTTCACCCCAACTTTGGCCATCTTCTGGATAATTTTACCCGGCATTGAACCAATGTAAGTCCGTCTATGACCACGGATTTCAGCTTCATCACGTACGCCGCCTAAAGCAACTCGCACGTATTCACGGCCGGTCGCTTTAGCAATCGACTGGCCCAATGAGGTTTTACCCACACCCGGTGGGCCCACTAAGCACAAAATTGGCCCTTTAAGCTGTCTTACACGGCTTTGTACCGCCAAATACTCTAAAATGCGGTCTTTCACTTTTTCAAGACCGTGATGATCTGTGTCCAGTACCACTTGGGCTTTGGCTAAATCACGCTTGATTTTAGAGCGTTTTTTCCAAGGCACTGACGTCATCCAGTCCACATAGCTGCGCACCACTGTGGCTTCAGCCGACATAGGTGACATCATCTTAAGCTTATTAAGCTCAGCATTGGCTTTGTCTTTGGCATCTGCTGGCATGCCAGCGTCTTCGATTTTTTTACCTAAGACATCAAATTCGTCATGGCTTTCATCAATATCACCCAGTTCTTTTTGAATGGCTTTCATTTGCTCATTCAAATAGTACTCACGCTGACTCTTTTCCATTTGCTTCTTAACCCGAGTACGGATACGTTTTTCAACCTGCAATAGGTCGATTTCCGATTCCATCATCGCCATTAAGTATTCCAGACGCTCACCGACATTGATCATTTCAAGTACGGCTTGCTTGTCTTCAAGCTTTAGCGGCATATGGGCCGCCATGGTATCGGCAAGGCGCGCGGCTTCATCGATGCCCGAAAGTGAAGTGAGTACTTCGGGTGGAATTTTTTTGTTTAGCTTGATGTAGCCTTCAAACTGACTAATCGCGCTACGAACCAATACCTCTTCTTCTTTTTCGATAAGGTCTTCAGACTCTAAATATTCAGCTTTTGCTACAAAGAAGCTTTCTTCTTGGGTGTAGCCAAGCACTTTGGCTCTCTGCCCGCCTTCAACCAGTACTTTGACTGTGCCATCGGGAAGCTTAAGCAGCTGCAAAATAGAGGCGACGGTACCGATATCAAATATATCGTCCTTACCCGGCTCATCTAAGTCAGCATCACGCTGGGCAACCAATAGGATTTGCTTGTCTTGCTCCATGGCCGATTCGAGGCAACGGATAGATTTTTCTCGGCCGACAAACAACGGAATAACCATATGGGGATAGACCACCACATCTCGCAGTGGCAGCACGGGGAGTTCGATATGCGCTTCACGCTCTTCGGTCATAGCTAGTTTCCGTGTTAAGAAATGGATTAATTATGAGTATATTGGGGCACAAGCCTCAGTTTCAATGCCTAAAATAAAAAAAGGAGCCCAATGGACTCCTTATTTATCAGTTTATTAACTGATAGAACAATTATTGTTCACCCGACGCCGCTTGGGTGTCGTTATTCTCATAGATAAGGATTGGATCTGATTCCCCCTTAACCACTGATTCATCAATAACGGCTTTCACTACGCCTTTGACTGTCGGCAAGTCGTACATGGTATCCAGTAAAATACCTTCTACGATTGACCGCAGACCACGGGCACCGGTTTTACGGTTCATGGCTTTCTGCGCGATGGCTTTAAGGGCATCGTCACGGAACTCAAGCTCAACATTTTCCATCTCAAATAATGCGCCATATTGCTTAGTTAACGCATTCTTTGGTTGAGACAAAATCTGTATCAAGGCTGATTCGTCAAGTTCAGTTAAGGTCGCAACCACTGGCAGACGACCGATGAACTCAGGAATAAGGCCGTATTTCACTAAATCTTCAGGTTCAACTTGACCCAAGATTTGCGAAATTGTGGCTTTATCTTGCTCGCCTTTCACTTCTGCGCCAAAACCAATACCCGTACCTGTGTGAGCACGCTGCTCAATCACTTTCTCAAGACCTGCAAACGCGCCGCCACAGATAAATAAGATTTTAGAGGTATCAACCTGTAAAAACTCTTGCTGTGGGTGCTTACGACCACCTTGAGGAGGCACAGAGGCAACCGTCCCTTCAATCAGTTTAAGCAAGGCTTGTTGCACGCCTTCACCCGACACATCTCGAGTGATTGATGGATTATCAGACTTACGGCTGATTTTATCAATTTCATCGATATAGACGATGCCGCGCTGGGCTTTTTCTACATCGTAATCACACTTTTGCAGCAACTTTTGAATGATGTTTTCAACATCTTCACCCACATAACCCGCTTCAGTTAGCGTAGTCGCATCGGCCATAGCAAACGGCACGTTCAATGAACGGGCTAACGTTTCCGCTAACAAGGTTTTACCACTACCGGTTGGGCCAATTAACAAGATGTTACTCTTGCCAAGTTCAACGCCTTCTTTGGTGGTGCCATTACGCAAACGCTTGTAATGGTTATACACAGCAACCGCGAGGACTTTTTTGGCTTTATCTTGGCCTATAACGTATTCATCTAAATGATTACGCAGCTCATGAGGCGTAGGCAATTTATCTTGATCACGCTTAGGAGAGATCTCTTTGATCTCTTCACGAATAATGTCATTGCACAATTCGACACATTCATCACATACATATACAGAAGGACCCGCAATGAGTTTTCTCACCTCATGCTGGCTTTTTCCGCAAAAAGAGCAGTACAGCAGTTTACCGCTGTCACCGTTATTTTTGTTATCGCCCATTACCCTACCTCTATTTGCAGCCTACACACTGCTTGTAGTCAGAAGACTTACTAGCCACACAGGCTATCGTTATGTTCACAATAGCCTACTGTGACCTAAAAATCAGCCACGTTTCGTCATCACTGAGTCAACTAGACCATAATCCATTGCCTGAGTGGCACTCATAAAGTTATCTCTGTCGGTGTCGCGCTCAACAACCTCAAGAGGCTGACCAGTATGATCGGCCAACATTTGGTTTAACTTGTTCTTGATACCCAAAATTTCTTGAGCATGGATAGCAATATCCGACGCCTGACCTTGGAAGCCGCCCAGAGGCTGATGGATCATCACCCGTGAGTTAGGCAAACAATGACGCTTACCTTTAGTACCGCCTGCTAATAAGAATGCACCCATGCTCGCCGCTTGACCGATACACACGGTGCTAACGTTTGGCTTGATAAATTGCATGGTGTCATAAATCGCCATACCCGCAGTGACTGAGCCACCTGGCGAGTTGATGTATAAATAAATATCTTTATCTGGGCTTTCTGATTCAAGGAACAGTAACTGCGCCACGATAAGGTTGGCCATGTGCTCTTCAACTTGGCCAACTAAAAATATAATTCTCTCTTTTAACAGACGAGAGTAAATATCGTATGAGCGCTCACCTTTAGCAGTTTGTTCGATAACCATAGGTACAAGAGCATTGAGTACAGATTCTGGCGCTTTATGCATTATTCACTTCCCTAAAATAAAAATGGCCCGCATGAGGAGCCTCATACGAGCCATTATAAATGGCGAACCGCAGTTCAAGTCAAGCTAAGCTTACGCGCGGCCACTAGCCTTGTTCATAAATTCTTCAAAAGCAACGTCTTTAGTCGTTACTTTAGCAGATTTTAGTAGCGCTTCAACAGCTTGCTCTTCAAGCGCAACGTTACGCATGTTCTGCATCATTTCTTTGTTGCTATTGTAGTAAGCAACAACTTCAGATGGATCTTCATAAGCAGAAGCCATAGATGCAATTAGCGCTTGAACGCGGTCATCTTCAGCTTTTAGCTCATTAGTTTTGATCACTTCGCCTAATAATAGACCGATCTTAACGCGACGCTCAGCTTGCTCAGTAAATAATTCAGCTGGAAGCTCAGGCATGTTTTGAGTTTGACCACCAAAACGTTGCATTGCCTGCTTGCGAAGTACTTCAACTTCACCTTCAATTAATGCTGTAGGAATAGTCACATCGTTAGCGGCTAATAAACCGTTAATCACTTGCTCTTTCACGTTAGCTTTAAGCGCTTGCTCAAGTTCACGAGTCATGTTCTTACGGATCTCAGCTTTCAGTGCGTCAACGCCGCCGTCAGTGATACCAAATAAAGTTGCAAACTCATCATTAACTTCAGGAAGGTTAGCCGCTTGAACTTCAGTTAAAGTGATAGCGAACTTAGCCGCTTTACCTTTTAAGTTTTCAGCGTGGTAATCTTCAGGGAAGTTTACGTCGATATCGAAAGACTCACCGGCTTTATGGCCAGTTACGCCAGCTTCAAAACCTGGGATCATACGGTTGCTGCCTAACTGAAGTTCGAAGTCATCAGCCTTGCCGCCTTCAAATTCTTCACCATCAATAGTGCCAACAAAGTTCATTTTCACTTTGTCGCCATCAACGCTTGCACGCTCAACCGCAGCAAACGTTGCATGTTGCTTGCGAAGAGTTTCAATCATCGCATCTAAATCGGCATCGTTAACTTCAGCTTTAGGCTGCTCAACGGCGATAGTATCAAGACCTGTTAAAGTGATCTCTGGATAGATTTCGAAGGTAGCAACAAACTCAAAGTTTTCACCAACAGACTGACCAGGCATAAAGGTTGGTGCGCCAGCTGGGTTTAATTTCTCAGCGATAATAGCTTCGATAAAGTTACGTTGCATCACTTCACCCATCACATCTTGACGGATAGCTTTGCCATAACGCTTGTTGATTTCGCTTAACGGTACCTTGCCTGGACGGAAACCAGGAAGACGAGCGCGTTTAGCCTCGCGAGTGATACCGTCTTTTACCATTTTCTCAATTTGTTCAGCAGGAACAGAAATAGTTAGGCGACGACCTAAGCCTTCAGTTGTTTCAACAGAAACTTGCATTGTATTACCTCGAAATATGTCTAAACGTCCTTTGTAATAGTCGACAATTCAACTATTAATTATTCGTTTCTTGATGATTGATTGTGACTAACGCACATTGATACTGGCAAAATTTTGCAGCGGCGCGAGTTGCTCTTTAATTGATACTTATCAAGACGCGCCATTATAGCTAGCGTTTTCTATAGAGTCGAGCCTGAAAATGGCCATTTTGGCTATAAAAAAAGCGACCTAAGGTCGCTTTTTTTAATAATCGTGCGATTAATGCACTGCACGATAAAATAATGGGGTGACTGATGGGGCTCGAACCCACGACAACCGGAATCACAATCCGGGACTCTACCAACTGAGCTACAATCACCACTGAAAATGGTACGCCCGGCAGGATTCGAACCTGCGACCACCCGCTTAGAAGGCGGGTGCTCTTATTACCACCTAAGTAAAGTTACCTTACTTTACCTATCTTGGTAACGGACGAATGGATTATAGGTTATTTTTTTTGTAATGCAATACTTTTTTTTAATTAGTTTACTTGTGTTACCACCAGGTATAAAGTTACCTGCACATTTATTCGACATTGATTAAGACAAAGGTATTTTGACATAATGATAAATTCAACTACCCCCCAATTTCATACCATCTTAAATCAAGAAGTCGAATATATGAGTGGTTTGATCATTCCGGTACTCTATCTCAACACGTCTGATGGCATCAAACGGATGGAGTCTCTGGTCAATTATTCTATCGCCAATTCAGATAAAAGTATTTCATGGCATCGAACACGCGTCAGAGCAATTGGACTGTTCTACGACTTTTGTCAATGCGAACTCAATATTCCAATTTTTAAAGGTTCTGATCCACATCGAACTATATTCAGGTCTTTTGCCAATTCACTATTGATGGGAACAATCGACATAAAATCAGGACTAGACTCAACAAAATTATATTGGCCACCAAGTTCAATGGCTGTAACAAAACGAGTGTGCTCTGCAATTACTGACTTTATCAGTTTCCTGAATGACGAAGGAATTTCAAACAGCACATTTTTGAAATCCCGGATTTTAATTAAACCCAATAATGAGCCAGCATCACTCAAATTCTTATTTCAAGCAATCATCATAAAAAAACTTTCATTTCTTGGGCATCTTTCCAATACAACAAATCAAGCAAAAAAATTACGAGATCAAAAACAGCTTGAGATTATTAGCCATAAGTCCTCTACCACGACTAAATGGTGCGCCGAATCAGCAAAGCGCTTCCCAATTGACCTTATTGGCCCGTTGTTCAAATATGGTTTTATTTTGGATGATAAATCCGAAATTCTACACGAGCGAGAAGATATCACAGCTAAAATGATAACCTTATTACTATTCTTTTCTGGAATGAGAAATAGTGAGCCTCTACATTTATGGTTTAACGACGTAATTCCTGACTACTCAGGTGGTGGTTTATGTCAAGTTCATTTAAGGCACCCTAGTGACGCTAAGACTTTTATTATAGGCGAAGACAAACTTCGGTCTCAGTATTTAGCAGAAAGAGGGCTTATGCCCAGAACAAAAGGACCATCAAAGAGCTACAAAGTCGGATGGAAGAATTTATTAACTGATAAGTCGTTAACAGCAACTGTATTTTTTCTACATTCAAATGCACAATTCCTTTTTAATCAGATGTATATTTATTATCTAACTAGGTTCCGTCCCAATTTGATTGAAGTGAATCGAAACCAAGGTAGACCCGATCATCCATTTTTGTTTGTATCGAATGGTATAGACCGTGCGACTGGAGAAAGCTATGTTGGAAGCCCTTATAGCCTAAGTGCATACAAAAAGGCATTCTCGAGAGCTCTAGATAGGTTAGAAAATGTATCTGATATAGTAATACCCAGAGGTTTAGAATATGGAACAGTTCCACATGGGGGAAGACATTTTTTTGCTGGTTCGCTAGCCGATATGGGAATTCAGCCTAAAATAATCCAAAAGTGTTTAAGACAGAGAAGTGTGCTTTCTCAGGGAGCTTACACAGCTCCAACATTTCATCGAATCCAAGATTGCCTCAATCAAGCAAGACAGAATATGGACAGTACCATGCCAAGACTGTTAGACACTTTAGGTATAAAATAATGAATGACTTTAAGAGAATCATAGTAAAATTAGTTAGTGGTGAATTAACTAGAACTCCCGCACTCAGAGCAGAAAATCTAGAAAAAACTTCAAATAATCCTCTTTCAATTGACATAAAAAACTATTTTAAATTAGTAAATATTTATAAAAACACTAAATCTGACGCTAATAAACGTTTAATTGATAGAAATATATTCCAAGTATCCGATGCTATCGCTCAATATCTAAAAATCAGTGAGATTAGTGACATAACCCCAGAGCATTGGACAAGAATGCTCAATCAAGTAAAAACTCCAGAGTTACAATACGATCAAGATGTCACTCAACAGTACACTATCGCGATTAGAGGAATCGGTGAGATTCTTTCTAAAGCAAATAATGATAAATTTTATTTCGATTATGCCAAAGTTAAAAGAACAACCAAAACACGCTTACAATTAAGCGAAGGCTTATCTCCTAATTTAAAAAAGTGGCGAAAACTATTTATTAGCTGGATTGATGAAGTATTGCATATAAAGAGTTCAAAACTCCACTACGAAGCACTTACTCATTTTTTTACCTACCTTGCATTGCTAGATGAAAAAGATATTGATCCTTTAATTTTTTTATCTAAACAACGGAGCAAGGAAACGCTAGAACATTTCAGAAAAGAATACCCAAATTCTTACGCTAGATATCTAAGTTATTTATATCGATTCACACTGTGGATTGTAGAAGATCAAATGTCTGAACTTGATGACAATGGTTTTTTTGTTTCAATTGGTCACCCATTAATTACAACTTACCAATATGATAATTTGCAGAATAAGACAAAGTCTACGACATCTCATTCTGAAACAGTTCAAGTGAAAATTCCGACAAGCTTCTTAATCATAATGCAAGAAATCTTGACTGAAGATGATTATAAATGGCCGAAATCATTGTCAAATCAATATTTTGATTGGTTTAATCCCCGGACAGGAAAATTAGAATCAATTTGGAGTCCAGTACATACCCACACTTTTTTAACCATGATAGAAATACCGATCCGCAAAATACAAGTCTCCATGCTCGATTCCGGTGAGGGAGATCTGCAACGCTATAACCCTCGAAATAAAAAATGGGAAACGAATAGCTCTCAACATAAAGGATACTGGAATAACCTAAAAGCATTAAGACCTGAGCGTGGTGTAATCACAAAGGTCATTGACGGAATGCGTGAAACGGTTGGTTTTTATATCAGTACCAATAAAACAGCTGATATTGCTGTCGGTTTTGGACCAGAGTCAGGTTATACAATACCATGGAACAATGAAGTTTTAATTAAGCAATTTGACGAGTTGAGAACATGGCAAGAAAGATATTTTCCAGTCACTGGACCGCTTCCATATAAATCACTTATTTCGGGTTCTACTAGCGACAGTAGGCCATCTAAATCAGTATTAGAGCAAACCCCCGAACGTTTTTACCTTTTTCGGTGTCCAATTTCCTCATCTATTGGCTCTCCAGCTAGCAACAATATCTTGATGAGATTTTGGTGGTCGCTCATGGAAAAACTAGAACAACGTCTCAATGAACAAGGAGAAGATGTAAAAATTATACTTAAAGTCAATGAGGTAACAAATCAAGTAGAAAGGACTTTGTTTACACCACATGGTTTGAGAGTCGCAGGGTTAACAAGCTTAGCCGAAGCTGGTGTCCCCATAGAAGTTCTTAGTAAAATTATCGCTGGACACTCTTCAATATTAATGACTATCTATTACCTTAAATATAGTAACGGCTACATCACAGACATATTAAATCAAGCCAGACGAGAAATAGAAGATAATGCAAAAATTGATCTAAAAAATTGGTTACTTGAAGCTACATTTGATGAGGCTAAACGTTATATGGTAGCCAATAATGAAGCAGGCTTATTGACCTTACTTGAGAATAAAGCGTTAAGTGCAATATGGGGAGGTACCAGTTTAGGCATCTGTCCATTCGGTGGTCGACGTTGTGATGATGGTGGCCCTTTAATTAAAAAAGAAACTGCTTCAACCAAAGCAAAATTTGGTCCTGTTCCTGGGGGCCAAGGTAATTGCATGATGTGTAGACATTTTGTAACAGGATTACCTTGGTTAATAGAATTATGGTTGCACGGTAATAAATTGCTCGAAGAAATAACCTTCCAAGCAAAGGAAATTGATGCGCTTCGCTCAAAACAAACAGCATTGACCAAGCAACGATACAATCTTGTTAAAAATGATCAATCACATTTGATTATGCCAGAAATGATATCGAAAATTAAAAACCTAGATGCGCATATTGAAACGAAGTCAGAGCGACTAGATCAGACCATTTACAATGCTCATGCAACGTACAATTACATTAATAGTGTCCGAAAACTAAAACCATTAAACAGTGAGGTTATCGAAGAAAATTATTCTGAAACAAATACTGTAACGAAAATAAATAGTGATCTAGGAATTAATTTAATCGAAACAACCGGATTCCAAGCAAAAAATTTACTAGTACAAGCAAGTCGCGTATATCCAGAAATTGCAGATGTTAGACGAGAAATGGAGCGAGACCATTTTGTGGATCAAATATTGGTAAATAATGGTCTACCACCATTAAGTTTTTCACCGCTAACCAAAGAAGAAAAAAGTGCAGCAAGTGATGCTTTATCAAGCTTTCTTTTAAGTAAAGTCGGAGCCGCTGAATGCGAAAACTTAAATAAAGGGTTAACGATGTTTAACGTTCTCGGCATAGACAACACCGTACATAAAGTTCTTGATTCGGCAAAAAACAATCCGTCAAGATTAGCAATTAGGAGTAGAGAATGACTCACCATGACCCATTGAATGAAGTTAAAAGTCTTTTCACCCTGCTTCAATCCGAAGTCAAAACTTTAAGCACTAAGAGTATGCTTGAACATATTAATAATGCTTGTGTGATAATACATAAAAATGGCGGACGAGTAGCTATAGCACCTGTCGTGTCCATGCTAAATAGCAGCGGAGTCAAGATATCGAAACGCACTATTTATAATAAAAAAGATGGGCCATATAGGAGGCTTATAGATGCATGGATTAATATTTCAAATAAAACAACTATTAAAGGCAGTTTCAAAGGAAACATTAAGGCTGAAAATGAACTTCAGCTAATAACTGATGATGAATTAAAAACCATTAGCAATCACGTATTGCGTTATAAGTTATCTCTTATTACAGGTCAAATAAAAGGACTGCAGAATCAATTAAATACAGCTAGAAGCTTGAAAGAAATGCCTTTGCTTAGTTCTACAACCACAGACTCACATCAACTCGATCATCAGATACAAAATAATATGAGATTAAATGCCTACGATATTGATGTGTTGAAAGATTTTATTAAACAATCTAAATCGAAGAAAATTAGCTTCGACGAAGATGAAAGTCTAGTTGCTGCTCAAGCAATCACAAGACACGAGGTCCTTAGCCAGCCGGGGCTCAAAGATATTATAGAAAGGATTATCAAATCTTTTACCCCACCAGAAAGTTAGATGCCAAAGAAAGCAATAAAACTTAAGCTTTGCTATTAAGCTAATTGTTGTGGTTGACTTAGCCCAACACCAGGGCAAGATCACGAAGCTTTACCTTGACTTGAGTTTGTGATCTTATACTTCTTTTTGTAAGAAGTAAGTTAATCTATGTCGCAACTACAACTATTCAAATATTTTTCAAACATTGATGACCCTCGTCAACAAGGTAAAGTTGTCCATAAACTCTTTGATATCCTATTCCTTACCCTCAGCGCTGTGATTGCTGGCTGCCAAGGGTGGGAAGAAATTGAGGATTTTGGACACGACCGTCTCGATTGGTTGCGCAAATTTGTCTCTTTTGAAAATGGTATTCCTAAACATGACACGATAGCGAGGGTTATCAGCACCATTAATATGAGTACGTTGTAACCGTCTAGCAAACCACACCTCGCATCATTAATCTGACTATTTGAAAATACCTGCTCAATGATAAATTTGGAGCAGGTGATGAAAACATACAGAACTGCGGCACAGTGGCTAGGGTTACTTCAGCAGCGTAGCAATTTCAAAGGCACTAATGTTGAATTCTGCCAACATCATAATGTCTCGATTACCACTTATTATAAACAACGTACTTTACAGGCTGAGAACCAGCAAAAAACAACCTTGCCAACGCGCGCTACATCATCACGCTTTATTCAACTAAAACAAACCACCACTGACGTCTGCGAGCACACTCATCAAAATACACTGCAGTTTGATACCCGCACCGGCCAACTCACCCTACCAGCAGATTTAGCAACGACCGATATCGTTGCCATTATTAAAGGGCTAATGGCATGAAGATGTTTGTTGATGTGCCCACCGTTTATTTATGTGCCGATGTGGTCGATTTTCGAAAATCGATTAATGGGTTAGCCGCCTTAGTGGAAGCAGAGCTTGAACTCCCAGTGCTCAGTGGTGCGCTATTTGTCTTTTGTAATAAAGGCCGCGACAAGCTCAAATTGCTTTACTGGGATAACACCGGCTTTGCGCTGTGGTATAAGCGATTAGACAAGCATAAGTTCAAATGGCCCAAACTCATGTCACCCTCCATGACATTAACCGAGCAACAATTACACTGGTTATTGTCAGGTTATGATGTCATTGGTCACAGCAAAATTGATGTCGCAGGTAAGCAACTACTTTAATATTTACGATCGATTGATGATCATCAAAGGATGTTCATTTAGCACTGGAAACCCGCTGGTGACGCCTTAAAATAGGCGTCATGAAAAATGTACTCGCCCTTCAACAGCGCATCGCTGAACTGGAAAAACTGCTCGAAAATGAGCGGCAATTATCTTTACAAAAAGATGCGCAAATCGCTGCGCTAGAAGAACGCTGGCGTCTGGCCCAACAAAAACAATTCGGCAAAAGTGCTGAAGGCTTTGTAGGGCAAGGCGAGTTATTCAATGAAGTAGAAGAGATTGTTGAAGCCGTTGAGGCTGAGCAACAATCCATTAGCTATACCCGCAAAAAACCGGTGCGTAAGCCACTGCCAAAAGACTTATCCCGTGAGCAAGTTATCCACGACATTGAAGATAAAACCTGTGATTGCTGTGGCGGTGAGCTACATAAAATGGGTGAAGATAAGTCAGAAAAGCTTGAGTTTATCCCCGCTCAAATCAAAGTCATTGAGCACATTCGGCCTAAATACGCGTGCCGTCACTGTGATAAATCCTCGACGAATACGCCAATAAAACAAGCACCAATGCCTGCGATGCCGATTAATAAAGGTATCGCGACAAGCAGTTTGCTCAGTCAGCTTATCACCAGTAAATACCAATATGGGTTACCGCTTTATCGCCAGGAAGCGATGTTCAGGCAATATGGTATTGAGCTGAGCCGTCAGACCATGAGCAGCTGGATAGACAAATCCGCCACACTGTTTGCACCACTGGTGGAACGGCTTAAAACAGGGTTGTTAACGCAGCCCACGTTGTTTGCCGATGAAACGCCACTGAAAGTGGTGAAATCCGATAAGGTGAACAGCTACATGTGGGTGTATTGCTCAGG
>NZ_JACJDV010000054.1 GCF_014163735.1 Shewanella sp. SR44-3
TGCTGATTGATGTCACGGTAGCTCATGCCCATGCTGAACATTGACAGCACTTTGCGGTCAATTTCATCGGTGAGCGTGGTTTGGTTCTTCTTGATGAGCTGAGGTTCAAAGGAGCCATTTCTATCACGAGGCGTGTCTAGCTCAAAGCTGCCTGAGGGATGCTTAATCGTTTTAGCCGTCTTACCATTCTTGCGGTTAGGTTGCTCATCATGAGCCAAGTGCTGTTCAAGTTCGGCTTGAAGGGCCGCTTCGGTAAGTTGTTTAATCAAGGGACCAAGAATACTGTCTTTGCCAGTGAGGTTTTTACCCGCTTGAAGATCTTTAAGGGCTTGTTCAAAGTTAAAAGGTTGAGTCATGTGCCATTCCTGTTTTTGTACAGTTTACTGAAATGACACAGAATTATGAACACTACCTTGAACTTGGATGCTCAACTAATAAATCATCCAAACTCATTGTTTAGGTAATTTTCCCAAGAACTCCATTTGTTGCTTGATGAAATCGGGAGAATTTAATATGTCCTTTTGTTCTTGTTTTGAAAGTGACTCCCATTGTGTCTTACTTAATCCTGTAATATCTGTAATTATTTGAACGTTGGCATCATATTTAGCTTGGTGCTCTAGCTCAGCGCCCGACAAACCCTTCACAACTGTGCGTTTATATTAAAGTTTGATAATTCTTAATAGTGTTTGATCATTTATAATATAGTTTGATATTTTTGGCTATTTTGGTGAGGAAGCCGGTTGAGGACTAACACATTTCTGCCCCAAAACGAGTTTCAGCTACTCAAATTCGGGATTAGATTTGCTAGATTCATGTGAATAACTCTACCTTCAAATATTTTGAGTACCTGTTTGTCTTGCTGATGCTCTTCAAAGGCATTGAAGTGATCTCTAAGTGAACCGAAGTCCTACATAGCAACTATTCGTTTGTCCTGAAATATGCCCCTTTAGGATACTTCTAAGATTATGAGCATCGCGCCAAGGAGTAGGATACTACGTGCATGTTCTGCATCAAAACCACACCTCAAGGGACACCATTCAACTAGTTTAAATTCTATATCTTTATTCAGTGGATTTTGACCAAGCGTCTTCGCTTTAGCTTGGGATTGTTTCTTGGCAGTTATGTTAAATAGGCCAGTTAGTCCCTCAAAACGAGCATTTCAACTCATCCAGCCCACGAACGCGCGCTTTTAAGCAGCGATGCACGTCAAAAACACCGTAGTTTTCAGTGAAAATTTAAAACAAAAATTGAATAATAAATGTTCAACGAGAGGTCATTTCGATTTCAGGCAAAATACCGGCTTAACCTAGCGTTTTCACCAACAAACCATTTGAAAAAGTTACAAAATCAAAAAGTTTTCACTGAAAACTTTGTTCCCTTGGATTTTGCTCGATTGAGCCAGATAAGTTTTCACTGAAAACTTTTACCGTGAATTTTACCTGACTGAGCCAGACAAGTTTTCACTGAAAACATTCAGCAGATAAAGATGGTGTATGTAGTCGCTCTTCATAGATTAAATATAGCTTGTCATTATTGGGCAAAAACAACTATATTTTAGAAGGTTGCGGCATTAAATAGGTCTATCATAAATTGATTTGCAACTCGTTTTGGGAGTTTTAGAGTAACGAAGTATGGAGACTTATAATACCAACATAACTTAACGTCATTAGCGCCTGCTCACTATAACCACAATTGAACCTTGATATTCAAAAGAGAAACAAATGAAATATTTAATAACGGTGATATTTACTGTAGCCCTGCTATTGAGTAACGCAGCTATCGCTACTCAATCTATCGAGGAGTTTAACGTTACAAAAAATTATGCTGAACAAGGAAATGCAACTGCGCAGTATAACTTCGGACGTATGTACTTTAGTGGCAACGGAGTAAAGCGAGACGACAATCAGGCCAGGCTCTGGTTTGAAAAAGCAGCGGATCAGGGGCATGCTGATGCGCAGCACACTCTTGGACTTATTTACAATGTTGGTGAAGGGGTAAGACAAGACTATGACAAGGCCAGGCTCTGGTATGAAAAGGCGGCTAACCAGGGGCATGCTGATGCGCAGTACACTCTTGGACTTATTTACAATGTTGGTGAAGGGGTAAGACAAGACTATGATAAGGCCAGGCTCTGGTATGAAAAGGCGGCTAACCAGGGGCATGCTGATGCGCAGTACGGCCTCGGAGCTCTGTATTTTAGTGGCAACGGAGTAAAGCAAGACTACAGTCAGACCAGGCTCTGGTATGAAAAGGCAGCGGATCAGGGGCATACCGATGCGCAGTACGACCTCGGAGTTATGTATTATAATGGCTATGGGGTAAAACAAGACTACAGTCAGGCTAGGCTCTGGTTTGAAAAAGCTGCGGACCAGGGGCATGCTGATGCGCAGTACGGCCTCGGGGTTCTTTATGATAGTGGCGAAGGGGTAAGGCAAGACTACGGTCAGGCCAGACTCTGGTATGAAAAGGCGGCGACTCAAGGGCATGCCGATGCGCAGCACAACATCGGCCTTATGTACAGTAGCGGCGAAGGAGTAAAGCAAGACTACGGCCAGACCAGGCTCTGGTATGAAAAGGCGGCGGCTCAAGGGCATTCTCGTGCGCAGTACAACCTCGGAACTCTGTACTTTAATGGCAGCGGTGTAAGGCAAAATAACAATATTGCCAAAGAATGGTTTGGAAAAGCTTGTGATAATGGCAATCAAAATGGCTGTGATGCTTACAAAAAAATCCACTTAGGGCACTACTAACTCAATCCATATTTTAATGATGAGCTAAAAAATTTAATCTGTTTTGGGTTTGTCTTTTAGAGCGCGTAAAAACACTACCTTAAATTCAAATGACCGATTTGTTATCGGTCATCTCACAATATTTTCATGATCAAAATCTTGAAAAATTTACTAAATAAAAAATTTTCAGTGAAATTTTTTTAGCTATATCATTTTAGATATAGTTTAAGCCGTAATAAAGTTTGAGCACATCAAACTCACTTTTAGACAATAATGTATTTCGTTACAAACAACCTCTATTATCACTTTGGATAAATTCAGCGAGGAGCTAGTTATCGATGGTTAGCTATGGCCATTATAACTTCATTTAGGAGGAGTTATTTATGTACATATATGCTATGAGTATTGATTTTAAGGACTTCTACAATACATATGGTCCAATAACAACATGTATTATATTGGAGCGTTTATTAATAACATGAATTTTAATGTGTAATCAGTAGTCCTTCACTGCTAAAAGATTGCTTCGTGTTTAAGTTAACTTACGTGAATAAAGTAATAATAAAAATTTGTTCCAGTCACTGTAATATTCTTCAATAATGAGCTAGCTAATGATGATCGTTAGCTGCAATCCGGTATGATGTGATTAAGTTGGCTTACTCAAGCTCGATATACCAGAAATCTCTATAAGAGAAACTGTTGCACTTACTTCAGCTCAGATTAATGGACAGTATTTATTTTGATAAAGTAACAAAATCAAGTTTTTGAAACGGAATGATGATACGTTAAGATCTTGTATGTGAGTATTTTTTTTAAAAATGCTGCATTTACTTAAAACTTTGTACAGAGCCTGTACATATACCGTTCCAGCAAACAGTTTCAAGTAAACCAACAATACGGACAAATCCGCAATTGAGCACGGTCATGGGTGAACTGAATGTCGCCAGCGCTATGTTATTGATAGTAAAAACTTAGTCGGTGACTTTTCAAAGTGGAAAAGGTTAAACAAACGTTATGGTTGAAAGTTGTCGCCTTGAGAAAGGAAAACCAATCGAGCTGGAGTATCGTTATTATATTAGTTCTGAGGCGTTAATTGCCGAACAAGCAGCGATAGTCGTTCGAGAACATTAGGGCATAGAATCGATGCGCTGGGTGCTTGATGTCAGTATGAGTGAGGATGTATGTCTGATATACAATGCTCACGGGGCGGAAAATCTATCATGCCTGCATCATATGAGCTTGAATATGTTAGGAGCAGAGCCGACGAAGATAAGCATTGTTAGAAAACAAAAGCGATGCATGATGAATCCATCGATGCTTAAAGTAGTATTAAAGACTGGATTTAGTAGCTCGGTTACAAATAAAATACTCATGCGGTGGCCCTGAGTCCTGTGCTCTCTGCAATATCCCTTGGGCATATCTACATAGTACAGAGCACATATCCCGCCCAGGTCTGCATCTCCCCAGTGTTATGTCAGGGTAAGGATTCATTGAATAGTTTAATAATTGTAAGTTGAATATCTTAATAGACCTAGGATTGTGACTTACATCATGGAATTTGATTCTAAAATTTGCTAACGTAGTCCATATGATTAAATTGAGTATAATAGCATGATTAAGATTTTGCTAAATTTAGCAGTTATATTGACATTAATAACACAGTTATTAGTGCCAAGTAATGCTATGTCTAGCGATATATCTGAATCAAGTATGCAATCTAACTCTATGTCACATTCAGTTATGATGGACAATGATTGTGATGACGATAACTATAACTGTTGTGCCGAAGATTCAAGTCACTGTATTAGCCATTGCCATGTAGTCGCTAATGCATTTGTTTTGTTATCGGGCTCAAATTTAATTAACAATCCATTCACAAGTTCTAAAGTTGACTCGACTTTATGGATATCAACTCCGGCTTCGCTTGGAAGTCAAAATCCCCCTCCAATTGCTTAATTCTTTATTTTAATTAATCACTTACTATTAATTTATAAAGATTTTCATTGCTCGTTTACTTATGAGCATCATAAAGCATCTGGAGTTTATCATGAAAAAATTTATCGCAATTACACTTTTATCTTTAGCTAGTACAGCTTCAATGGCTGCTACTATTACATTACCTGATTATCTTATTTTTACTTCAGTTGATGGTCAGTCTGTGACTAATAAGGGGCAGATTGAAATTGAGCCAGGTCAACATTTACTTGAACTTCAGTTTTTTGACGTTTTTTCAACGGGAGCAGATGATACTAATTTTGTAAAATCTGATGCATTATATTGGAGTTTGAATTTAACTAAAAACGAAGATATTCAGGTTAGAGCTAAGGATATTTTTACTACAAAATCTGCTCGTAAATTTATCGACGCCCCTCTGATCACAATAGATTCTGTTAGCTTAAAAGGTGAATCAGTGAAGCTGGTTAACCATGAAGAATTAATGTCTATCATTATGAAACAACACAGCAAAATGATGAAACATTAATTGGATAAATAGGGCGCTATCATAGCGCCCTATTTATATCTAATATACTTCTTGAGCTGTGTGTAACACACAGAGTTATAGTAGAACTATCGTAGTTACTTACGTTGGTTTGGAGGTCGTATGAAAGTGACTCAACTCGCTAATAAATTGGGTGTATCCGCTGATACTGTGCGTTTTTATACTCGAATTGGATTACTCAATCCAAGCAAATCTCCCAATAATGGTTATAAAACATTCAACCATAAAGATATGGTGAGGATGCAATTTATTTTGAGTGCTCGAAATTTAGGCTTTTCTGTCGAAGATATTAAAGTTATTTTTTCTAAGACTGATCTTGGGGATAGTGCATGTCAACTTGTACGCGAATTAATTAAAGTAAAGCTGCTTGAAACAGAGCAACAGTTCAACGAAATGGTGAAATTAAGAAGTAAGCTTTCTAAGGCGATACAAGATTGGTCTCAAATGCCTGACAACATACCTACAGGAAACATGATTTGCCATTTAATAGAAAATACAAATCAAGAGGATATAGTTTCAGAGGAATTAGATGTTCCCCATTGTGTTAATGAAACTTCAACGGAGGTTAAGTAATGGATCACACTACACACTCACCCATACAACTCAATATTCTCGGCGCAGGCTGCGCGAGTTGTGTTGGCAAAATTGAAAAAGCGATTAACAACGTAGAAGGCGTTGATTCGGCCGAGATGAATTTTGCGGACAGAACGGTATTAGTTAACGGTAAAGCATCTGCCGAGTTGATTATAAAAGCGGTCGAAAGCGCTGGTTACAATGCCTCTCAAATAAAGGCGGAGTCGGCAGAAGATGTCATGAACGAGAAAGAACAGGCTGATTTGCAACATTATAAAAGTTTATTACGCCATACCATTATCGCTCTGTCCGTCGGTATTCCGTTGATGATTTATGGACTGTTTATTGGCGAAATGACGGTATCAACCCTATTAGAACAAGTGGTGTGGGGACTGGTTGGTGTGGTGACTCTTGCGATTATGCTGATATCAGGTAGGCATTTTTATATCGGTGCATGGAAATCATTTTTAAACCATAACGCCAATATGGATACCCTCATTGCCTTAGGTACCGGTACTGCTTGGGTTTACTCTATGTTGATAGTTGCATTTCCACAATTATTTCCCGAGATGGCAAGGCATGTTTACTTTGAAGCGACCGCAATGATTATTGGTTTAATTAATCTTGGTTTAGCACTAGAAGTTAAAGCGCGCGGTAAAACCTCTGAAGCGATTAAGCGTCTCATTGGTTTGCAAGCTAAAACTGCTCGGGTTATCCGTGATGGAAAAGACCTCGGCATCGATATTGCTCATGTATTACTTAATGATCACGTTAAAGTTCGCCCTGGCGAAAAAATCCCAGTTGATGGGGTGGTTATTGAAGGTAACAGCACCATTGATGAATCAATGTTGACTGGTGAGCCAATGCCTGTTGAAAAAGTGATCGGTGACGATGTGGTCACTGGCACCTTGAATAAATCAGGCTCAATCATATTTAAAGCCACTCGAGTCGGTAAAGATACAGCACTGGCGCAAATCATCAATATGGTGAAACGAGCACAAAACTCTAAGCCACCCATCGGCCGCATGGCTGACGCTATATCTGCTTACTTTGTGCCAGCGATTATGATCATTGCTATCGTCAGTGCCATGGTGTGGTTTAACTTTGGACCAGAGCCATCGACCGTATTTGCTATCGTGTCCGCAACAACGGTGTTAATTATCGCTTGTCCTTGCGCACTAGGATTAGCCACGCCAATGTCGGTCATGGTGGGCGTTGGTAAGGCGGCTGAATCTGGCGTGCTCATTCGTAACGGTGAAGCATTGCAAACAGCCTCTAAAATTACCGCAATGATTTTAGATAAAACTGGCACTATTACTGAAGGTAAACCCCAGGTTACCGATATTATTCTCGCCAATGCAGACAGTGAAGAGCAGGTACTCGCCTTGTCTGCTGGGATTGAAAGTCACTCAGAACACCCATTAGCGCAAGCCATTGTTGAAAGTGCGAATGCTAGAGGCATTGAAGTCACTAAAACTGAAAACTTTAATGCCATTTCCGGTAAAGGTGTAGAAGCTGAAGTGGATGGCCAGATATTATTATTTGGTAATCTAAAATTAATGCAAGACAAAAATATTGATATTGGATTCAATGAAGCTAAGGCCCAAGTGTTAGCTGAAAATGCTAAAACACCAATGTATTTAGCTCTTGCAGGGCAATTACTGGCCATTATTGCGGTATCAGATCCGATAAAGCCTGATTCAATCGAAGCGATTGCGAGACTGAAACGCAGTGGCATCAAAGTGATAATGTTAACCGGGGACAATAAAGCGACCGCCGCCGCAGTGGCTAAAAAAGTCGGTATTGATGATTTTTTCGCAGAAGTCATGCCAGAAGATAAGGCCAATAAAGTGGCTGAACTTCAGCAACAAAATGAAGTGGTTGGTATGACCGGCGATGGGATTAATGACGCCCCCGCATTAGCGTTAGCCGATGTTGGCTTTGCTATTGGAACAGGCACTGATGTGGCGATAGAAAGCGCTGATATTACCTTAATGCGCGGATCACTTCATGGCTTAGCCGATGCGATAGCCATTAGTAAAGCAACGCTGCGCAACATTAAACAAAACTTGTTTGGCGCGTTTATTTACAACGTCGCGGGTATTCCCTTAGCAGCAGGTGTGCTTTTCCCTGTTTTTGGTATTTTGCTAAATCCAGTGATTGCCGGGGCTGCGATGGCCTTTTCATCACTTACCGTAGTGAGTAACGCTAACCGTTTACGTTTGTTTAAAGCCAAAGAACACTAGGAGCTTCAATATGTTAATTAATTTACTGTGTATCGCATTAATCGGTTTTATCATTTGGTGGTTTTGGCTATATAAACCGACAAAGGATTCTAGTGTTGACGCTAGTACATTGATACTGGTTAAAGACGGTGTGTATACGCCTGCACGAATTAAAATTTCGACTAATACACCAACAGAGATAACTTTTTTACGCCAAGATAAATCCGGATGTTCAGCCACAGTCCTGCTACCCGACTTGGAGATTAGCCAGGATTTAGCGCTGGATAAGCCCACGACGATATCATTACCGGCTCTGGAAAAGGGGGAGTATCCATTTCATTGTCAGATGCAAATGTATAAAGGTGTATTGATTGTTGAGTAAACACTAGATATCCATGCGTATTTTTCAATATGTTGGTATCAATGATGAAGATAATAGCAGTATTAAAATGAGCCTTTTTGAACTTTGCAATCAATATCTTAATTCTAACCTAAGCTGTTTACGGTCTAGGTTAGAAAATTGGCCATTTTTTGTTAATTACTTTTTACCTAAATCATCAGAAAAATGATGAGTTAATGATTAAGAGAGACATTATGAGTGATTTTGAACATAGACCGGGCGTTAAAGAAGCCACTTTAGTTGTCAGAAACCTAAGATTAACTGGAGTAGATAATCAAAATTTAGAAGCATTAAAGACTGAGATAGACAAACTGTTTGGCATAGAAGAAGTGATTTATAATGACAAATCGGGATCTATTTATCTAACCTATGATGCCAGCCATATCAATTTAGAAGGTATTGAAGCGGTTATCAGAAAGCATGGTGCTAATATTCATAACGATTGGTGGACTCATGTGAAGGAAAGTTACTACCAATTTGTGGATCAAAACATCAAAGATAATGCAAATCATCAACCACATAGTTGCCACAAACCCCCACCAGGATCCAAGATAAGTTAAGACAATTAGATGTTAATTTTTATCGATACAGACTATCTTTTAGTAAGAGCTTTCGAAGTGTGATCTATGTCAAGTATCAGTAGTTAAAAGTAAAAAAACACTACAGTTAACTATGATGATTTAGTCAAGTTGAGTTAACATTAATAGCACTAATTATATTGGAGTTTTATCTTGAGTCGTATGCGAATTATCACAGTGATGCTTATCTTGATGACATTTGTCAGTCAAGCTTTCGCGTCTGTGATTTTGCCATGCCCCTCTGATATGAATTCAATGTTAAGTAAATCAAATCCAGTGAATACCGCTGCGGCTAACGCTTGCCATCACCAATTAACATCAGATGCTGATGCCGTTAAAACATCTACCGCGGACATTACTGATTGTTGTGATAATCAATGTGATTGTCCGATAGGTACTTGTTTTTCAATTGCCCTTGAAATGATAATTGTCCAATCAATAACCATCTCAAGTTTGAGTAGTTTTATACCTGGTTTGACTCAAAATACGACTCCGCAATATAACTCTTCTTTATATCGTCCTCCAATATTTTTTGTTAAATAGGAAAGACCTGATCAATTTTTGATCGTCTTCCTGTTCATTTATCTTTTTTAAAATAAATTAACAAGATATTACCGTTGTTCGGATTCAATACGAGCATTGGTGATTAATTTGGAGGCTATATGTCTTTAATTTACAAGAGATTGGGTGAAATTTACACTCAATATATTTTAATGGTAGTGATGTTCTCTACTAGTCTCAGTGTTGCTGTGTATGCTGCTGAACCAGTACAGACATTAACACTGGAAGAAGCCGTTTATCTCTCTCAATCAAACGATCCCTGGTTAGTCAGCAATCAATTTCAACAAGATGCTATTAAATCTGAGAGTATCGCGGCAGGAACCTTACCAGATCCAAAAATCAGTGTTGGTTTAGCTAATTTGTCCATAAACACTTTTGATTTTGGACAAGAAGCAATGACTCAAATGAAAGTTGATGTCACTCAAATGTTTCCCCGTGGTGATAGCTTAAGTTTACGCAAACAACAACTTGAGTTAATGGCTGAGCAATATCCTTTTTTAAGACAAGATAGACGAGCAAAGTTAAGTGTCACCACAGCTCAAATTTGGTTTGATGTATATAAAGCGCAAGAGAGCATTGCACTGATTGAGCGCAATCGGAACTTATTTGAACAACTATCAGATGTTGTTAAAGCAGGGTATTCATCTGCTTTAGTTAAATCTAATCAGCAGGATATTATTCGTGCTCAGTTAGAGGTGACCCGTCTTGAAGATAAGCTGACCGTTTTGGCCCAGCAAGAAGATATGTTTAAACAGAAATTATCTGAATGGGTTGGTAAGGCATTTGTTGATGAATATCGAATAGGTCATGAACAAGATTATGAGCTGTTATTTTCGACGTTTATCGTCCCTAATATACTTCCTCAAATTAAACTAACGAATCCTAATCTTTATTTCGATGAGGAAAAAAGCCCACATTACCAACAGTCTCTGTATGAAGCGTTCTCTGTTCATCCACTCATTTCAGCATTGGAGCAAAGAATTGAGTCAAGCCGAAAAGGTGTCGAGTTAAAAAAGCAATTGTATAAGCCAGAATGGGGTGTAAATGCTGGATACAGTTATCGAGGCAATGATCCTATGGGTAATTCTCGCGATGATTTGCTATCAATTGGTGTGAGTTTTGATTTACCAATATTTACTTCGTCAAAACAAGACAAGCAAGTTCAAGCCGCTATTTATCAATCGGAGTCAATTAAAACGGAAAAGTGGTTACTGCTTCGAAACATGATGGCGTCATACGGTACTGCGAAAGCGCAACTTCTTAAATTGGAACAACGTCAGACACTCTATAACGATTTTTTATTACCTCAAATGCAAGATCAAGCTGATGCGTCGCTAACGGCTTACACAAATGATAAGGGTGATTTCGCTGAAGTCGTACGTTCCCTCATTGCTCAATTAAATACTCAATTAGATGCTTTGGCCATTAACGTTGATTTACAGAAAGTTAAAGTTCAATTGAACTATTTTTTTACCCCTAAAGTGGGCCCAGTTAGCATCTCACATAAATCTTATGTTGATGGAGAAGTAAAATGAACAGCAATTTGAAAATGATCAGCATATTAGTTATCGGTATTCTTACTGGTATTAGTGCATCAATCCTATATACACCGCAGAATCAGATAACTTCAGAGGACAGTGCAAAAGCTAAGCCTTCATATTGGGTCGCACCTATGAATCCTAATTATCGTAGTGATAAACCTGGGAAATCACCAATGGGTATGGATCTTATACCTGTATACGAAGATGGCACCGATTCGACAGATTTTGGACCTGGTGCCATTAAAATATCACCTGCTGTGATTAATAAACTTGGTATGCGCACATCCGTAGCAACGCTTGGGACACTGGAAACTAGCATTAAAACAGTAGGATACGTTCAATACGATCAAGATCAACTTATTCATATTAATCCTAGAGTAGAAGGATGGATTGAAGAACTTTATGTAAAAGCCTCTGGTGATCCGGTTATTAAAGGGCAACCTATATATTCGATTTATTCTCCTGCTTTAGTTAATGCACAAGAAGAAATGTTATTAGCATTAAATCGAAAAGATCAACGTTTGATTACAGCATCTGAAGCTCGGTTAAAAGCATTATTAATACCAAGCGAGGAGATTAAAGCGCTACGAAAAAATAGAACAGTCAAACAAAATATTACATTTTATGCTGACCAAAGTGGTGTTATTGATAATTTGAATATAAGGGAGGGATCGTTTGTTAAACCGGGTATGACAATGTTTTCAGTTGGATCATTATCACAAGTATGGGTTGAAGCTGAAGTTTTTGAACGTCAAGCAAACATGGTTAAAGTTGGGCAAGCTGTTGAAATGAAATTAGATTACCTGCCAGGCCAATTTTGGCAAGGAAAAGTCGATTATGTCTACCCGACATTAGACAGTAAAACAAGAACGCTAAAAGTGAGATTGCGTTTCGATAATACCAATGCGGCATTAAAGCCAAATATGTTTGCTCAAGTGTCGATAAAAACACGAAGTGAAGAGGACGTATTACTGTTACCAAGGGAGGCTGTTATTAGAACAGGAAACTCTGATCGAGTTGTACTTGCCCTCGGTGAAGGTAAATATAAATCTGTAGCGGTAACGTTAGGGCGATTAGATGATGACAGCATTCAAATAGAGTCAGGACTGTACGAGGGAGATATTGTAGTCTCGTCTGCACAATTTTTATTGGATTCTGAATCAAATAAAACTTCTGATCTTAAACGTATGACAGCACCAGAAGATGAGCAAGAAAATATTCAAGCCATCACATCTGAAACCGCCTGGGTAGAGGCAAAAGTAAATGGTTTAATGGCTGCACATCGAATGATTAATGTGGACCATCAAGCTGTCAATGAATGGGAATGGCCACAAATGACCATGGACTTTACTGTTGATGACAGTGTGGATTTCTCTGTATTTACCGTTGGTGCTGTGCTTCATATTGAATTAGAAAAAACATCAGACGGCTTGGTCAAAGTGGTAAATATACACTATCCCAAAGATACTGATGATGTATCTAATACAACACATCAAACAGAACATTCAGGAATGGAGATGGGAGAATAACCATGATTGAATCAATAATACGATGGTCTGTAGCAAACAGATTTTTTGTTTTGCTCGCCAGTGCAATTCTCGTCGGCGCGGGTTTATTTTCACTTAAAAATACCCCTATTGATGCTTTGCCTGATTTATCTGATGTTCAGGTAATTATTAAAACAAGTTATCCAGGTCAAGCCCCACAAGTAGTTGAAGATCAAGTCACTTACCCTTTAACTACGGCTATGCTGTCTGTACCTGGTGCAGTAACGGTAAGGGGATTCTCTTTTTTTGGTGATTCATATGTCTATGTCATCTTTGATGAAGAAACCGATTTATATTGGGCTCGTAGTCGTGTGTTGGAATATCTTAGCCAAGTTGTTTCAACGTTACCTGATAATGCAAAGCCTCAATTAGGACCTGACGCAACTGGTGTGGGCTGGGTATATTTATATGCACTAGTTGATAGAACCGGTAAACACGATATTAGTGAGTTACGCAGCTTACAGGACTGGTTTTTAAAGTATGAATTACAAACAGTCCCTGGTGTTTCTGAAGTGAGTGCTCTAGGTGGGATGGTCAAACAGTATCAGATTAAGGTTGACCCAGATAAGTTGCGTGCATTTGGTATACCTTTAGCCGCTATTCAAATGGCGATTAACCGTGGTAATCAAGAAATTGGTGCCTCTGTAGTCGAAATCGCTGAAGCTGAATATATGGTTCGTGCCACAGGATATCTTGAGAATAAAGAGGACATCGGCAATATTCCTTTAGGCGTGAACAATAATGGCACACCATTACTGCTAAAAGATGTTGCGGATATAGGGACCGGACCGCAAATGCGACGAGGCGTCGTTGATCTAAATGGTGAAGGTGAGACTGTCGGTGGCATTATTGTGATGCGATTTGGTGAAAATGCCCAAAAGACTATTGATGGTGTGAAAGCTAAATTAGAGACACTGAAAAAAGGCCTTCCAGAGGGGGTGGAAGTTGTGACCGTTTACGATCGCAGCGGTTTAATTGAGAGAGCCGTATCAAACTTAGGGTTTAAACTACTAGAGGAGTTTTTAGTCGTAGCTTTAGTCTGTATGGTATTTTTGGCGCATGTAAGATCATCACTTGTTGCGATTGTTAGCTTACCAGTTGGTATTTTAACAGCATTTATTATTATGCACTTGCAGGGGTTAAATGCCAATATCATGTCTTTAGGTGGTATTGCTATTGCAATTGGTGCTATGGTCGATGGCGCCATTGTAATGATTGAAAATATGCATAAACATATGGAACGAACGCCATTGACGGCAGAAAACCGTTGGCAGATTGTAGCGCGGTCTGCCAGCGAAGTTGGCCCTGCATTATTTTTTAGTCTACTGATTATTACTGTTAGTTTTTTACCGGTATTTACCCTCGAAGCACAGGAGGGAAGGATGTTTTCACCGCTTGCGTTTACTAAAACTTACGCAATGGCTGCATCGGCAGCGTTAGCTATTACCTTAGTGCCAGTGCTAATGGGATACTTTATTCGGGGAAAAGTGCTTCCTGAACACAAAAACCCCGTTAATCGATTGTTAACTGCTGTATATATGCCAGTGTTGAAAAAAGTATTGGCTTTCCCGAAAATAACCCTCCTATTTGCGTTATTTGTGTTGGCAATTGGTGTGTGGCCGTTAAATAAAATTGGTAGTGAGTTTATGCCTCCATTAGATGAAGGCGATCTAATGTATATGCCGACCACTTACCCTGGTATTTCTATTGGTAAAGCTCGCCAATTAGTGCAACAAATGGATAAGTTAATTTACACAGTACCCGAGGTTAAAACCGTATTTGGCAAGGTTGGCCGAGCAGACTCTGCAACGGATCCTGCACCTCTAACAATGGTGGAAACGTTTATTCAGCTTAAGCCCAAAAGTGAGTGGAGAGAAGGACTGACGACTGAGAGTTTAAAACAAGAATTAGACTCATTAGTAAAGTTACCCGGTGTGACGAACGCATGGGTAATGCCAATTAAAACCCGAATTGACATGTTGGCGACAGGGATTAAAACGCCTGTAGGGATTAAAATTGCAGGTCCTAGCCTCAAGGAAATTGAGAAAATTGGTAAACAATTAGAGGAAATCCTTAAAGATGTTAAAGGGACTGCTTCAGTATACGCTGAGAGGGTTGCAGGTGGACGTTATATTAAAGTTGATATCCAGAGGGAGAATGCTGCTCGGTATGGTTTAAATATAGCGGATGTTCAACAAGTTGTGGCTACAGCGATCGGTGGTATGAATATTTCACAAACAGTTGAAGGCTTAGAACGATATCCAATTAATTTACGCTATCCTCAGGATTATCGAAATTCTCCTGAAGCATTAGCTTTATTGCCTATCGTCACTCCGCAAGGTTTGAGAATTTCTTTGGGTGACGTTGCGGACGTTATTATTGAAAATGGACCACCAGGTATTAAAAGTGAAAATGCTCGTCTTAATGGTTGGGCTTATATCGATATTGAAGATGTCGATATCGGTAGTTATGTTGAAATAGCCCAAAAAGTTGTTAGTGATAAATTGGTATTACCTGCCGGTTACTCTATTACCTGGGCAGGTCAATATGAGTATATGGAAAGAGCAAAAGCGAAGCTTACTTACGTAGTACCATTGACTTTGTTTATTATCGTTATTTTATTGTTCATGAATTTCCGCAATGCTGTTGAAGTAGGAATTATTGTGGGAACATTGCCTTTTGCAATGGTGGGCAGTATTTGGTTAATGTATATACAAGGTTTTAATTTTTCAGTTGCTGTAGGGGTAGGTTTTATAGCATTGGCGGGTGTCGCTGTCGAAATTGGCGTCATTATGCTTGTCTATTTAAACCAAGCCTATAGAGAAGCGATTGATCATAGTTCACAGCAGCTAGAAAAATTTGATGAACTAAAGTTGATTCAATCCGTTATTCAAGGTGCAGGTATGCGTGTACGTCCTGTAATGATGACCGCAGCAGCAATCATTGCTGGATTATTACCTATACTTTATGGTACTGGAACAGGTTCCGAGGTGATGAGTCGAATTGCTGCGCCAATGGTCGGCGGAATGGTCAGTGCAATCATACTGACACTATTAATTGTTCCTGTTGTGTTCTTTTTATGGCGTCGTGCTCAATTGAGACATGAGGAACGATAGTGTTGAGTTGATTAAAAAATGATGCAGATAAAAGTATCTGCATCGTTATTTTTATATTAGATTGATTTTTATTTTCATTTAATTATGTTTTTCAAATGAATTTTCATTGCTAAATGCAGTATTTTTCACTAATATTATTCTATAATCATTGGAGATATATTTTGCGTAGAGTCCATTTAATCATGATGTTTGTTTTACTGACGTTTGTCGGTCAAACTTTTGCGTCTGTGATTATGCCTGGTACTATGCCAATGAGTTCAATGACGACTTCAAATATGCCTGCTGAAAATGGCAAAGCATGTCATGACGCTAATATGAATATGAACATGGATATGAACGATGGTGCGGATGATAGTTGCTGCGCCCAAGCGTGCCATTGTCCTGTCGGCTCATGTTTATCAGTCGCTTTAACGATGGCAATGCCAACGCTTAAATCAGATGTCAGCTTAGTTAGTTCTGCAACAATGCTTACCTCAGCACTTATTTCTCAGTATCGTTCTTCTTTATACCGTCCTCCAATATTTGCCTAACATAGGCACAGTTACGCCCTTTTTTTGCTAACTGTCCTACCCAATCATGTAGTTTCAATTTTTTAACTTTTTCGGTTAATAAACTGACATTAAACCGCGTTGTTTAATGCGACGAAATTTGATTAGGAGGCAATATTATGTCTGCTCTATATCGCAATGCTATTCGTTTTTTTCGTGTAATAGGTACTATTTTCATTCTGCAAATTATGGGGGGGATGTTACCTGCCCATGCTGCGGAGCTTGGCTCTACGGAGCCATTACTCACTGTTTATAAAGATGCTAATTGTGGCTGTTGTGAGAAATGGCTAGCGCATATTAGTGAACGTGGATTCAGTGTTGATGCCTACAATATTAACAACCTTTATGAGTTTAAACTGTCAAAGGGTATTCCTGCTTCCATGCAATCTTGTCATACCGCAGTGTCATCTCAAGGTTATGTGTTTGAAGGGCATATCCCTGCAAAATTCATTAGTCGTTTTTTAGCCACCCCCCCTAAAGATGCTATCGGCCTAACCGTACCCGCTATGCCTGTGGGCAGCCCTGGTATGGAGTACCAAGATAAATTTATGCCATACCAAGTCTTACTGTTGAAAAATGATGGCAGTAGCCAGGTATACGCCCAAGTGAACTCGCTTGAGGAGTCTGTGCAATGAAATCGCAATACATGATAAAGCCTATGACTCAAACGACAAACAGTGAACTCAACAACAGCCGACGCAGGTTTGTGTTTGGTGCATCAGCCATGTTGGCATTGATGTCGACCCCTTTCCCTAAAAATGCTTTTGCCAATGCATTAAGCCAATCGTTGAGCCAGCTTTCTGGCAAAGTGTTCGACTTATCAATTGACTATAAAATGGTTAATTTTACCGGGAAATCTGCTCGAGCCACTGTGGTCAACCAATTGCTGCCCGCGCCGTTATTGCGCTGGAAAGAAGGTGAAACAGTCACCTTAAGAGTAAAAAATAACCTCGACCATGATAGCTCTATTCACTGGCACGGTATTATTTTACCCACCGAAATGGACGGTGTGCCTGGCTTTAGCTTTGATGGCATTAAACCCGGTGAAACATTTGAGTATCAATTTACCGTCCAGCAAAGTGGCACATATTGGTATCACAGTCATTCAGGCTATCAAGAACAAACCGGTTTATTCGGTGCTATTGTGATTGATCCTGCGACCCCCGATCCGGTCATATATGACCGTGACTATGTGATCATGCTGTCTGATTGGTCTGACGAAGCCCCTGAAAACATTTATGCCAAATTAAAGAAACAAGCCGATTACTATAATTACCGTGAGCGTACGGTAATGGATTTTTTCTCTGACGTGAATAAAAATGGCTTAGCCAATACGTGGAACGCTCGTTCGATGTGGAATAACGCGCGCATGAGTGACAGCGACATATCTGATGTTACTGGTTCAACTTACACCTATTTAATGAATGGCAATCCTCCGCAACAGGGCTGGCAAGGGTTGTTTGAACAAGGTGAGAAGGTGCGCTTACGCTTTATAAATAGTTCTGCTATGACCATATTTGATGTGCGTATACCGGGCCTAAAGATGAGTGTTGTCGCCAGTGATGGTCAGAACATTCAACCGGTTTCTGTGGATGAATTTCGAATCGGTGTTGCTGAAACCTATGATGTGGTTATTGAGCCAGAGGTTGATAATGCTTACTGTATTTTCGCTCAAAGTATTGACCGCACCGGCTTTACGGTAGGTAACCTTACTTCAGATGCCAGTTTACATGCTCTTATTCCACCAATGGATCCAAGGCCAGTCCTTAGCCACAGTGATATGGGCATGGACATGAGTGGTATGGACATGAGTGGTATGGATATGAGCGGTATGGATCATAGCAAAATGGACATGGGCGCAGGTGATATGTCAGGCATGGAACATAGCAAAATGAACATTGGTGGCGGTGATATGCCAAGCATGGACCACAGCAAGATGGCTATGGGCGGCGGTGATATGCCTGGCATGGATCATAGCAAAATGGCTATGGGCGGCGGTGATATGCCTGGCATGGATCACAGCAAGATGGCTATGGGCGACGGTGATATGTCAGGCATGGATCACAGCAAAATGGCCATGGGGACTGCTAAAGCGACAGTCTCAGGATTAGGGCTTGCAGGCTTTGGCAGTAACAATGAAATTAAACACATTGACACCGAGTTCGGCCCACAAGTGGATATGCGTGCCGATGCCCCAAAAAGTGGTTTACACGATCCCGGGATTGGATTGCGTGACCATCAACAACAATTTAATCGCAAAGTATTAACTTATGGCGATATTAAAGGCTTACATCCTACCTACGACTTGCGCCAACCTAGCCGCGAAATTCAACTGCATTTAACCGGCAATATGAACCGATATATGTGGTCTGTGAATGGGGTGAAATTTATGGACGCCGCGCCATTAGAGTTTGAATACGGAGAAAGACTGCGGATCACCTTAGTGAACGACACGATGATGACTCACCCTATGCATTTGCATGGTATGTGGAGTGAGTTAGAGACAGGCGACCCTGATTTTATTCCCCGTAAGCACACGGTATTAGTTCAGCCGGGTTCTAAGATCAGTTACTTAGTCACCGCCGATGCAAAAGGGCAATGGGCATATCATTGCCACTTGTTATTCCACATGCCAGGCATGTTCAGAAAAGTCGTGGTGAAATAAGGGGAATACAGATGAATAAAACGAATTTAGTGGCATTGGGACTGTTGAGTCTGAGCGCCTCATTGGCTAGCTCAGCTGTGTTTGCCGGCGGTAATGATGATCCTCTATTAACAAAAGTCATGCTGGATCAATTTGAAAAAGGCGTGGATCCGCAAGATCCCACCCAGTTTAGTGCACAAGCCTGGTTAGGTTACGATTTGAATAAGTTGTGGCTTAAAACCGAAGGTGAATATTCAAATAGTGATAAGCAAGACCTTGAAATTCAGGCTCTTTACAGTAAGCCCATCGCACCATACTGGGATGTACAATTCGGTATTAAAACCGATATCAAACCGACGCCGAACCGTAATTGGGCTGTGATTGGGGTTCAAGGGTTAGCGCCATATTTTTTTGATATTGATGCGGCCTTATTCATCGGTGATCAAGGCCGTACGGCTATGCGTGTGAGTGCGGAATATGAACTGTTAATCACTCAAAAATTGATACTCACACCTGAAGTAGAAGTTAATTTATTTGGTAAGGACGATGCTGAACTTGGAATAGGCTCAGGCTTATCTGACGTCAGTGCAGGGCTGCGATTGAGATACGAGATTGTTCGAGAGTTCGCACCCTATATCGGTGTGGATTGGCGTCAGAAGCTCGGTAATACCGCCGATTACGCCCGAAATGAAGGGGAAGAAACACAAGAAACCCAGTTTGTTATTGGTTTTAGAGCTTGGTTCTAAGACCTCGTTCGTATACTGAGTTATAAGCTTGGCGCCAAGATGTTAGCTAAGCCAATATTTAATCATTTATGTAAACCGTTTTTCGATCGTTAAAAACAATATAAAAGGAAATATCATGAAATTATTTAACAACGTTTTAGTCGTAACAAGTCTATTCCTGAGTGCTTCAGCATTTGCTCATGTCGGACTGGGTAGTTCTATGCCCGCTAACGGTGCGATGCTAAGTCAAGCCCCAACAACGCTTGAACTGACCTTTACGGCTCCGGTACGTTTGGTCAAATTAACAATGCAAGATGAGAAGCAGCAAAGCGTACCGCTAACATTACCTTCAAGTGCGACCAGCCAAGCAGCATTTTCATTCGCTCTACCAGCATTAAACGCAGCTAATTACACAGTTAACTGGATGATCATGGGTGACGACGGTCATAAGATGAAAGGCAACATGAGCTTTATGCTTCACGACTCTGGCATGAACACTCGCAGTGCACCGCCTATGACAATGGAGCATGAGACTAGCGAGCACACTGCACATCAATAAGTGGATGAGTAAACATGATATTAACCGTATTTGAAATATCGGTGTTGATATCTAAATGGGTTATCTATCTGAGTGTTGCCGCCGTTATTGGCGGCACATTGATGCAATATCTCATTAAGGGTCAACCGAACCTTGGTATTAACGTTGCAAAATATACCTTCGTAGGTGCCGTTTTGGGGTTGATTGCCGTCAGTATCAACTATTTTGCTCAAGTAGGGGCTTTTGCTGAAAGTGGCTTGATGGGAATATTTGATGCGCAGATGCATGCTTTTCTTTGGCCAACCCAGGTAGGGCAAACGGTGCTTTGGCGCTTAATCGGTTTTGGGATAATGCTAGTGGTTAGTGGTTTACTGTTACATAAGAACCGTTATATCAAAACGTTTTCTGCGGTATTAGCGATTCTCAGCTGTCTGTTAATTGCTGTCACGTTTACTTTTATTGGCCATAGCACTGAGCTGGGATTGCTTGCTCAAGGCTTAATATTGATACACGTGTTGATCATTGGCAGCTGGATAGGCGCTTTTTATCCATTATGGAAATTATGCAGCACCGATGACAACATCGTCATAAAAAATGTCATGGATACATTTGGTCGTTTAGGCATAGTGATTGTCATTCTTGTGTTGCTCTCAGGCATGGGAATGGTGTGGATGTTGTTTGATAGTCCCACTGAATTATTCAGCTCCGATTATGGTATTGCGGTCACCATCAAGCTCTGTTTGGTGGCTATCATTTTGCTTATAGCAGCATGGCATAAATTGGTTTTAGTACCGAAATTAACGATTGCGAACCCATTACTCGCAAAACAAAAACTACAAAAATCGATTGGATTAGAAGCATTAATAGCAGTACTGATATTAGCGACAACAGCGGTACTTTCGAGCGTGCTAGGTCCTATGAGCCTTGGATAATCACTATAAATTAACAGAGAGATAAAAATGAAGAATAGCCCTTTAACAATACTCATAACGACCGGGATATTACTGATGTCAGCAGGACAAAGCACATTGAGCTTCGCCCATGGTGATGAAACTCACCCTATAGAACAAAAAACGTTTATCGGTGTTGATTCCGCCGCGGGTAATGTTGTCAAACAATTTCATGTTGCATTACAAACGGGCAATGAGGCTATTGTCAGGCAGTCATTAGCTGTCAATGTGCAAATTTATGAAGGTGGAAAAGTAGAACGTTCACTTACGGATTATGCCAATCATCACATGCTTGCAGATATGGCCTACTTAAAAGGGTTAACCATAACGCCAAAAGAACACCAAGTAACGATTACAGATGACATTGCTATTTCAACGTCAATAAGTCACGCCCAAGGTGAATATAAAGGTAAAAGTATTGACTCAATGACCATGGAAACGCTTGTGTTAATTAAACAAGCGGATGGTCATTGGAAAATAACCCACGTGCACTGGTCGTAACTAATAAAAGTTTCATCAACCAGATAAGGGATTATCTTGAGCTTCTTTGTAGGTGCTCCCAAGAAAACCACAAAGACTCGGATCATGTTAGTGCATGATATTTTATGGAAAAGGATTTCCATTTTTTATATAAAAAAAGACCGGAATAACTCCAGTCTTTTTTGATTTTGCATTCAAATATTAACTTTCAATAAGTTGCATAGTAGTAATGCAAGTTCTATCATTATTGAAAGTAGACAGTACCTCTCTTGCCACTCTTTCGCTTCCGTCTTTTGCTTTATGATAAATATTGAATGCTAAGTTTTTATCTTTTGGAACCCAAAAGTCTATAAATCCATCACGTTGTGTCGTGACTTGTTTGTCTATTAATGTTTCACCTGTATCAGTATCAATCATGACAACTTTCATTACTTGATTGTAACCGTCTAGCGAACCACACCTCGCATCATTGATCTGACTATTTGAAAATACCTGCTCAATGATAAATTTGGAGCAGGTGATGAAAACATACAGAACAGCGGCACAGTGGCTCGGTTTACT
>NZ_JACJDV010000055.1 GCF_014163735.1 Shewanella sp. SR44-3
ATACCCACTACTACTTGAGCTCGCTAGCCATTGAGCCTGAGTTAGCCTATCGAGCCATACGTCAGCATTGGCACATTGAAAACAAACAGCATTGGGTGTTAGATGTGACGTTTAAAGAAGATAGTAGTCGTATTGGTGACAGAGAAAATGCGAAGAAAATGGCATTGCTTAGACGTATCGTATTGAATTTGTTAGAGCAACACCCGCTAAAGGCGAGTAAGCCAAGCAAGATGAGAAAAGCGGCATGGAATGATGATTTTAGGGCTGAATTATTCTTTGGTTAACGAATTTAACAAAGTGTAATCCCACCCTGTGAGTGCTACGAACTCAAAAGTTAAACAGACATTATATTTTAGAATTGATGACGATGGTGATATCGTTGCAGTATCTGAGAATAAGGGATTTTAATAAGCGATAAGTAATGAAACAGTGATTGTCAAACGACTACTTCTAATTGAAATGGTAGCAGCCCTTGTTCTTACTAAGTCAGGATAAGAACAAGGCGTCTAAAGGCGGCACTACATACTTAGAAGCCTGTTGGTCATAATGGCAATTGATAGCACCATCATCCTAATTGTTTACTATTACACATTATGAGAGCTTGAGTTAGTTAACTTGAAATGGTCGCATAATCATGTGAATCGCTTGGGTAATGGTGTCCCAGTGTTCATTTATTATGGAAGTTAAATAATGTTCGAAACTAGTCATAAAGATCGCTACTAACTGAAAAGTTAGAAACTAATAAAAAGCGACCGACTCATTGAGTGGTCGCTTTTTTTGCCCAGCGAAGCTGGCAAACCCGCTAGGCTGAAAGATGCCCAGATCAACCCGACTGAGGGGAAGATAATCCAAATCGCAAGGGCGTTGTTGGTCAACGACAGGGTCTGAAGGAAGCGATAGGAAGTTAACAGTACACAACGCAAGTGAACCTGCTTCGGCAGTTGAGGTGGGTAAGCGTGCAAAATAACGCAAAGTCCTATACTCAGTCAGACCTAAGCTGTGTTTGAGGGTGGCATTGTTAACAGGGAGTCAGTGCAGTAACTGGGGAAGCCTGGCACTGAATCCGGATATAGACCGGAAACATTGAGTCAAGGTGAAAGCCAAGATCAATTTTAGTGTGAGGTGGCAGATGACCCCGTAGTAGTGAGTAAAGCTTGGCCTGTGAAAGTCTGTAATGGTGTGGAGGACAAAAACAAGCTGACCATCAACAATGCGTTTTATGGAACGTTAACGGTCAAAAGCAGTAAAACGTTGCGAAGGGGTGAAGTACATTTTAAGTCTGTGATGAGCAGATGTTTTTTTTAGTGGTACCCAAACCGACTTGCTATCGGGGTATTCCTGCTTGGTTGATTATGGAAATAATCAACTGAAATGAGAAACCGTACAAGGGAGTAGCTTTGACAAACTTCTGAGCTTCGGATAAGAAATTAGCTCCCCAAAGGAACTAAATGCTCGTTCCTTGATCCGATCATTCGACCAAGAGTGATTAGAAAAAGAAACGAGCATGAATAAATTAGTGAAACCTACTGTGATTTCGAGCGAAACTGGCAGCCAATAGGCACTGTGGAGTTAAATCCAGATCAATACAAAGAAGCTGCTTAACGACTTAAGCGACAACAGTCTTTAAAAATACAGTTTAGTTTAATTGACAAAATCAATAAGAAATGTTCTACTTTAACTTTGTACATCTAATGGTTATTTCTTTGAAAAATAAGTTTCTAAATTTAATATTAGCGATTGCGATTGTAATACAATCGTTTGTAGCTATTGCAAATTCACAAGAAACGCATATATTAGATGTACAACATATCCAAACCGAACATTCTCACGAATATGATAGCCAAATAGTTGATAACGAATTACCAATAGAAGGTGAACATAGTGTTGAGGACTGTCATCACTGTGGACATTGTCATGGGTTTCATTCTCAATGTTTGACTCAAACTAAACCTAGTATTGATCACAATATACTAGTAGCTCATCAATACCTATATTCATATCAATATGCTAATGCATACTCTGATAACCCAATAATCCCTCCTATAAGTTAACTCTATTTGAATAGCTCATTTTAGCTGAGCATCTTTATATTCTTGTCTACTTACGATTTTACTGTCGTCAGTTAACACTACCAAAATAAATATGAGTTTAATTTATGAAAATATTTTTTAAAAAAAGTATTTGCGCCATGCTATGCGTCGGTATGTTTTTAGCTATGTTAATCAATATACAAAGAGCAAATGCACAACCAACATCGACGTCTTGGCTGTCAATGCAAATAAACAAACATCCAAATATTATTGCTGCCAAAGAAGAAATGAATGCTGTTTTTTCAAATGCGGAAGGGAACAAGCAACCGCTTTATAATCCTGAACTAGAGACTGGTTATGAGCGAGAAGGTGACGCTAATAATTATTCCATTGGCATTAATCAAACGATTGATTGGTGGGATAAACGAGAAACAAAAGAGCAACAAGCTAACTTTAGCTTAACTCAAGCAAGCAAACACTTTGACTTTCTTGTTCAAGAAAAGACAGCGCAAGCTTTACAAGCGTTAATTACTTGGCAAGCAGCTAAAAAGCAAGCTTTTATAGCTCAAGAACAAGAAAAGCAGTTGGAAACCATACTTGATTTAGTTAAGGATCGTCAAAAAGCAGGTGATCTTGGACAAGTAGATGCTGAACTTACTTTTTTAAGTTTATCTCAAATGTTGAATGTTACCGCAAAAGCACAAGTTCAATTAAAACAAGCTGAAGCTCAAGTCAAGGAGCTACTGCAGGATTGGACGCCGGATAAAGAGGTTTTACCTGCGCAAGGTTTGACTATCAGCAATTATCAATTATCACCTCAATGGCTTCAACAACATCCTTTAGTTCTAGAGGCAAAAGCGCAGTGGCAAATAGCTAAAAGTAATGCTCAACTGTCAATGTTGGAGGCTAAATCGGACCCTACTATCGGTATAAATGCAGGTAAAAATGCAGGAGACAATGTGCTTGGAGTAACGCTTTCAATGCCTCTGAACATTCGCAACAATTTTTCAGCACAAGCAAGAGCTGCGAATCAACAAGCATTAGCTGCCGAAGCAAATTTTCTCTCCATTATGCGCAAACAACGGTTTTCTATTCAATCAAGTATCGACACCTTGCTCACTTATCAAAAAAACTATCAACGTTGGCAACAATTGATGGATGGAAGAGGTAAACGTAGTGGCGACTTGCTGCAAAAGCAATGGCAAAGCGGTGATGTGAGCACTACCGAGTATTTACTCGCTTTACAACAGCGTGCTGAAGGTCTTAAAGCGGGCATAGACTTACAAAGTCAATTTCAATTAAGCCAAATAGATTGGCTATTACAAGTGGGGCAAATTAAGACTGTGCTCCAACAATTATCTCAGCCTTGATCATTAAATGTAATTTGAATAATTAATAGTCAATGAACCAATTTTGGAAAAAACATATGAATAAGCAAATTAAATTAATAACGCTGGCCGTACTTTTTTGTGGAATAACAACCATAACTACTGCGACATTTGCAAATGTTCAATCATCTGAAAAAAACGAAAAGCATGTTGAAGAAAAAGATGATGGACATGGACATGAAGCTAAAAATGAGGAGGAAGAAGGTGCGGGAGTTAAACTTTCAAAGGGGCAATTAACTTTAGCTGAAATTAACATAACCGTACTAGAGCCTCAGACGATGGCTTATAGTATTTATGCTCAAGGGGAGATAAAGGCTAATGATTATACCAGTTATTTAGTCTCGCCAAGAGTAGATTCAGTGATACTAAAACGCCATGTTGCTTTAGGTGATCATGTTGAAATCAATCAACCGTTAGTCACCCTATTTAGTGAGTCAATGGCTGAAGCTCAAGCCAGCTATAGGCTCGCTGATTCAGAATGGAAAAGGGTTCAAAAACTTGGTCGAAAAGCGGTAGGTGAGAAACGCTTTATAGAAGCTCAGACCGATTTTGAGGCTGACTTAGGACGATTATATGCGTTTGGCTTATCTACTGACGCTATTATCTCTTTGACTACCAACACTAAAAAACTGGGGCAATACACTCTAAACGCTGAGACTTCTGGCGCGGTATTATCTGATAATTTTCGTCAAGGCCAACGCATAGAATCGGGCGGTACTTTATTTGAGTTGGCTGATGAAGATACGTTATGGGTTGAAGCACGTTTAGCTCCATCAATGGAATTGGACTTACCTGAAAATTCAAAGGCGCAAGTAAATGTAGGTAACAATACATACATAGCTACGATCACTCAAAAAGCTCATACCATAGACCCAGTAACTCGCACACGTATTATACGCTTACAGGTTCAAAATGTCGGTCATAAGCTTCATCCAGGCTTATTTGCGGATGTCTATTTTGCCTTTGAAACGGACAAAAAAGTTCTGACTGTGCCTGAAGAAGCATTAATGCGTGGTAGTGATGGTGATTGGATGGTGTTTGTTGAAGAAAATGGCGAATTTAAAGGTGTCGAAGTTGAATTGGGACGACAACTGGGAAAATCACGTGAAATTTTTGGTTTGCCATCAGGTACTAAAGTCGTTACAACTGGCGCTTTTTATGTTGCCGCGGAAATTGCCAAAGGCAGTTTTGATGCTCATAACCATTAATTAACTGATAATTGGAGAACTAACACATGTTAAATCGTTTGATTGACTGGTCTGTCGCTAACCGATTATTGGTGATTCTTGCCTTGATTGCGTTCACGGTTTCGGCCTTTTTTATTATTCCTCGTTTGAATTTGGATGCATTTCCAGATGTTACCAACGTACAAGTGGCAATTAATACTGAGGCGCCTGGTTTGGCTTCGGAAGAAGTAGAACAACTCATAACCTTTCCAATAGAAGCCGTAATGTATGCATTACCTGATGTTGAAGAAGTACGCTCTATTTCTAAAACAGGCTTGTCTGGTATTACGGTTGTTTTCAAAGAAGGCACCGATATTTATTTTGCTCGTCAATTGGTTTTTGAACGATTGCAATCAGCAAAAGAATTGATCCCTGAAGGGGTTGGTACACCTGAAATTGGCCCAAACACTTCTGGTTTGGGGCAAGTATATCAATATTTATTGCTCGCTGATGAAGACTCGGGGTATGACAGCATGTCACTTCGAAGCCTTAACGATTGGGTGGTTAAATTACTCTTAATGCCAGTAGATGGCGTTACAGATGTTTTAGCATTCGGCGGAAATGTTAAACAATACCAAGTAAATATTAATCCTTCTCGTTTGCTTGCTTACCAATTAACTCAACAAGATATCGCTAATGCATTAGAAGATAATAATGACAATGCGGGAGGCTGGTATATGGATAGAGGCCAAGAGCAACTTATTATTCGAGGTGTTGGTTGGTTAAGTAGTGATGAAAAAGGTATTGAAGAACTAAAACAAATCCCTGTTAAAACAATTGAAGGTACTGTTGTTTATCTTGCTGATGTGGCAACTGTTGAGTTTGGAAGCGAAATTAGACAAGGCGCGGTCACCATGAGTAAACGTGTTGGTACTAACGGTAGTAAATTTCTAGGTGAAGTTGTATCCGGCATTGTTTTAAAGCGTATGGGCGCAAATACCAAAGTTGCCATTGATGGCATAAAAGACAGAATACCACTTATTCAACAAGCCCTGCCAAAAGGTGTCACGTTTGAACCTATTTATGATCAAGCAGATTTGATTGAAAAAGCAGTTAGTACGGTCGCTGAAGCATTGATAATGGCTTTTATCTTTATTGTTATCGTGTTAGTACTTTTCTTACTGAAAGTTCGAGCTGTTTTATTGGTACTTATTTCTATTCCACTTTCTGTTGGGATGGCATTAATGATCATGGCTTACAATGGCTTGTCTGCGAATTTAATGTCTCTGGGTGGTTTAGCGGTTGCTATTGGTATGATGGTCGATGGTGCGGTGGTGATGATGGAAAATATTTTCAAACATCTCAGTCAGCCAGACCGTCGTCACGAACATAGTCATAAAGGAATGCATGACAGTGAGAACCCTTTTGATGTCGAAAAAGATGTCGATGTTAGTTTACGTATACAAATTGCCGCTAGAGAAGTAGCTAAGCCAGTATTTTTTGCAGTAACAATTATTATGGTGGTTTTTGCGCCATTATTTAGCTTAGAAGGGGTTGAAGGCAAACTATTTCAGCCGATGGCTATTAGTATTATGATTGCTATGGTTGCGTCGTTAGCCGTGTCTCTCATTGTTGTACCCGCGTTAGCTAGTTACTTGTTTCAACGAGGTTTTAAAGCACGAACCAGCCCTTTCGTTAGTGTGCTAGAAAAATTTTACCGTCGTAGTTTAACAAAGGCAATGAATGCAAAGAAAGTGGTTCTTATAGGGGCTGGAGCCTTACTTGTTGGTACATTATTTTTAGTGCCAAATTTAGGTACTGAATTTGTACCAGAGCTTGAAGAAGGCACCATTAATTTACGTGTAACAATGGCTCCATCAACCAGTTTAGCGACAGCGCTTTCAGTTGCCCCTAAACTGGAAAAAATATTACTTGAATTTCCTGAAGTTACTTATGCTACCAGTCGTATTGGCCGAGCAGAAATTGGTGGTGATCCTGAGCCAGTGAGTAACATTGAAATCTATATTGGTCTCAAACCAGTTGTAGAGTGGACCAGCGCTAAAACACGCCATGAACTACAAGGTTTAATGGAAGTAAAACTTGAGAAATTCCCCGGTTTACTACTGAATTTTTCTCAACCTATCGCAACAAGAGTAGATGAATTACTTTCTGGTGTTAAAGCGCAGTTAGCCATAAAACTATTTGGTGCTGATCTCGATGTCCTGGCTCAGCAAGGTCAAGCTATTGTTAATGCTATTCAAGGTGTTGATGGTGCAAGAGATGTAGCGATGGAGCCAATAGCAGGAGAATCTCAGTTAGTCGTTAGACCAAACCGTCGTCAATTATCTCGATATGGTTTATCGATTGGTGATGTCATGAGGTTAGTGCGAAATGGTATCGGTGGTCACGAAGTAGGGCAAGTCATTAATGGTAATGAACGTTATGATATTTATCTGCGGATAGACAAAGCGTTTAGAAATCAACAACAAACTATTGCTGATTTACGACTACAAGCCCCAACAGGTGCATGGGTACGACTAGGTGATGTTGCAGATATTGCCATTGAATCAGGCCCTCCTCAGGTTCGCCGAGATGATGTTCAGCGACGCGTCGTTATTCAAGCCAATGTACAAGGGCGAGACATGGGTAGTGTCGTAAAAGATATTCGAGCAGCAATTGCAACTAAGGTTGATTTGCCTACGGGTTATTCTGTTGATATCGGTGGGCAATTTGAAAATCAACAAAGAGCACAGCAACGACTAGCTATTGTTGTGCCACTTTCTATTGGCATTATTGCGTTGTTATTATATTTTGCTTTTGCCAGTGTGGGTCAAGCCATGCTCATCCTCGTTAATTTACCTTTAGCTATGATTGGTGGCATAGTTGCCTTGTATATTTCTGGTCAATACCTATCTGTACCAAGTTCAATTGGTTTTATTACCTTATTTGGTGTTGCGGTTCTCAATGGTGTGGTTATGGTTGAAGCGATTAATCTACGCATTGAAACAGGTACGGAAAGTATTGCTCAAGCTGTTTACGAAGGTGCTATATCAAGACTTCGTCCCGTATTGATGACAGCGATTACTTCTGCCCTTGGTTTGATACCTATTATCATGTCAACTGGTGTTGGCTCTGAAATACAACGGCCATTAGCTACAGTCATTGTGGGTGGACTGGTCACTGCGACGTTCCTTACTTTATTTGTTCTTCCCGTACTTTATGCTTGGTTTTCTAAAGGTCGGATTGAAGAAATGAGAAGGTAATTCTACTTGGTTAAAGTAAATATAACTGTTTGCTTTAACTAGATATCCCGTAGGTATTCGCTGCGGGATATCAATTTATAGGAGAAAGTAATGTCCGACAATTCACATCAACACCCAGCTAGCCATGGACACAGTCATATTCCTAAAGATATGTCTTCAAGTCGTATTGGCTGGGCATTTATATTAAATGTTTGTTTTACTATTATCGAATTTATTGGCGGCTGGTTAACCAACAGTACCGCGATAATGGCAGATGCGGTTCACGATTTAGGAGATAGTTTATCCATTGGTCTCGCATGGGGATTAAACAAACTCAGCAAGAAAAGTCGCGATGAAACGTTTAGTTACGGCTACCACCGTTTTTCTTTACTTGGTGCGCTAATTAACGGTGTTGTCTTAATCGCGGGATCGATTTGGGTATTAACCATATCATTCCCTCGATTGTTATCGCCAGAAATGCCTGATGCTCAAGGCATGTTATGGTTAGCGATATTAGGGGTGATTGTTAATGGTTATGCTGCCTTCAAATTAAGTGACGGGAAAACACTAAACGAACGTGTACTTAATTGGCATTTATTGGAAGACGTCTTAGGTTGGGTAGCCGTATTAATTGTTGCTATCGTCCTAATGTTTATCGAACTCCCAATACTTGATCCCATACTTTCAATAGGATTTACATTATTTGTTCTTTTTAATGTCTTAAAAAACCTCCGTACTGCAATACGTCTGTTTTTACAAGCAACACCTGAGAAAGCCATTCAAGAAAAAATAAAAATTGAATTATCAACATTGAAGTTTATTGAAGATATTCATCATTTCCATTTGTGGTCCCTTGACGGCGAAAGGCATGTTCTTACAGCTCATTTAGTAGTGAATCATTATTTTGATCAACAAGAATATATGGCAATAAAGCATGAAATATCAACACGACTTAGCCCTTTTTATCTTGAACATACAACACTGGAATTTGAGTTCGTAGACGAAATATGTAGAGATTCAAAAAGCGATTAGAAATACTTTCAAAGATGAAAAGTAAGCGATCAATTAATCCCACATACCAATAATTTTCAAATTTAGCATGATTATTTCCTAACTAAATCTAGGCGAACAATCATGTCAAAAAACGATAAAATACAATACTGGCAGCGTATTTTTCAGCAGCAAACTGAAAGTGAATTAACCAAAGCTGAATGTTGTAAAACCAGTGACTTAACCCTATCTACATTTTATGCGTGGGCTAAAAACTTAACCCGCATTCGTCACCCACTAAGCAAAAAGTGGTGCCGCTGAGCGCGTTGATCTAGGCAAGGCGTAGTTCGCCGGACGCAAATATCCCCGCTCATATTAAATCACTTTTCGCTTCAAACGAGTTTTGGGGCAAAAGTGATTTCAACAACGATGATTAGCAACGGTTTTCGATTGACTTTTTTGCTCTAAGGGTGCCCGAAAAAAGCCTTAAAGCAGGTTTGATATGGAATAAACGAGTAAATATTGCTGTTGTAATACACACTACCTGAATTCCATTTTTCTTTGACTGATGGACTCTCTAGTGCGTCAAGTACCTGGTAGGCTTGGGCTCGAGTGAACACTTCGGATTTTCCATTGGCCCTATTTTCTCTGATAAGTAGAAAATGCAGATCGTCTTCTGCCGTAGTGTGTTGCAGTTTAAATATTAACGAAGGGTAGTTATCAGTAACAGCGTCGAATCGCCTTTTAAACGAGGCATACTCGGTGTCAATAAAACACTCTGTCACCTTGGCAAACTCAAACGGAGAACGGTTGCTAAACACTTCAGGGTTAAAATAGGACAAAAATCTAGCGATAATCGTGCGATGTTTACCTGTGCTGATGAAGTACTTACTTCCAACCTTAATGAAGGATAGGTTTGGCAGTTCGACTTCCGATAAATAATACTGCGGGTTGTCTTCTAGTTCTATAAGTCTTTGTTTCAGGCGCTTAAGCCATCGTCCTTCTATGCATTGCCCCCAGGTTGAGTCATCACCATACATCTGTTCGATGCCTACTATTTGATCGAACGGAATAGGGGCAACGTAGTGTTCTCTATCGTCTTTAAGGTAAATATCATTGTTCCTCAAATAGGTGCTGTAGTTATAGATGATGTCATTTGAGAAAGGTGCAGGATTTTGCTTATTTAAAGCTTGGATGTTAGTCCTAATATTTTGCATGTCAGAGAGCCTGTTAATAGTGCTGTACATTTGAAAGCGTATTTCAAGGTTAATCAAAAATAAGCTCAAGATTTGTATTAAAAGTTCATTTATCTATCACATTTCAGCCCAATAATAAGATTGAAAAATATTCATATCGGGACGATTACTTATTAGCGCTGTTGAAGGTGCAATTCTAATCCAAGGATTACAGCCATGCATAAAAACTTGTCTCAATCTTCCTAACCTCACAGCATGTAAAGCTATCCGTCATCATTAAAAGTATCGAGGCTCTTGATTTTGTAACTTATTCAAGATAGCCTGATAATGTAACAAAATCAAACTTGGAGTTTACATGTCTGAAGAAAAAGCTGAATACAAGGTAACACATGGCGGATTTCGAACTGGTGCAGGTCGAAAAACTAAATACGAAAAAACCGTCGTGATGAGGGTTCCAGACAAATACAAAGATGCTATAAAAAGTTTAATCAAGCATTTAGATGACTGCGAAATGGTTGATAAAAACTACTCAAGCGTAAAATCCCAACCTGTTTTCATTCGTTCTCTTCAAGATAAGCCACAGAAAGTCACATTTATTATAGACCCTGCTTCAAAATCTTGATTAAGTTACAATATCAAGTTAAATAATGATAAATAATCTAGGTTGAAGTAAGTAACCTGAGATCGGTTTAAGCCATAACAACAATAGCGCCAAATTCAGCATTCGTAATATTGAGTTGTGGCTTAGTTTCTTTCAGTTGATAGGCAATCAATCCGCCTATCATATTCAACATAAAACCATGCACGCTTCGATGTCTTGTATGCTCTATTTGTGAAATATTTTTTAGCTGGTCATTGATGGTTTCAATGATAAATCGACGTGAAAGCATCGCTCTATCCCATAGGGATAATGCTTTAGCTTTCATGTTTTTACGGACATTATTGACGATCGTAACACCTTGTTCGAGTAAGTCGCTCGCCAGTGCTTTGCTAATGTAGCCTTTGTCGGCATAATGTTTATCCATTGAGTTAACCACCATCCACGAAACAGGCTGAGTGTCATGCACATTCGCGGGCGTTATTTTGGCGGCTACAATGCCGCCTTTGTGATTAACAATTAGGTGAAGTTTAAACCCGTAGAACCATCCCATCGTGCCTTTTCCTCGGCTAGCGAGGCCCGATAAACTTTTATGCCTTGGAATTCGTAAGTTGTGACAGACCTTGATACTCGTTGAATCAATAAACTCAATCCCTGTTGGCTGACTTCTTATGGTACAAAAATAGCTGCACAATGGCACGACAGTCGTAGGCATTAGTTCCAAAAAGCGACTGTAACTGAGCAAATGTGGAAAATCAGATTTAAAGAATCGAGCAAGATAACCAGTATAAAAGTTCTTGAAGTCACGGTGGTGGGATGTATGGAAGAGTATGATAATGGTCATTATTTCGCTCATGCCCATTCGATTTGAGCGCTGACGTTTTCGTGTGCCGTCAGTCAGGCATTGTGTTTTCCATTGCGGAATGAATACAGCACAAAAATCATCGACATCACAAAATATATCCACTAAATTATTCATACGCCCTCTGCATGATTAAATCCTTCTTGGTCGAAAGATCTGATCGTAAAGAGGGCGTTTAGTTCACTTCTTATCTCGAGTTCAGGTTAAGTAAAGTTACTTCAACTCACCTAATCCTAACCCTATGCCTATGGTTTCTTGTTTGAAACGACCAAATATATTCATCACTTGGTCATATGAAGTTGATAAAAAATCTTCATCGAACAAGCTATCAGTGTTTTCAATGAAACCATTTAGTTTAATTTCTTTGCCTGCCAAATCAATGCTAGGTTCTTTCAGAGAAATAGTTTTGTTTTGACTATTAGTCTCATCGCCGACAAGCAGTGATTGCATTGTTTCAAATTTTACAACATCAGCCTCAACAGGCACGTCATGTCTAACTCTATAAGCATACTCGAGCAACTTGGGCTCCGCTGGCATATAAAGAATTGCTTCTTGATTCATAGTGTCTGTAACTCTAAGAATTCGTCCTAGTGTTTGCCTAAAATACATTTCAGTTTTTATGTTTGAGAGATAACAACACACTTGTAGGCGAGGGATATTGGTTCCCTCACTAATCATTCCAACAGAAATAATCCACTTGGATTCTGAGTGTCTGAATCGTTGAATAATGGCTGTCGGGTCACTTTCCTTATAGGTAGCGACAACAGCTTCTTCTTGAAGCCATTTTTTTACTAATGTTGAAATTCTATTGGCCTGTTCTATCGATGAAGCTACGATTAAGCCAGCTGCATTAGAGTTTTCAAGTCTTATAAAATCTAGCTTTTTACTAGCCGAAGTGATGATATGTTTTATTACATCATCATTTTCGATTACGTCCTGGTATGCAACTTGGGAGTTAGACAGTAGGTCATCAAAACTTTCGAAAACGGCGGTTTCATTATTTTCTATTACTGAAATATGATTGTTATCAACAGCGATTATCTGAGGTACGCGACAAACACCGTCTAAAATGGCTTCATAAAGCCCATACACGTAATCACATGAGATTTGGCCATCAGGCAAGGCATAGCTAGAAAAAACGATAGGGGCGGTATCTGAGCGCCAAGGAGTACCGGTTAACGCCATGGTGAATCGAGCTTTGTTCTGAATGTTCAGAATTATATGCTCTCCCCATGAATTCGCATTATCGACAGAGGACCCCGCACAATGATGGATTTCATCGAAAATAACGAATACTCGATATTTTTCAAAAAGCTCCCAAAAAGTACCATCTAAATACTGCAAATGTTGATAAGTAAAAGCTCTGCCCTTGGAACCAATTAGCCCGTCAAAACGTTCATTCGAACTCAATTGCAAGCACTCAGCAAAATCCATAGAAACTATCGAGGATGGGGAAAAGCAAAAGATTAAATCAACAAGGTCATTCTTCAATAAGTGGTTAGATAAGACTGAGGCCATAAGAGTCTTTCCAGAACCTGGGGTAGCTAAAACTAAGAAATGAGACTGTCCATCAAGATATTGTTTTAATGACGAATCTATACAAGCAGTTTGCCAGCGTCTAAGTCTCATATATTTCTCTGTTCGATGATCGTTTCAATAGCCTTGATTTTCCCTAGCAACTTAGTGCTATTTTCCCTCGCTAAGTTGTACTTAGGTTGTAACTCTTCAGCTAAATCAGGCAACTCTAGGTAAATCTCTTTGTAAGCCTCTGATTCACCTAAACTCAATAATAATTCTGATTTATAATAGTTTAGTTTTGCGCTCAATTTCTTATGCTCATCAATGCTGTAATTATCAGAAATAGGCAATAAAGCTATAGGCTTAACAGGAAGGCTTTTGGCATCAAAATAAACTGTTTTTTTGAATCTAGTCAGCCCCTTTTGCTTTGGAATATTCCTCTCTAACCAGCCTTTTTTTACTAACTTCATTAATTCTGCATAAATCATTCTCCTGATCTCTGCGCTATCCAAAGTGAGATCTTTTTTTAATGCAAAATATGCAGATCGGACATCACTTGTTGTGAACTTATCAAAGTTTTCTGCTTCAATGATTTGAGCTACTAATGGGTCTAACATCAAAAACAGATCCTAATAATTATCACGAATGGGTATTATAGGGCGTGGAGCCTTGCACCTCAATATGAAAATCTAATCATTTTACCTGGAGTGTTGATAGGTGAGTGATTTAGTAAATGAATTTGGTGAGAAATTAAGATATCTCAGAGTTAATGCTGGCTATTCTCAAGAAGCGTTTGCAGCCTATGTCGGTATTGAAAGAGGTAACTATGGAAAAATGGAAAGAGGTTGCGTCAACATAAAGCTGGAGACTCTATACAAAATAGCCAATGCACTTGACTGTGAGTTTGATGAAATCTTGCCTGTTAGGCTCAAATATAAAATACAACTAGATTAGTGCTTATACTTAAAGTGAGCCTCATCAATTTATACTTATAGTACTCTCTTTACTACTAAACTCATCAAATTGTTAACTAAGGTTATAATGGAGCTTATAAGAAAAGGTTCCAAAGCCATATTGTTTAATGAACTCAGCAACACTGGGTAAATGAGTTTGCAGTACATATGCTGCTCTTAAGCGTTTATCATCCATGATGCGAGTTTCATTCATACCCTCACATTCAATCAATGCGCTTTTCATTTCTTCAAACGAGTAAAGCTCTAACCCAATTGAAAAATAAGGTCCAGCAAACTCGTTAATTTGAGTCTTTGTACCAGATGCTATTACGTACGTAACACCTTCTCCTGTAGCAAAATACTCAGAAATACCAACGTATTTAGCATCCATAGAACTACCCTTTAAATCAGTTGTCATGAAGTTAAGCTTCCTATCATTAATTTACAGCATCGTTCGTCATTTCAAGTTGATGAGTTATTAAACATTAAGCTAGATATGTGTTCGTTTAACTTGTAAATGTCGGATAGGCGGCACTTGTTACCAAGTACCGCCCTCCTAAGAACCGTACATGCAACTTTCATTGCATACGGCTCAAGCCTCCGCTAAGGCGTGTTCTGTGTTAGGAAGGACGTCCTCTCACGATTCGAGGGTGTTCATAATTCTGCTCCCGCCCAGTATCTGCTGGACTTCGTTAAATTGTCTGGCTCGCTACTTTATTCAGAGCCATAGGGTCACCTGGTGATATAGATGGTTCACTCTTATCGTGGTGAACAACGCTTCATACGACTTCACGTCGCACGGTCAGAAATGAGTTAGTTTCTGATAAAGGTGGTTCCAATGACAAGCTGTTGGCATATGTGCAAATATGCCCAGTGAAAAAAAATCACTGACCAGTCCATGAGGCTGACTGACTCAAGATCTGATATTTATAGTTAACAGATACAATCCAACAATCTGATTAGTATTAGACAAATTTATTCATCATTGTCTAATAACTGAGCACCAAGATCAATTTCTATATTTTCAACTAAACTTTCAGCACTTCTACACATACTAGCTGTGAGCTGCTGTAGTTTGTCCGGGTGTTGCATATCATTTGCCAGAAAAGATAAAAAACTTTCTAAAATAGGATCTTCTTCTGTTGGTGTACTAGAAAATAACACGTTAACACCCCCTTGAGTTGTTAAAAAGCCTAGTTATAAGATTTATTTATACCAAAATCCTCTCCAGGAAGATCTAAGTTTTTATCAAGCATCATCGATTTTCTATGCTCTTTTAAAGCTTCCACTGCAAATTTAAAGCAGGCTTCGCATAAATCCAAATGGTATGAAGTACCATCCTCTTTGGAACCATATCCCCATAAAGCTCTAAGCTCACCAACCTCTTCGTATTTATGGCCAATTAAATCAATCATGACACTGTTCCCACATACGTCACAAACACGATCTACCACTGTATTAACTAGCTGCATTTGATAATGTTTCATATAAATACTCTTCGGGATAAGAATTAAACACTAGCATTGTATATTACTAAAATTTGTTCAACTAGATGATACAAATAGAGTTACTCTCAATAGTTATACCTCAGAATGGGGATCGCGCGTGTTCATTATCTCATTGAATCAATGCTATTCATTTGTTTTTCATTGATTTCCTACAAGACCTCCATTGGTTAACTTCTTGATAAAGTTACATAATCAAGATGGATATATTTAACAAATGAGAAACTTGCTTCTTCTTGGTTGGCTGTTAAGATGACTGTGTGTAAATAGTAACCGTCTAGCGAACCACACCTCGCATCATTGATCTGACTATTTGAAAATACCTGCTCAATGATAAATTTGGAGCAGGTGATGAAAACATACAGAACAGCGGCACAGTGGCTCGGTTTACTTC
>NZ_JACJDV010000056.1 GCF_014163735.1 Shewanella sp. SR44-3
GTATCATTCAAGATACCGTCCTTTATCTCAGCATTCCATTGACTGAGCCTGCTCTATCCTTAAGCGTGTCCTATATCATCCATGACAATCTTAATCCTTGAGTGAGACATCATGTCTACACTGGCTTTCCCTTGCGTCCCCAGACCTGAAGTCTTTCCTAGGGGTATCCGTTTTCATCCTTGTACCCAATCATCCTGATCAAGTGAATCAACCTTGAGTGCTTCCTGCTCTCTACTCTGCCTTGAGTATGCTCTACCTTGAGCGCTTCCTTTCTGTTCATCCTGTTCCTTGGATGTGTTAATCATAAGCCAGCTTCATCCTTGGGAACATCCACTCAAAAAAGATTTTTGCCAAATAGCCATGATAAAAATGATTAATCAACGAATATTTAATAAATAATCACATTAAATTAATAACTTAACAAATATCAGTATCTACTTGGCTGCAAACAATAGCGTCAAAGCTCACATATCGTGTGAGAGATATCGCACACGCTAACGGCTAAAAACCTCTGGGAATTTTTTCCTACCCCGTCGAGCCACACCAGCAAGCAGCAAAAACTAATAAAAGGTTCAGTAAAAGGACCGGTTAAAACGCCAACAAAAAAGCCCAAGCAAGGCTTGAGCTTTTTATTACACGCCAGTTCAGAGCGAGTCTGACACTAAAATGGCATTTTCATACCTGGTGGTAATTGCATGCCACCAGTAACATCTGCCATTTTGCTCTTTTGATTTTCTTCGATTCGACGTGATGCATCGTTGCACGCTGCAGCAATTAAGTCTTCAAGCATTTCTTTATCATCGTCCATCAGGCTAGGGTCGATTTCGACTTTACGAACTGAATGCGAGCCTGTCATGGTAACTTTAACAAGGCCTGCACCGGCTTCACCAGTGATCTCCATGCGAGCAATTTCTTCCTGCATTTTAGCCATTTTATCTTGCATCATTTGGGCTTGTTTCATCAAATTGCCCATACCACCTTTTCCACCAAACATAATCGTCTCTCTCTAATTAAGGGGTTAGCCTGTCGCCAAAGTGGCGCTAATCTTACTGAAATTATTTAAATAGGCAATCCACGTCAGGCAATTGAAGCCAACTTTTGCATAATAGCTGCATCTTGCTGCTGAAATGTGATTTGTTGCCCTACTTGTTGAAGCTTCTCTGGTGGATAGACTAGGCTGTCTTCTTGAAGCTCTGCCCCAAGTTGACTTAGCATCCATTGCACCTTGTTATTACTCATTAATCTCTGTTTTGCTTGTTGCAACAATTCCTGATGAAAACGCTTTCGTAGCTCAAGAGGCGTTTCTCTTTGTTCATCATAACCGACACTCACTGCTATGCTGATATCCTGCTGCAAGTATTCGCTCAGCGCTGCTTCAAGCTGGTTTACTGCGACTTCCGCGCCCAAATGTTTTTGATCTGGCTTTAGCAATAATCGCAGTGGTGAGGTTAATCCTTGGCAAACTGAATTGACGGCAAGCTGCCTTATGCGGCCACCAATTTTAACTTCTGCCATCATTTTATACCAATGTAAATCCATCCCATGACCACTTATCTGGTGCTCTGTTAGGATCTCTGTAGCCGCAGACTTTTCAGGAAGTTCAACTTCTGACATAGCTAGTTCAACACGATTATCCTGATTGGCAAGCGCTGCTGAAACCAGTGCAGTATGATGCTCAGGTGATTCCATTGATGCTTCAATAATCGCAGTCTGAAGCTGAATATCCTTGTTTTCCCCTAATGGGTCGAAGGGCGAAGAACCATCACTTGCCGCTACCCAAGGGGGTCTATCTGTATCGGGGCGCTTATCGGCAATAGTATGGCTATGACTAAGCCTCGCCTCTGTTGCTGCATTCAATCCAGCTGCGACATGTGTCTCACTGCAGGATTGTAGGTTTTCTTGAGCTATATTGCTCTCATCAACAGTTCTGTTAGTTTGAGGCACCGCCAGTGGCTTTTTTGCGGCACCTGCCTTAATACTGCCAGCATTAGGCTCGGTATTATTTGCCAGATTTATCGCGCTAACATCGGCCATAAGCGCATCGCGACTTGCTAATACCGCATCTAAAATATCATCCACTACAGGGACAAGTGCTGCAGATTCAGCTTCTGTATCTGTGTTTGAGTTTGAGTCTAAGCGGCTACCTTGAGCGAATTCATTATCTGCAGTTGAGTCACCTTCATCAGCAACATAAGCGTCAGCGTGAGTCTCTGGCAGCGGCTCATCGAAACCATAATGCATATAATCGGCATACTCATCCGTTGCATTCGCCTCGTTATTGGCTGAGGGTTCTGCTGCAACATGGTTTGCATCAACATTTGCGCTTTCGTCAAATCCCATACCCGTCGCTTGACTGAGTAACACTTTTTGTTCAGCGTCCAGTGCACTCAGTGATGCATCTTCTTTGTCATCCTCATCACTGCTTGCATCGCCGCTTAGCTCTGGGTCAACATTTGTATTAGCTGAGTGATTATCTAGCATTGGTGCAAGTGTTTGAGACGCTGTTACCACTTGTTCTACAACAGGCTCTATAGCGTCAGCACTGCTGCTCGACATAGACTGAATGTCTAAATTGGGTTCTGAATGTTTAGATACAGGCATACTTGTGCCACTGGGAAGCTCAAGTTTAGCGGCATCATCCACAACCCAGCGGTTAACGGTTTTTTCCGGTACAAACGCCACGGCCCTAAGAAGCGCCATTTCAAGGCCTGACTTGGGATCGGGAGCAAAAGCTAGCTCCTTTCTACCGGTCAATAAAATTTGGTAATAGAGCTGCACTTGTTCAGGCTTAAGCTGTTTGGCAAACGCTAAAATCTGTTCACTATAAAGTGAATGCTGCGCCGCTGCTGGCGCAAATTGGCTTAAGGTTATCTGGTGCAATAACTCAAGCAAGCTGCGTAGCACTTCATCGGCATCGGCGCCAAAAGATAACACTTGCGCCGTAGTTTGCATTAAATGCGCGATATCGGCATCACACAAACTCTTAAGTAAACCAATAACTTGACGCTCATCTATGCTGCCAAGCATGGTTTGCACTTGGGTTAACATCACCTGACCGCTGCCAAAAGCAATGGCTTGATCTGTCAAACTCAAGGCATCACGCATACTGCCATTGGCAGCTTTTGCCAATAGTGTCAGTGCTTGAGACTCGAAAGGAAGTTGCTCTTGTCCTAAGACAAAATCCAACTGTTGAGAGATTTCATCTTGAGATAAACTTTTAAGGTTAAATTGCAAGCAGCGCGAAAGCACTGTGACAGGTAATTTTTGCGGATCTGTGGTCGCCAATAAAAACTTAACATGCTCAGGAGGTTCTTCTAAGGTTTTAAGCAGGGCGTTAAAACTGCTGCGAGATAACATGTGCACTTCATCGATAAGGTAGACCTTAAAGCGCCCTCTTGCAGGCTTGTATTGCACATTATCTAACAGTTCACGGGTGTCATCGACTTTAGTGCGCGAGGCGGCGTCCACTTCAATAAGGTCGACAAATCGGCCTTGGGCAATTTCCACACAACTCGAACACGTTCCGCAGGGGTTAGCTGTAACACCTGTTTCACAATTTAGTCCTTTGGCAAACAGGCGCGCCAAACTGGTTTTTCCGACACCTCGAGTCCCGGTAAACAGGTACGCATGGTGCAAGCGTTGCTGACTTAGGGCATTAGTTAATGCCAATAATACATGGGACTGTCCCACCATCTGTTCGAACTTGGCTGGGCGCCATTTTCGAGCTAACACCTGATAAGACATAACACTCCCCTAAGTCACTAAAAGCTAACATTTACTGTATCTTACATACAGGCCTTAATTAACAAGGCCTGCGTCACAAATCTCAAGATAGCACGCAACGTAATGGCAGGCTATCTCTTGATTTACGACTCATGTTGGCTTATTCACCTTCGAATTCACACAAGGTAAATACCTCAAGACCAAGGCCTGCTAAACGCTTTTCGCCGCCAATTTCAGGTAAAGAAATAACAAATGCAGCGTGCTCTACTTGACCGCCAAGATTACGGATAAGTTTCACTGTCGCTTCAATAGTACCGCCGGTTGCTAATAGATCATCAACCACTAATACCTTGTCTTCAGGTTTGATAGCATCCACGTGAATTTCTAAAGTGTCTTTGCCGTATTCCAGCTCATAAGATTGAGCAATGGTTTTTCTTGGTAATTTACCTGGCTTACGCACAGGAACAAAGCCTATGCCTAGCTCTAATGCCAATGGCGCGCCAAATAAAAAACCACGAGCTTCTGTACCCACAACTTTTGTGAATCCCATGCCCTGATATTTTTCAACAAATAAGGCGATAGTGGCTTTATATGCGCTGGCATCTTCCAGCAAGCTCGTCACATCACGGAACATAATGCCCGCTTTTGGGTAATCAGGAATGGTTTGTATGCTCTGCTTGATCAAGGCCAAACTGTCTTTATTCATGGTCGTAGTCATTAGTAACTCACTAATATAAAATTAGGTGGGCTTGCAAAATACCGTGAATAAAAAAGCCCACCTAAGTGGACTTGATATCACAGCCTAATGCAGGCTTGATTCAGATGGATCTTAAGCGTGTTTTGCAGCAGTTGCAACTATGTCACAACACACAAGCTGCGATCTGTGCTTATTCCTCTGCTTGTTGTGTAGATTCTGGGATCTGCCACAAAAAAATCAGTAGTCCTGTTAACATGCACGCCAGCATGATTTTCAGCCAAAAATGGCCAACCACAATAATGCTTATCAAAAAACTGATACTGGTCATCAATGCTGCGCGGCGTTTAAGCCTTGGCTCCATCGTTCTATGGGTTTGCCAATCGAGTAAGGCTTTTGAAAACCAAGGATGACTCATTAACCAAGCATGAAGCCGGCTATTGGAGCGAGCAAAGCAATAGGCTGACAGTAAAATAAAGGGCACTGTGGGCAAAAGTGGCAACACAATACCTAACAAGCCAAGCAACAGACTGGTTAAGCCTATGAGTAAGAAAAAACCACGCTTTAATGCCATAACCACACCTCTTTACAGTCCAACAAAAGGTCTAAAAACAAAAACCACTCTGGCGAGTGGTTTTTGATTAACATAACTCGTTGTCATTACTGGCTTAAATCAAGCCTGCAAACTTAAGCCATGATAGTGAAGCTGGTAAGGTTGGCAAGAGCAAAACCAAAATAAAACCAATAAAATGCAGTATGTTAAACGGATCTTTAAAGGGCTCGCCCATGATATTTCCTTAACGCAAATGACAGTGCTAATTAGTGACTATAGTGGATCGCTCACCAAGAGGTGAGCTAGATCACATTACGGCCGCTATTGTAGACATTTCACTTATCTAATGGAAACTTTAATTTTCTACACGCTTAATTAGTGAGCACTAAATCAACGTTGAGCATCCTTATTAACATCAACAGCTAATTTATGCCGTTTTATACCGTGGCTTTTATGATTCCTTTGGCTGCCAATTGTGCTAACAAGCTAAATGATCCTTGTGTCAATTGCTCAGCTGACATACTGGGGTACAAATTTTGCAGCCAGTGGCAAAGCTCATCGAAGCGACTTTGCTTTGATTGCTCAAGATAAGCAAGCACTTGAGCGCTTAAGGGCGTTAATTTCAAAAAGGCGACTTCATCAGAGTCATCGCGATACACACAGAAAAATTGTGCCTGAGGTGATACTTCAATGGGCTGATAATCCACGCTAATATGCTGCACATCAAAACTGTATTGCGCCACTCTTGCTGTAGAGTTCAAACACAAATTAGCGCTATTTAGCTCATCTTGTGTTAAATCTTTTAAGTTCTGATCTTCTTGGGCCACAGCCACAGCTAACTCAAGCCATTCATAGTGGGCCAACTCCAGCATAAATACCGGGTCTTTGTCGCTCACTTGATACTCAGTTTGTAAAAACTGTAGAAACTCAGCGGCAATTTCAACAAAAATCGGGCTTTGGCAATCATGGTTAACAAAAAAATCTTGCACCAACACCTGCCAATCATCCTCATTATAAAGGCTCTTTAAAACTGGGAACGCACTCGACACAAAACCGCTAATATTACTAAAAAATAACTCACGGTAAACCTTCATCCGCCTTGGCTCAATACCCTCGGGTAACGGCTGACTTGGGTCACGAATGTAATCCATAAACCCTTGCTGCACTTGTTTAAACATCATAATGCCCTCCTTTTTGGGCACTGGAAAGCAGCGCTAAGGCATCGGCTTGATATTGATGTATTTTGTTGATTTCATTAAGCAACACAGGTGTTTCTGGAATATTAAAGTCTCGCTCTAATAACGTAGGATGCACTCCGTGGAGGCGATAGCAATCCTGCAATAATGCCCACACAGGGTCAATAATATCCGCCCCATGGGTATCAATCATTAAGTCGACATCTTCTTGATAATGGCCAGCAATATGCAAATAGGCAATGCGTTCAGTAGGCATAGCAGCTAAAAAGTCACTGGCATTGTAATTATGATTAATCGAGTTCACATAGATATTGTTTACATCCAGCAGCAACTTACAATCAGCCTCACTGAGCACGGCATTAACAAACGCTTGCTCACTCATTTGTGCTCCAGGGGCTGCATAAAAAGACACGTTTTCTAGAATAAATGGCCGTTCGAGGATGTCTTCAACCTGCTTGATCCGCTGGCTAACATGCTTTACCGCTTCTTCGGTAAAAGGGATAGGCATTAAGTCATACATATGACCGGTGCCAGAACAATAACTTAAGTGCTCAGAGTAAATATCAATATTGTGACTATCAAGAAAGGCTTTTATCCCTTTAACAAAGCCGACATCTAAAGGTTCTGGGCTGCCGATAGATAAGGATAAACCGTGACAGAAAAAAGGGTGCTGCTCAGCCAATTGTGTAAATTGGCGGCCAAACTTACCTCCTAATGTCATCCAGTTTTCTGGGGCAACTTCAAAAAAATCAATTTCCTTTGGGGTGTTAGCACAAAACTCCGTTAACATTTCACGGCGTAAACCTAGACCCACCTTAGATGCAGACTGATTGTTTATCTTGTTTGATGGCATCGCGCCCTCCCCTGTGTTTTATTAAACGCTAACAACGAATAAGGCCTGATAATCAGGCCTTATTTTTGCACTGGTGACTGAGGATATTATATCCTCCCTGCAGCAGTCTTCTATCCTAAGGATAAATTACTTGTTACCACCACATTTGCCTTCGCCACACTTACCTTCTTTAGCTTTCTCAGCTTTCTTGTCAGCGCCACACTTGCCTTCACCGCACTTACCTTCTTTGGCTTTGTCGGCCATTTTGTCAGCACCACACTTGCCTTCGCCGCACTTACCTTCTTTGGCTTTTTCAGCTTTTTTGTCAGCACCGCACTTGCCTTCGCCACATTTACCTTCACCACCATCTAGTTGATAGCCAGCAGTTAACTGCTCAAAACCAAACGGGTTAGCTTCAGCGGCGCCTGAAAAACCAGCAGTCACTACAACAGCACCTAAAGCAACAGCAACACTTGTTTGTTTGATTAAATTCATAGTTATCTTCCTTTGTTCGAATAATAGGGACCAACACAGTTTGTTGCTGGCTTGCCTTATAAGACCTAAGCTCATCGATTTTTATTTCAAAAAAGTTGCGCAAACTCATTTTATTTTCAATAAAAAGCCGTTAGGCACCCAGGTTCGAAAATAAGTCTAGTGGATTTAATTAAACTATCAAGCTGATTTTAATCATTTTTTACACATTGATTACAAAAAATAATTTTACTCCACCGTATAACTTAACCTGCAAAAAAGTTAATATACGCCACTTTTTATTGTTAGGTAGTCAGCCCGTGCGTGTAATTTTAGCCCCAATGGAGGGCGTCGTTGACCCTCTGATGCGTGACATCTTATCGAAGATTAACCCTTATGATTTATTGGTTACTGAATTTGTCCGTGTGGTGGATCAGCTGCTACCTGAAAAAGTCTTCTACAAACTGTGCCCTGAATTACGCCAGCAAGGCATGACAAGCAATGGCACTCCCGTTCGGGTGCAGTTATTAGGTCAAGAGCCACAATGCATGGCCGAGAATGCCGTGCGCGCCATAGAACTTGGCTCAAATGGTGTCGATGTTAATTTTGGCTGCCCAGCTAAAATGGTTAACCGCAGTAAAGGCGGCGCAATATTGCTTCAATGCCCAGACAAGGTACACGATATAATAAAAGCTATGCGTCAAGCTGTACCCAGTGAACACCCTGTTACCGCTAAAATTCGCTTAGGTTATGAAGATAAATCCCTGTTTATGGAAAATGCCCTCGCCGTTTATGAAGCCGGCGCTACCGAGCTTGCCATTCACGCCCGCAGTAAAACCGATGGTTACAAACCACCCGCATATTGGGAGTACATTACTGAAGTCCGTAAACGCTTACCTATACCTGTTATCGCCAACGGTGAAATTTGGAGTGCAGAGGATGCACGGCGCTGCATAAAAATCACGGGGTGTGATAGCGTGATGATAGGCCGCGGCGCAATCTCACTGCCAAACCTTGCTGATACCATCAAAACAGGTGCAGCCCCCTACACTTGGGAGCAAGCATTAGCACTATTAATGAGCTACTCAGAACTTGAGCTTAATGGCCGAAAATCTGATTATTATCCAGCCCGCATTAAACAATGGTTCTGCTACTTAAATCGTCAATACCCTGAAGCTGAAAGCTTATTTAGGGAATTGAGAGTATTTAAAACCACAGAAGAAATTGTCGCTGTGCTCAGTAAAGCCCATCAAGTGCTAAAAAAATAGTCACACGGTAGTGAGAATCTGGCTCTTGATCGAATTAACCTCCTAAGTGTTGATCTCTATCATGGTGTAAAGCAATTTACACCATAAACTAAGGTTAAGATCATTAACTTAGGTAGCCCTTGTGAGCAATCAACACATTCTCAGCACTTTATTGCAACTCGAAGCTAGCCTTAAAAACGAGTTTACTCAGCTCGCCTTGAGTGCTCCGACAGTCACTCAAATATCGCTAACTCAGCCGCCGCTCACTCAGACACAATTCACCCAAGCTAGTATTGATTCTGCCAGCCTCAGCGTGCTCATTGAATGGATGACCCATCAGGATCTCAGCCACCATGGCTTATTTAGACGTTTAATGCGTTTAGATGCCGCTTATTGCCAACTTGAGCTGGGCTTATATGGCTTATGTGCTGATTGTGAGACTGAAATTGAGGTTTTGCGCTTAAATCAAGATCCTACAGAGCAGCGCTGCAGCAGTTGTGAAGCTAAATTTAATCGCCAGCACAGACAAGAGTTACGTTTAGATCATTAATCGATGGATGGCTCGGCAATAGGCGCTAAGCTGCTGACGCTTAAAAACAAAAAAGGAGCCTAAGGCTCCTTTTTTCTTCAATCAATACAGATTAACGAGTGCGTGGGCACACTTCATCAGCGCTGAAGAAGTAAGCAATTTCACGAGCCGCTGATTCTACAGCGTCAGAGCCGTGAACTGCGTTTTCGTCGATGCTTGCTGCGTAATCTGCACGTAAAGTGCCACGAGCCGCTTCAGCTGGGTTAGTTGCACCCATGATTTCACGGTTAGCTAGAACAGCATTTTCGCCTTCTAACACTTGAACCATTACTGGACCTGAAGTCATGAAAGAGACTAGAGCACCGAAGAAAGGACGTGCACTGTGCTCAGCGTAGAAGCCTTCAGCTTGTTCTTTAGACAGGTGAACCATTTTAGAAGCGATGATCTTAAGACCCGCTGATTCAAAACGGCTGTAAATAGCGCCAATGTGGTTTTTAGCAACTGCATCTGGCTTGATAATAGAAAATGTGCGTTCGATCGCCATAACTAGCTTCCTTAATGTGAGCAAGTTCAAGATTAAAAAATTCGCGCGGATTATACGTAATTTAACCGTCAATGCCTAGTCTTATCCACATAAGCGCCGTCAATTTAAGCAAATTTTACCGCCACGTTTATCAAATAGGCGACTTGAAGTGAATTGTGGCTAATCATTTAAGCTTCCAAAAATAGCCAGCATTGAATCCATGTCGCTTTACTTCAACAGCTTAACCGTTATAGGCTTATTCAAATCAACCACTTACACATCTTGAAAGCACGGAAATCGTTTAGAAAGCGATCGCTTTAACGCGACTCCCTTATTAAACGCTTTATTATTACAGGGAGTCATCAGTGACAAAGTCTGCTGCTATATCGATTAAGAAAGAATTCACCAAGATTAACCACGTTGAGAATAGAACCCCACATTCTTCAAATGAAGCCATGAAAGACGCATTTATTAAACTTAGCGATTTCAATAACAGTGCCATTTACCTCAGCGACTACTCGGGCTTCAGTGAGTGGGAACGCCATCCCTCGGGAGATGAACTCGTGCAAGTGATTGAAGGCGAAACCACCTTAGTGTTACTTGAAGGTGATATTGAACATAAAAACAGATTGATGCTAGGCGAGTTATTAGTCGTGCCTCAAGGCGTGTGGCACAGGTTTGAATCACCTAAAGGGTTGAAAGTATTAACCATCACCCCGCCGCCAACAGAGCACAGCATCACTAAACCCACAACCTTTTGTGAGTAATCCCTATTCAAAAGTGATGTGACGTTAATAACCTGTAAGCCCTTCCCCTATATTCAATTCAAACTCGTTTTTGGACATATGAGCTAGAAAATTTAAACTGAACTTGCCAGAAAAACCAATTGCAGAAGGCTTGCAACCTGTCACTAAAATTTCTGTATACAGGCTTTCCATAGGGCATTTCTTTCATAAAAAGTCTCGTCGACACGCAGCACCTTTGATTTAAATAAGAGCCATCCATGGCTCTTATTTAAACAAAAGTCGAACATCCCGTCTGATGTGAAGGGACTCACAAATGCCGCGATGGCATGGTCAATGATGTTCCAGACATCATAATGACATTTACCATCCTTATGGTTCAGATGCCAGAGAGCGGCCATGGGATGGACGGTCTTCTCGCCTTTCTCCTAGTGAAGCGCCATGGTTCACCTTTTTAGTATTAGCGTAACCTTTTAACTCAAAAGACTACACCCAACATTTAACAATGGGGCCACCGTAAATTTTTTGAAAAAGGTAGAGTCTGTTCATATGCAGGCCTTTAGGTCAACTACCAGCTTGCATTGGTCAATAAACGTTCGCACTCTTGCCCAGCAGGCTCAATCACGTTATTTCTTATCGTAATTATTAGCGCTTATAGATAATTTCGTCTCAATTTTGCATATTGAGCAATGTACTCTTCTATTTCTCGTGTGGACTCAGTAACAAAGTCGAAAGGAATCCTTATTTTTTGAGTGCTGTAACCTGAGTTCAAATATAGGTAAATATAGTTTGGGCCTCTTCCTAGGGTAAAAATGTAAACGCTTTCAATACTTTTCCAGTCGATATACCCTGCAAAACTCTTACACTTAATTTTATCGCTACAAATACCTGTCCTGTCTATTGTGATATCGCATTTCCCAATAGGAACTAGTATAAAAAAATGTATAGCTAAATGAATGAGTATCAGAAAAGTACAAATGATGAAGAATGGAATGAAATCACTGAATATATATTCTCCTTCTTTATATTCAAATAAGGCCGGTAATAGTAGTATGAAAAATACACCCGCTGGTGTGTAATATAGTGGTGCTACATACATCAGCTTCTTGTTAGATTTTAAGTTCAATTCAATTTCCCACATTTATATGACTTTAAGCATGCGGTTCTTGTGTCCAAAGCAAAGCAGTCTGAGTTGAAATGAATATTTTTAATATTAAATCCTTACTCACTGCCACATTCGGAAAATCAGCTAACGCCAAAAATGGCGGCTATGCTGGTTAAGTGTTGTTTATTCAAACCTGCTCATTTTTTCGGAAAGTTAAAAAAATCTGACAAGTCATTATAAAATAACAACATAAACCACTTTTAGAATGCGCTCAAGCAAAATTTAGTGGCTTCGCTGCTAGAAGGTTAATGTGACATGGATTTATCCAAGCCGATTAGCTAAATAGATGGATTTCATCAAGAAACAGTGATTTTTAAGCGTTCCAACCCGGCCCAAAAATCTCAAAAATCTGTCCAGCCATAAAAATCTGGCCAGCCATTATAAAATAAAAATCTGGCCAGCCATTATAAAACAATAACATAATGCATTTTCGACATGTGCTCAAGCGAGATTGTGAGAGTGTGTTGCAAGAAAGTCGATATCGCTGGAGTTTATGGAAGCGAATTGGCTAAATCGGCGGATTTCCTTCAAAAACAGTGATTTTTAGCCACAATAGCCCAACTCATTAAAGAGTTAAGCTGATTTAGAAACATTGTTATTACAAGTAATTTTAGATTAGCCAGCTTTTAAGTGCTGACAACAACTGGCGAAATGTCGTCGACGCTTTTCTAGATGCTCGCAATAGCTGGTCAACTCTTGAAGCGTGCCCACTGGTCCGTGAAATAGCTTGCCAAATTCAGTGGTGAGTTTGAGCCAATTTTCTTGAGAGATATTCAATCTCGTGAGTAACTTAGCGCTGTTAGCACTGACTGAACCGCGCTTGTCATTGCGAATAATACGTCCTGTATCATCAACCAGTTCAAGATAATCCTTCAATGCAAACGTAATACCTTTGGGCTGAAATTGCCGTTCATTGCCAATAAACGGCAGCAAGTTATTAGGTTGTTCACCTTTTAATGCAGCCCTAATGCGCAGCTGGATGCTGGTGTGGTCTGATTGCTCAGGGGTGCTTGCCATCTTGGCCCTAATTGGATTGAGATCGACATAGGCCATACAGGCTAACACTGCGGCCTCATCTAGCAGGGCCTGCGATTTAAAGCGGCCTTCCCAGAAGCGGCCTGTACAGCTATCTTCTTGATTTGCTTGCCGTGCAATCGGCTCATTAAGACAGCGCATGAACCAGCTGATGTCGCACAGTCTGCTTCGATAAGTGCCGATGGAGTGCTTTAATCTGAGCACTTCATGCGCTTCAACGACTTCACCTTTAACAAATTTCTGGGTTATTTCATCACCATTAAATAGTTTGTGCCACTGCTCGAGCACTTCTCGATCTGTCCAGCGATTTGCGATTTCAATATCAATGCGTAACACCACATGAAGGTGGTTAGACATCACTGCAAAGGCGGCCACATCGATTGCAAAAACGGCTTCGAGTTCAGACAGTCGCGATTCGATCCAGCCACGACGATGGTCATAATTTTGTCCCGAGTACTGATCATCGCCACAGAGGAATGCGCGACGAACAACGCGACTGCAACAACTATAGAAAGGAGTGTCTTCGACACTGATCTGAGTTCTTCTAGGGCGTGGCATAGCAAACTCCAACATTTACAACTTTATAATAGAGTTTAGTAGATGGAGCTATATCATGCTATTTATTGTGGGTGGCCACATTTTTCGCCACATTTTTCATTTGACGGGTAAGCGTGTGTCACTTATTGCTGCGATCTAGGTTTGACTCCCCAAGAAGTTTATTGCAAACCGGTAGTTTATTTGTAACCGTCTAGCGAACCACACCTCGCATCATTGATCTGACTATTTGAAAATACCTGCTCAATGATAAATTTGGAGCAGGTGATGAAAACATACAGAACAGCGGCACAGTGGCTCGGTTTACT
>NZ_JACJDV010000057.1 GCF_014163735.1 Shewanella sp. SR44-3
ATTCTGTAACGCCACGAAGCCAGCCACCTTACTGTTTATTAAGCTATCCTATTTACTTCCAAAATCAAAACTCTTGGACAACAAATCAGCCCAGCCAACGTAAAACAATAACATAGTGCACTTTCAAGATGCGCTAAAGCGAGATGTGAGGGTTTGTTGCTAGAAAGCCAATATAGCGCTGAGCTGGGGCGATCCCCCAGCTCATTAATACTCATATTGATGCCCGCTTTGGTCAAACTTAAGAGTCAAACTGAATGAACAAGCTTAATGACCAAATTTAATTCTCACACCGGCATTGGCGATGAAGCCATCGTTTCGAGACCAAATGTCTGTCGTCCATTGGCCGCTTGGGGCTCTATTGGGTAGCAGCATTGGGTGCTCATCGGTTTGCTTGATATCGAGTAAGTTTTCTAAATTAATAAACCAACTGACTCTGCCCACTGTAATTTCGCCCATTAACCCCAGATGCCAATAAGGGTCGGTCTCATCAATATAAGGGTTATCGTTCACGGTTTGCGTGCCGGTATAGTAGGCTTCAAAACCTGCTCTAAAATTGCCGTGTTGCTCCCACATGGCCACAAAACCAGCGGAATGGCGTGGGGTAAGTGCGATTTCTTTTCGAGCTAAACCATTGGGCGACTCTTCAGTCGCATCTAAATACAAGTAACTTGCGGTAAGCTTAATGTCACCCAAATAATAACGCAGCAACACTTCAGCGCCGCGAATTTCACTTTTGCCTGCTGCGTTTACTAACCGTACAGCGTCTAAGCTGCCATTGTTGTTAACAGAAAACGCTTCTAATTGGGTGACGTTATCCACGTCAGAGCCAAACAAGGTTAAGCTGGTTTCGGCATTGTCAAAGGTGTAAGTAAAATCAAGGGATGCGGTTTTTGCGCGCTCCTCTTGTAAGCTTTCAATCGGCGCGAGCCTTGATAAACCCGCGGCTTCAATCTCTTCGACAAACGGCGTAGGGGCAAAGTAGCCCTGCCCAAAAGAGCCTCTGATGGTTAACTCATTGGGGCGATACAGTAGCGACACCCTTGGGCTTACTTGGCTGCCGTACTCACTGTGATCATCGACTCGTACGCTGTAAGAGGTGGTGATTTGCTCTGAATGCTGATAATCGAGTTGGGCAAACGCGCCGGGCACCTCAAACGTGTAATCAAACTCTGGGAAGGTATTAGATGAAAACATCTCTGACTGATACGCAAGTCCAAGCACCCAATCGCTGTTATCTGTGTAACCGGCAAGGCTGTTTTCTAGCAAGTAACTCTGATGTTGATCGTCTTCTATGTCGCTGCCAAATACATGAGTATGATCTTGTACCATAGCCGATGCACGAGTATTAAAGGTCAGTGACTCAAGCACAGGCATACTAAACACTAAACCTGTGTCAAACCTATCTGAATCTTGAGATTGCTTAAACGTGCCAGCATCGGCAACTTTACTATCGGCAAACTTATTATCCGCAAACTGATTGTCTGCAAACTTATTATCGGCAAGAGTGCCGCCGGTGCGCTGCTCAGTCATCAAGCCAGCGGTTAAATACAGTGTTTCGCCCGCATCACCTTGCCAAAATAGCCGAGGACGGGCGGTATATCGCTCATAACCTGGCAGATCTATCCAGCCGTCTTTATCTATGTCTTGCTCATCTTGCTGGTGCGCGCCCGCTGTCAGTGAGCCTGTTAGGTTGTCGCTTAAGGGTGTTTCAACATAGGTGGTCACATCTTGCCCATTGCGTGTGGTTGCATTCACTAATACTTCGCCGTTTAGCTCATCGCTTGGGGTTCTAGATACCAGATTAATCACCCCGCCAAGCGCCGAGCCACCATAAAGCGATGAAGCCGAGCCTTTAACTATCTCAACGCGGCTAAGATCGGTGGGCGGAATTTGCAACAACCCAATGGAGCCTGCCTGATTGCCGTAAAGCGGTAAGCCATCGGCCAACAATTGGGTATAGCGGCCGTACAAACCTTGCAAGCGAATATTGGCACTGCCTAATGCAGGTGACGTTGTTTGTAGCCTAACGCCCCCCGTTTCAGCGACTAACATAGAAATGTTACCCGGCCTCATGGCGGCTTTTTCTTCGATTTCTTCGCGGTTAATTAACTCAACCCGAATCGGCTGCTCATCGGCAATCCGCCCTGAACGAGTGGCTTGCACCACAATTTTTTCCATGCTCTCTTCGTGATCGTGCTCATCGTCATGCTCACCATGCTCACCATGCTCATCAGCATCTGAGTGCTGCGGTTGATGAGCGGCGTGCCCGTGGGCGACGTGTTGCTCTTGGGTATCCACGGAGTGTTTTTCAGTGCTCGCTTGACTTTGGCCCATCACACCCAGCGACAAGATTAACGATGCCGCAGCAGAATAGCTAAACATACAACTTCCTTGAAACGGATTTAATCTTTAGTAAGATTAAATCGAAAAATGATATGCTTAAGCTTAAAGGTTACAGTGACTGGAAGGTCAAGTTGAAAATAAGTGAATTGGCAGCGACGGCTCAGGTGTCGGTAAAAACCATCCGCTATTATGAGCAAATTGGGTTATTAAGCGCCCCTATACGCACCGCTAACGGCTATCGCCATTACCAACAAAAGGACATAGACACCTTAATATTTGTCAGGCGATGTCGAGAATTAAATATTGCACTGGATGATATTAAGCGCTTAGTCGATACACAAGACGACCCCAAATCATCCTGCTCATTGGTGGACAATATCATTGCCGAGCAACTCGCACGGATCCAACAAACCCAGCGAGAATTGGCGTTACTTGAACAATCACTGGCCGCCCTCGCCTCTTGCTGTAAACACCATCAGATTAAAGATTGCAGTATTTTGCATACCCTTAAAACAGGCAGCGCCTGCGCCTCCTAAATTTCAACATCAGGGCAGCACAGTCACGCAAGACTGTGCTTGTTAGCCACAGTGCACAGCCCAATGGAAGGCTAACCTGATTGGAAAATACGGTTATTCAAAAGAGTGGGAGAGTCGCCTACTTTTAAGTACTGGTAACAACTGGAAAAGTGTCACCACTTATCTAGATGCTCTAATAGCAAATGAGTGCTTGCAGTGCAACCGTAGAAGGTGCTTTTCAGCTGGCTATTATCTTGACTCACCGCAACGTCCTATTTTCGCCCTCAAAAAATCAAGCCGCTATGATGTATATCACATTGACAGTCAAACTAAAGTGCTAGCCTAGTCATGGATCTTCTTAAGATGAGGATTCATGACTAGGAGTCAGTATGAATTTAAATCGATTTAGACCTTATGCGGCAATTACTATGATGTTGATGCTAGCGCTATTAGCAGCGACGGGATTACTCTTGTACTTAGCCCCCCATGGACAAGCTTCCAGGTTATGGTCATATTTGGGCATAGCTAAACATCAATACAAGGACATACATCTTTACTTAGGGCTACTAGTTACCCTGTTAGCTTTATTGCATGGCTATGTAAACTTCAAGCCCTTAAGCCACTATTTAGCATTCAAACGGAAAGCAAAAATATGGACCCATCCATTAATATGGGCTCTACTTATCGTTATTACTGTGGTGATACTAGTGTTATTACCCTAGTTTATGATCTAAGCGCAGCAGCTAAATAATCCGTTTATCAAGCAAGCCACCAAGGCTACAGCCTTAGATTACAGAATATGACCACCAAACTTGCACCTTATCCCTGCATCAAAAACACATTTGAAAACCATTCACTATTGGCTGCTTTTATAGGGCAAGTTCTTTGCTTGCTCTGCCATGTAGAGCTGCATATTGCGGCTTTCTTGTTGGCAGTAATCTTGGATGGCGCCCTTAAAACCCTCGTGGGCGATGGAGTGAAAAGAGTGAGTTTCTATAGGCTCAAAGCCTCGTAGCACTTTATGCTCCCCTTGGGCGCCCGCATCGAAGCAGCTTAACCCTTGGGCAATGGCATACTCGATCCCTTGGTAATAACAGGCTTCAAAATGCAGCCCTGGGATATCCTCAAATGCCCCCCAGTAGCGGCCGTAAAGCCGATTCTTTGAAACAAAATACAGGGCGTAGGCGATATCATTCCCAGAGGCGTCACTCACCCTAAGTAGCCTAATGGCATCAGCCATTGAAGTGCCAATCGTTTGAAAAAAATCACTATTTAAGTAACCTGTGTGGCCAGAGCGTTTTAAGTAAGTCTGTTGGTAACATAAGCTAAAACTGCGCCAGTGGCTTGAAGTAATGTTATCGCCATGAATAAACTCAAATGACAATTCGAATTTGCTAATGGCGGCGCGCTCTTTTTGAATATTTTTGCGCTTTCGCGAGGTCATGGCCTGCAAACAATCATCAAACTGACTGTATCCCCGATTAAACCAATGAAACTGAGTCCCGAGCCGCGCTATGGGTTGCCCCTTTATTGCAAAGGTCTGGCTGTTAGCCTGTATTTGGTTAGATTCGGGCTGATTAGCCTGCGCCCGACTAACTTGTGTCTGGCTAGGCGATGTCAGGTGAGTTTGCGCCAATGCCGCGCTTTGAGCCGCATTGGTAAACAGACAATGCCATGAAGAATAGCCTTGGGTCATAATTTGCTGCTGTAAAAAATCAACCACCACCGTCCACACAGCATCTTGCTGCCCATCATCAAGACTTGAGTCCATGGCAAGCCTAGTGCCTGTTGCTGGGGTAAAAGGAATGGCGCACAGCAATTTAGGGTAATAGGCTACCCCATGGTGCTCATAGGCATCAGCCCAAGCCCAGTCGAAGACATATTCGCCATAGGAGTGATGTTTCTCATAAAGTGGCATTAAAGCAATGATGTTGTCTGGTTTGGCTGCCGCGTCATGGGCGCTTTCTGCCACAGCCGTGTCTTTTTTCGTCACGACTAAATGCCTAGGCTGCCAACCGGTTTTTGCTGAGCAGGCGCCACTAGTCTCTAAGGCATGCAGGTATTCATAACGGGTGAAGGGATGTCCGAGGCCGAACAAGGCGTGCCATGCTTGGGGCCCTATTTGGGAAATATCATTAACTAAGCTTATCTGTAAACTCATGAGGCTATGCTGACCTTTTCTAAAATGAAGCTTGTTTCTAAATTGACTGTTCAAACAAAAGCCAACAAATCCCCCCCGCTAATGAAAGACTTGTTTATTAGGCCATAATTATGTCACATTGCAATCCAGACTCTTTTTCGAGGACGCCACGTGCCATTACTCCCTCATATTAAACCTACATTACTCACCTTAAGCTTAACAATAGGCTTAAGTCTATCAGCCTTAAGTGTTGCTACGGTATCAGCTAACGATGTCTCCATCTACAGCCAGATGGCGACGGCTCAGCCAGTATGGGCGAAACACGGCATGGTGGCGAGTCAAGAAGCGCTGGCAAGTCGCATTGGCGTTGATATTCTCAAGCAAGGCGGTAATGCGGTTGATGCCGCTGTGGCGGTAGGTTTTGCCTTAGCCGTGACTCTGCCCCGCGCAGGTAACATTGGCGGCGGCGGTTTTATGTTGGTGCACCTTGCCAAAGAAAACAAAACCATCGCCATCGATTACCGTGAAACGGCGCCAAATAAGGCCCACAAAGATATCTTCTTGGATGAGCAAGGCAACGCCGTTGATAAGCTCAGCCGCGAACATGGCCTAGCGGTTGGCGTGCCAGGCACTGTGATGGGCATGGAGCTTGCGCTGACTAAATACGGCACTATGTCACTTAAACAAGTGATGGCGCCTGCCATAAAGCTTGCCGCCGAAGGGTTTTCTGTGACTTCAGATCTGGCAGATTCTCTTGCTGGGGTGAAATCCCGCATTGCCCAGTGGCCAAGCTCAATCAAGATTTTTTATAAGGCCGATGGCAGCAATTTAGCCTTTAACGACATTTTAAAGCAGCCTGAGCTTGCCCATTCATTAAGCTTAATTGCAAAGCTTGGCAGTAAAGGTTTTTATCAAGGGGAAACGGCGCAAAAAATTGTCGCGGCGGTGAAAGATGCCGGCGGCGTGATGACTCTTGAAGATTTAGCCAATTACAAAGTGGTGGAACGTGAGCCTGTGCGCGGCCAATATCGTGGCTATGAAGTGGTATCTATGCCCGCCCCTTCATCTGGCGGTATCCACATTATTGAAATGCTCAATGTACTAGAGCACTTCCCTATCGATAAATTTGGTCACAATACCGCCCAGACTATCCATGTGATGGCCGAAACCATGAAATATGCTTACGCCGACAGAAGCGAGTATTTAGGTGACCCAGATTTTGTGACCGTGCCCACAGCGGCCCTGTTAAGTCGTGACTATGCCGCCAGTATCGCAAAGAAAATTGCCATCAATAAGGCCACCCCCAGCAGTGAAATCAAACCAGGATTGCTTGCCCCCTATGAAAGCACCCAAACCACGCATTATTCTGTGGTGGATAAATTTGGCAACGCGGTATCAAACACTTACACCCTTAACTTCAGCTATGGCTCAGGCTTAGTGGCGGCGGGCACGGGCATATTGCTTAACAATGAAATGGATGATTTCTCCGTTAAACCCGGTTCTCCAAACGGTTACGGCTTAATTGGCGGCGATGCCAATGCGGTAGAAGGTAATAAACGGCCCTTAAGCTCCATGAGCCCCACTATCGTGATGAAAGACGGCAAACCTTTTATTGTCACCGGCAGCCCAGGCGGTTCGCGGATCATCAATATTACCTTGCAAGTCATCATGAACGTCATTGACCACCAGCTTAATATCGCCGAAGCCAGCGCTGCTGCTAGAGTGCACCATCAATGGCAGCCCGATGAGCTTTTAGTTGAGCGCAGCTTAAACGCAGACACCGTTTCACTTTTAGAAGCTAAGGGCCATAACGTAAAAGTGCAGCAGTCTATTGGCAGCACTCAGTCGATTGTGGTGCGCGATAATGGCATTATGGGCGCCTCAGATCCACGCCGCGCCGGCTCAGAAGCTGTGGGGTACTAAGCTAAGTTCAGAATCCCCTGTAACTTGAGGGGAAGTAAGCAGACAGTTGCTTAAACAACAAAGCCTCGACACCATCGAGGTTTTTTACTTTCTCAATCAGAATAATGTTACCCGAGGCCGGACTACTCTTGCTATGAGAAGTGGCACGCCTTACCTTACTGTCGATAAAGAGTACAAAGAGCGCGAGGGATTTTGCTTTTATACCAATTACGATTTAATTCTTCCCAACTTCATGGTGGCTTTGAGTATCAAAATCATAGACTAAAATTTTGATATGCAATGATCGACTCATCATTGCATTTGCTCGTCGACACGCGTAGATATGTCCCTATAGCTCTCTTCGACGTCCTGTCTCAGAAGGTCGTCTCGCTAATTGCCATGATGAGCCTATTAAATTGAGTGTCACTAATGAGTTTTTAAAAGCTACTCTTCAACTAGATCACACTTCAATGCTAATTGGTATTACGCTGTCAACCAAATTTCAGAAACAAAAAAGCCCTAACTTTCGTTAAGGCTTAATTGCATTCTCAATGAGAATAATGGTACCCGAGGCCGGACTATTCTCGCTATGAGAAGTGGCGCGCCTTACCTCCTTGTCGATAAAGAGTACAAAGAGCGCGAGGGATTTTGCTTTTGTTCTTTTACGCTTTTATACTTTTGCGCTTTCAACCAAATTACAGATACAAAAAAGCCTCGATATAATCGAGGCTTAACTGCATTCTCAATGAGAATAATGGTACCCGAGGCCGGACTTGAACCGGCTCGCCTTACTTTCAACAAAGAGTGCGAGGGATTTTACTTTTATCCTTTTACGCTTTTATACTTTTGCGCTTTCAACCAAATTACAGATACAAAAAAGCCTCGATATAATCGAGGCTTAACTGCATTCTCAATGAGAATAATGGTACCCGAGGCCGGACTTGAACCGGCACGCTTATTCAGCGAGGGATTTTAAATCCCTTGTGTCTACCGATTCCACCACTCGGGCAAACTCTGTGGTTTACATTTGACGAATATCGTTCAAACATAAGCCTTAAATTTTGCACTTTCAACGACAAATCGGCTTGTCTGCTGAAGATGTTGCATACTTTACTGATTTAAAAATTTGGATCAACTAAAATTAGTGTTTGCGTAGTTCGAATGCTGCAAATATGTTCAAGTCGCTGAAAATATCATCCTAGCGCTATGATTAGCTCACTTTTTTACCAGCCACTTGCAGTTTTCAGCGTTGGAATTGCCATCTATATCACGATCCTGTATATACTCTTGTTTCACCCCGAACCTCAGTTTGAGTGATTTACTTGTTAAGGTGCTATGAAAATACCAAAAAGACTACAGCCTTTAGTTGACGAAGGTTTAATTGATGACGTGTTAGGCCAATTGATGAGTGGTAAAGAAGCCACTGTCTATATGGTCCGCCGTGGCGATGAGATCTGTTGTGCCAAAGTCTATAAAGAAGCGAGCCAACGTAGTTTCAAGCAAGCCGTTCAATATCAAGAAGGCCGCAAAGTACGTAACACTCGTCGAGCCCGCGCGATGGAGAAAGGCTCTAAGTTTGGCCGCCAGCAGCAAGAAGAGTCCTGGCAACACACAGAAGTGGATGCACTGTATAAGCTTGCAGCGGCTGGCGTTCGTGTGCCTACGCCCTATGGCTGCTTTGATGGCGTGCTGTTGATGGAACTTATCACAGACGAAGCAGGTCTTGTGGCCCCAAGACTCAATGATGTGAGCTTTACTGAGGCGCAGGCGCTTGCTCACCACAGTATTATCATGGATTACATCAAACTCATGCTATGTGAGGGCCTAGTTCATGGGGATTTGTCAGAATTTAATGTGCTTATTGATGATAAAGGCCCGGTGATCATAGATTTACCTCAAGTGATTGATGCTGCTGCAAACAATAACGCCAAGCGTATGTTTGGCCGCGATGTCACTAACATGACTGAGTATTATGCTCAGTTTGCTCCTCAGCTAAGCGACACGGCTTATGCAAAGGAAATGTGGCATCTCTATGAAACCTCTGCACTGACGCCGCAATCAGAGCTCACGGGCCTGTTTGATGAAGTCTTGGTGGATGCTGATGTGGATTCTGTGATGGAAGAAATTAATGCCGCGTTTGCCGAGCACGAGCAGCATAAAGCTTGGGTAAAAGCCCAGAGCAAAGGCCAAAATAAACAAGAGGATGAGGATCCTTCTGAAGCTTGGTATAACTAAGCCATCTCGAAGTAATAAACCCACTCATTGAAGTGTCATTACGCCTTAGCGGGTTCCCCCTAGCTAAGGCGTTTTGCTTTTAAATCCTGTGCAGGCCTATGTCAGCTTCTGCCTTAATCTTGTTTCAATCTCGCTTCAATAGCACTTGAGCAACTTTTGCTTGCACCTTAGGGATGCATTGCACTTCAAACCAAGGATTACGCTTGAGCCAAATATTGTTCCTCGGACTGGGGTGTGGCAAAGGTAACGTCCAGCAGCTGTTATCTTTGCTTGGTGACTCATCAGCATTTTGATACCAAGTGTAGACAGTCTCGGTGAGGCTGCGCTTAGCTGGTGAAACGGTTGGTGAAGCAGTTTGTGAAGCCGTCAATGGTGGCTGAGACTGTAACAATTGATCAGGTAAATGATAGGCCATGGCATACTGACCTATCACCAAGATGAGCTTGATATTGGGCAGCGCGGCCATCAAGGCTTGTCGCCAAGTTTTAGCGCAAATCGCCAACGGCGCTAAATCTCCTGAAGGCCCTTTACCCGGATAACAAAAGCCCATAGGTAAGATGGCAAATTGTTGCTCATCATAAAAGGTCTCTTTACTCACCCCGAGCCAAGCTCGTAAGCGCTCGCCGCTAGCATCATCAAAAGGCACCCCAGACTCATGTACTTTTCGCCCGGGCGCTTGGCCTGCAATTAATATCCGCGCCATCGGATGGCACTGCAGCACTGGCCGCACCCCATGAGTTAACACATCAGCACACAAGGTGCATGCCCGCACTTTAGCGATCAATCCTTGCCACTCTGCGGCTTGCTGCTGCGAGTTCAAACTCTCTGCACTGCAGTCCATGACTAATGTCGACGAAGCTGACTTTTTATCCGCCATAGGCCCCTTGTTAAATCCTGAGATAAGCACTCCTTCATCTTAAGCACAACTTCATTTATCTTGAAAGACGAGCCCAGCCTCAACATGAGCCTAACTTAAGCCTGTAACTTAAGCCCGTAACGCAAGCCCAGCTTGTTGAGCTGCTCACACAACAGCTTAAACCTTGGCCTTTCATGAGTCGCGTCTGTTATGCATGCTTGTTTGATGGCCGTTAAGTCATTGACTAATCCTTTATCTACATCAGTAATGCTAACTAAGCCTAATAAATCTTCCAACAGACAAGCAAAAGCGCGAATTTCTATCTGCTCCATGGCAAGCTGCTGGGCGAGTGGCAAAGCGGATAAATCCGTTGCTGCACCAAAATCACCAAAAATCAGCTTATCGTCGCCCTCTATCAAGATATTATGGGCATACACATCGCCGTGGCTCACGCCTTTGGCATGCAAATGTGCCATGGCATCGGCCATTTGTATGCCAATATTAAAGACTTGGCGCGCAGTGAATATTGTCCCTGCGGCAAAGGTATCGCGGGTGCAAGTGTTGAGTGATGGCGGCAGGCCAAGATTAACAAAACTTGGTGCAATCAAGCCCATCACTAACCCCAGTGCCTCTGGCTGATCCACCTGCCCCAACACAGGAATAATATTAGGATGTAAACCCACTTTTAAGCTGCAGGCTAACTCATTGCTTGGGTAGCCATCACTGGTGACCGCGCCTTTAAACAGCTTTACCGCCACAGATTTAGAGACGTCCACATCTACAGCTTGCCACTGTGCTTGATAAATAATCCCAGATGCGCCCCTACCAAGCTCAGCGCCGATATCAAGCTGTGACAAGGCCACTAAAGGTAGCGCATCATCAAGGGCTGTGGTGCTTGATGATGCGTTAACGGCCACATTGTTGCTGCCCTTACCTTGAATAACCGCTTGGGGCGAAGCTTGAGTTACAGGATTACCATCAAAAGCCAGCCAAGATAATCGCGGTAAATTCAATAGCCAAGACGGCAGCTCGGTTAACTTGTTAGCAGAAATTCGCAGTAGCTCCAAGCGCTGACACTTAGCCATAGCGTCAGGTAAACGCGCTATGGCATTACCCGCTAAGGCGCATTTTTGCAGCAGGGTTAACTGACCCATAGAATCAGGCAGCTGAGTTATCTTGTTATCGGTCAAAATCAACCAACTAAGCTTATGAGGCAAGCAATCTTCTGCCACGGTATCAATGCGGTTAGCCTTAAACCCTACCATGGTTAAGTTAGGGCAATGGGCTAATACCTTTGGTAACTGAGTAAACTGATTATCAGAAAGAAATAAAATCTTAAGCGCGTGGAAGCGACCAAAATCATCAGGCAATTCAGTGAGCTTATTGGCTGATAAATCTATCACTTCAAGGGTATCTGCCAATAAAAATAGCGCCCTTGGAAACTCATTCAACTGTGCTGAGAGTTGAAAACGCTTGATGGATGAAAATTCGACAAGCTTTATGGCTTGCTCAGCCGCGCTTAACTGAGAAATGAGTGTTAATTGTTCAAGGAGTGCCAGTGATGAAAGCTCTGATGTTGGTGATGTTGTGGCTGAAATTGGCAAAATAAGACCTAATGGAATGTGCTATGGCCTAATGATACCCAAGCTTGCCCCAAGACGAAAGTCACAGTCTTTAAACCCTCAGCACTTTTCCCTTGTGAAGCCAAAGCCCGCCCTTTAAAATCAAGCCTTAACACGTTTCCCTTGACGCCATAGGCCTATGAACCAGCCCCTGAACAGCAAAACCACAAAAGTGAACACCCCAAAAAATAGCACCTCAAGCACCAGCGCCCCCCAAACCAGCATCTCATTTTTTGAGCGCTTTGAGGCCGATATACTCAGCCAGCGCAAAACAATCACCCTGCGAGAAGCATCTGATGCCAAGGTATATCCCGGGCAAATTATTCCCGTGTATACCTTTGAGAGCCAGCGCTGGTTTTGCGATATTCAAATCATCAGCTGTCAAGCCGTACAATTTGATGCATTAAACTCAGCCCACGCCAAACAAGAAAACATGCCATTAGCCGAACTCAAAGACTTAATTCAAGTCATTTATCCCGGCATTAGTGAGCTATTTGAAATTAAATTTACATTAAAAACAAAGTGATAATCTAAGGCTGCTGAGACTATAACGCCAACCTCCAAGATTTCAGGTGCTTTTTTGTAGTCTCAATTGTAATTTGTGCATGCTTTTCCCCAATAGCACAATAATCACGGCCCCAAGTAGTACTGGGGTAAATAAAAAATCCCAACTTTGGCCTGATAACATAATTAACAGCGGGTTAGCTCCTGCTGGCGGATGTGTGGTGTTGGTCAGTAACATGGCGCTTACTGCCAGCCCTGTGGCAGCAGCAAGACACAAATGAGCAAGTGATCCGAGCGCTATTTAACGCCTTAGACCAATGGTTCGCTGTAATGGTCAAGTTTTTCTGGAGAGATTTTAAGCCGCTTTTTTTAACTCATTATATTTTTGATGTGGCGTCTTATAATCTATTGCCGAATGTCTGCGTTTGTAATTGTAGAACTGAATATATTG
>NZ_JACJDV010000058.1 GCF_014163735.1 Shewanella sp. SR44-3
AATGGCTTAGTCCCATTTGATTACATCATGGCTTGCCTTAATGAACTGTGCCAACCAGCACCGGATATAGACAGCCTGTTACCATGGAATTTTAAAAGATAGGTGTAGTTGCCCAGACGCTTACATTTAATCGCTCATACAGCTTGGGCGGTAGATCGTTCAGTGATTCATGTGGCCGATCATAATGATATTCTTCAATCCAACTATCTGTGATTTCCCTAACTTCAATCAAGCTATTGAACAAATAACAGTCTAGTACTTCATTTCGATAAGTCCGGTTGAATCGCTCAATATACGCATTTTGCGTCGGTTTCCCTGGCTTAATAAAATCTAACGTAATGCCGTGTTGTTCGGCCCACATCTCAAGTGCATGTGAGATAAACTCTGGCCGATTATCTTGTCTTAAGCGCTTTGGATAACCGCGATAGGTGGTAATCCGGTTAAGCACGCGTATCACTCGCTGAGCAGGTAAGCTCAAATCGACTTCGATAACTAAAGTCTCACGATGATAATCATCAATGACATTAAACGTTCTTAACGACTTTCCTGAAAACAAGTTATCGCTCATAAAATCTATTGACCAGCATTCATTTGCCTTTACAGGAACGGCTAGTTTCATGATGAATAAATTGCAGATATAAAAAAGCACCAGCGTACTGGTGCTCTTATGAGGCTTTGTATGTGTTAGGACTTCACATTTACCGGTGGGGCGATAAAACCTTGGTATGCGTCGAGTCTTAATGTTCTAAAGCGCTCTAGCTGCTCCTCTTCTTGAATACCTGTGACGATAACTTGAATATCCAAGCCTTTAGCAACGTTAACTAAGGCACGACACAGTTCACTGTTATGTTGATTATCGTCGATATAAGCAAATGATTGATCGAGTTTTACATAGCTTGGACGTAAGCTTTGCAAGTATGCCATGGAACCAAATTGTCTGCCGAAATGATCTATACCAAAATGTGCACCGCTGTCCCTGATAATGTTGCATAGTTTTTCACAGGAGCTCAAATCACTGTATACACTGGCTTCTGGAATTTCAAAGCACATCCTCTCTGCGTGATGGGTAGATCGTAATACTTGTTTTAACCACTGATGGAAATCAGTATCACCAATACTGTTATGGGTTAAGTTAATGGCAATTGGCTCATAGTTTCTTTCAAGTAATTTAGATTCACCAACCTTTTCGATTAAGCATTTATCAAGTAATGATCCTAATGATAGCAATTCTATATAGGGCATAAACTGTCCTGCATGGAGCAACTTATCACCTAACTGAAGCTGACAATAAAGTTCACGCTGGCTAATTTGTTGACTATCACAGAACTGGATTGGTTGCCATCTGAACTGAAATTGCTTCTCATTAATTGCTAAAGTGAGGTTTTCTCGCCATTCTTCACGACTAAAGAGTTGTTGTTGTGAGGTTTCAAACCAGTGGAAAACTTTATTTTCTAGTAGGGCTTTTTGCAGCGCATTATCAGCCTGGGCCATAATGTCAGCAACTTTCATCTGCCCAAATCGTTCGGCTACACCTACGGCAAAGCCTTCATTAGGCTTACAACCTGCTTTGGATATTTCTTTGTTTAGTGTGCGTATAAGAGTTTGTAAGTATTTATTAAGTTGATCGTGTTCAACATCTTCGACTAAAAAGGCGAATTCATAAGCAGCAATACGAGCTATCACAGAAGGCGCTATTTCTTGTAGATGCTGTTCCATCTTTTGCGCTAATAAGTGAATGGTTTCATCTCTGACTTGATAACCATATTTACTATGGACTTCCTCAAGCCAATCAAACTTAGCGAGGAATAGTGCACCACCACTAGGCTCTGTCAGCCAACCATTTAAACGGCTTACCATGTACTGACGATTGGGAAGATTGGATACTTGATCGACTAAATTCTTTTTTCTTAATGCAGAGACTTCTTCATCCAATGAACTAAATACTTGTTTTAGCTGAGATGACATACTGTTAAAGGCTAGCACTAACTCTTTAAGCTCTTCTGTTTTAGGGGTTGGCATATCTGGGCCGAACTGACGCTTTGCGATTCTCTGAGCGTGTTCAGAAAGGTTGTGTAATGGCTTTAGAATTAACGTAAGCCCGATACGTGCACATATAATAGCGATTAAGAACAATACAGCAAACACCATGATGGTATTGGTAATAATGCGCCACAGCTCATGGTAACCAAAGCCTGGGTGAGCGGTAATTTCTATTTCTGCTAATTGTAACCAGCCTGAGGTGATAGTGCTTTGCTTGGTTATGGTGCTAAAAATGTCTAGGTCAATGAACCATTGGGGGACATTTTCTATGCGAATAGCATTATTCCAAACTTGTTGTTTACCATCAACGAGCCAAGTGAGCTTGATTTGTTGGTAATAGCCACCCTCAAAAATGACGTTAACCAGTGTTTCTGCACCTGCTGCATCCCCAGCTTCTAATACAGGCACTAGCATCAGCCCCAGTGAATTACTGGCATTATTTAGATCTGAGTCCATTTGCTGAACTAAGAAGTTTTGCGTTTCGTGAAATTGTACATAAGCGACACTTGCAATGGTGAGCAAGAAGAGGCCGAACAATAACGCATAGATCTGACGGAACAGGGTCATCTTTGTCACTACTCCATTTTTAATTTTGGTTGGCGCAGTCTGTCGACACCTAACCTGTGTTTTAGGTCATTCCATTTCTTTAATCGAGATGAAGAACCTGCTAATACGCCGCGGCCTTTTTCTTTGTTTAGCCAAAGCTGCTTACCGTTAAAACTGTATACAGGTAATAAGTCATTACGCTGGGTTGCAGGTTTTATTTCTCGATCAAGGTTATCTAATACTAGGGGTATTGCACTTGGCGTAGGGTAATAAGCGAGCACCATATGATATTGATTCATTGTAGTTGCTTTTACCATAGTGATCCGCAGCTTATCTTCACTTACGCCGAGCTGTAGTAGAGTGAAATATTTAGCAATGGAGAAATCTTCACAGTCTCCACCATTCACACCTATAAATTCCATTGGCGTAGCCCAATAATTAGAATCTCCCCAAAGAACTTTATCTTCGATGAAGCGAAATAAATTAAAAAATTGATTTACCATTTTTAATTTTTCTAACTCATCGACATGCTCTGCTTTGTTTAACATCTTAAACCAAGCGTTGGCACGCAAACCTGCTCTTTCTCCATAACGTGCTGTCAAAGTGGAAATGATTTTTGCAGAATTTAATCCCTGAGTGGGTGATGCATATAAGCATGACCCTAGTAAAACCGATGTCAGCAGAGATAACTGGCAGGCTCTCATACTCAAAGATTTAGTTTTCAGCTTGGTGAATAAGACCAATAATTCCCTTTCCTTTGTTTATCGTTAGGCATGTAAATAACGAAGAGGCATTTGTTGATATTCAGCATGGCTGAAATAAAAACAAATGCCTTTCGTTGCAAGTATACCGACTATTTCAGTGTGAACGATACAGTCACATATAACTAGTTTACTTGCTGGTCTACAGTGTAGATATTCCACTTCATATCAGCTGCAGTGTCTTCGCCACTAATCTCGGCAATAACGCGACGGTTACGTCTATGGGATTCAGGACTATCACCCATATCTACAGGTCTATCAAAGCTATAGCCAATAGCCTTTAAGCGGCTTGAAGCTATGCCAAAGCGGCTTGATAGCACCTGAGTTACTGTGTTGGCTCTATTTTGTGATAGAACCATATTTAACTCATGACTACCTTTCTTACTGCAATGGCCTTCAATGGTCACCGTCGTGCCGGGGTATTGCTTCATCATGTTGGCAATTAACTCTATCTGGCCATAATATTGCGGATCCAGTTCATAAGAATTAGTTGGGAACAAGATTTTTAGCTCTTGGCGCTCATGGATGGGTTTAATTTGGCCGCAACCCTCGTTGCTAATCGTCGCGCCAGTTATTGTTTCTGGGCAACGTTCACGGGCAACGATAACACCGTCTCTATCTTGATCGTTTAGATCGAACTTTTGCTTAGTAGGCGTATCCATTGAGCTTAAGTCATTGGTAGCGCAGCCCGCAGTGAGTGCAATCATGAGTAATACTAGTAATTTATTCATTCGCCTACTCCTCCTTCATATTGACGCTCTCCCTGCCATACAGAAGGGCGTGTCACGCGTAAAGAATCTAGCAATTGCCCTGTAGCATTAAGTACACGGTATTGAGCAACGGTTTCATCATATTCAGCTTGTAAGTAGTCTTTACGTGCTTCGAATAGCTCATTTTCTGTATCAAGTAAATCGAGCAATGTGCGCTGACCCAAATTAAATTGCTGTGAATAAGCAACTTGAGTCTCTTTGGCTGCAACAACGTGATCACGAATATACTGCTTTTGTGGTGCTAATAGTTCATAAGCATTCCAAGCTAAATTCACCCCTTCAACGACTTGGCGATGGGCGCGTTCATGGATTTCTTTAGCTTCATTGATTTTGTAAGCGGTTTCTTTAGTGCGCGCGAGATCTTTACCACCGGCAAATAGGTTGTATCTGACCCGAACCATAGCGGCTAAGTCATTGGTGTATCCATTGACATTTTGGCTATTGATAGCGCTATAGCCATCTTCACCATTAGTGTTGTTATTCCAACCGCCGTTTACCTCGAGAGTCACTTTAGGGTAGTAGTTAGCCTGGGCTGAAGCGCGCTCATTTTTGGCTGCGCCAATGTCACTCGCCGCTGACTTAAGGATTGGGTGATTATTTTCAGCTAACTTTAAGCTTAGGCTTATATCTGCTGGTAACATATCTGCATCAGGTACCGGCATTATTAAGCTTTCAGGCTCAGCGGAAGCGACACGAATAAACTGTGCTTTGGCATCAAATAGGTTGTTTTTAGCAGAAATAACATTGGCATTTGCCCGTGCTAAACGCCCAGATATTTGCGATAAATCAGCGATTGAACCTAAACCAGAATCGGTTCTTTGTTTAATTTGATCGTAGATATCTTTATGACTTAGTAAGTTCTTTTCTGCAAGATTCAATACTTGCTCAGTATGGATAAAGTTCAAATAAACTTTACTCACCTCTAGTGCTATATCTTCTGCTGCAGCAAATAATGCCCATTGATCTGAACTTGCTTCAAATGAGTAACGATCCACTTCGCTGCTAGTGTAGAAACCATCAAACAGCATCTGTTTAATACTTATGCCAAGTTCACCACGTTCAAGATCGATCTTACCGTCAGAATCGACATCCCCTTGGCTTGGGCCATTGACTCGACGGCGTGTAGATACGCTGTCGGTTTGCTCCCAGCCATAGCCACCGGAAACGTCTACCGTTGGCATATAGCCGGCATAAGCTTGGTTTACTTGCTCTTCACGGGCTTTAAAGCGATTAAAAGCGATGCGCAATTCTGGATTGCTATCCAAAGTATGCGCAACGGCTTGCTCAAGTGTTTGTGCTTGCGCTGTCGATGACAGCATAATAGCCAAGGCTACCGCTGTTAATTTAAGACCAGTATGTGTGTATTTGTTCATGTAAAAAACCCTCCAGGTTCTCTAGCCTAGCGCTCTCTTAGCGCTGTATCTTTTGCTCTTAGTATTGGATTTAAGATGTACTCAAGTATTGATCTTTTTCCCGTTATGACATCAACGCTAGTCAACATCCCGGGAATGATTGGCATCTGCGTGCCATCGTCTTTTATTAAACTAGATTCTTTGGTTCTTACCCTAATGGTGTAAAAGCTATTGCCTTCCTCATCTTGAGATGTGTCGGCACTGATGTGTTCTACAGTTCCTTTTAATCCGCCATAACGCGTAAAATCATAGGCCGTGACTTTTACTATTGCGGGTAAGCCTGGGTGCAAAAATGCAATATCTTTTGGAGTGATTTTTGTTTCTATCAGTAATTGATCTTCTGACGGAACAATTTCAATTATTTCTTCTCCTGGCTGAACAACACTTCCTAATGTGTTGATATGTATTGTTTTTATCGTCCCGTTCACTGGGGAGGTAATCACAGCCTTACTGACTTTGTCGAACGCTCCTATTTGAGCTTGGTTCATTCTTGATAGTTTAGTTTGTAATTCATTAAGTTGCGCACGTAAATCTGCAGCATAGATGAAAACAGCTTCACGTCTTTTAAGGATTGCTTCATCCATTAAAGCCTTCATCTTAGGGCGTAAAATTCTTAAGGTCTTAAGCTCGCCTTGAATATCGTTGACGGTACGCTCGAGCTTAAGTAATTCAACCTCAGGCACTATGCCTTTTTGCGCAAGGGGGCGAGTCAGCTCTAATTCTCTAGAAACTAACTGGTAGCTCTTGGTGAGCGTCGAAATTTTTGATGCGAGTTCCTCAATTTCTTGCTGACGCTGCTGAATTTGGCGAACTAAGATCTCAAGTTGGTTGCTTAAATTATCTAAACGGCCGTTATATTCTTCTTGCTGACGTTTTACCAATGCAGCTTCTTGCTGTATAAGTTCATCCGGAAAAACAAGATCTTGTTTAGTGATCAGTACTTGTTCTCGCCAGTTTGCTGACATATCAGAGATAAGTATGCTATCCAATTCAGCGCGCATTCTTAATATATTTGTCTGTAAGCCATAAACTTCTTGCTCCTGTTGAGCAAAATCGGAGCGAAAACGAGTGTCATCTATGCGAGCAAGCGGCTGACCTTTAGTGACGAGTACTCCTTCTTCAACGAAAATTTCCTGCAATACACCACCGTCTAAACTGTCAATTAACTGCACTTGAGACGAAGGGATAACCTTTCCAGTTCCTGTAGTAACTTGATCTAATTCAGAAAAGTATGCCCATAGAATAAAGCTTACCATCATGGCTGTAAGCGTCCAGATGATAAGTCTGTGTCCAGTAGGTGCATCCGTTAGCATAGCGCCATAGACATCATTAACCATTTCTAGATCTTGGCTGGTAAGTTTATTGCTCATTGGCTTGCGCTCCCGCGAGTAAGCCATAATTAAGCTTCTCTAACACTTCTTTCTTAGGGCCATCAGCCAAAATATGTCCTCGATCTAGCACGATAATTCTATCGACTAACTTTAGCAGATGGGTTTTATGGGTAATCAGCAATAAAGTTCTGTCTTTTGACACATGCTGCATTGAGCGAATAAATTGCTTTTCAGCTCTAGCATCTAGACTCGCAGTGGGTTCATCCATCATGAGGATCGGCGGGTCATTGAGGGTGGCTCTAGCTAATGCAACGGTTTGGCGTTGACCGCGACTTAAAGATAATCCACCTTCACCAACTTGTTGATCGAGCCCTTCAGACTCCAGGTTTGTGAACATGCTGACTCCTGAAAGCTGCACCGCTCTGATGAGTTGATGTTCAGTGACTTGTCTGGTACCAAATAAAATATTATCCCTAATGGTGCCATGAAAAAGCGTCACATCTTGTGGTAAATAACCGAAGTTTCTACGAAGGTCGCTAGGGTGAATTTGCCCTGAATCTAGGCCATCGTAACGAAGACTGCCTTGAGTGGGTTGGTAAAGGCCTACTAGCATTTTAGCTAAGGTACTTTTTCCTGAACCATTGCGGCCAATAATGGCGACTCTTTCCCCAGGTTGTATCGTCAAGGACATGGGATGAAGTGCGGGCTTTTCTGAATTAGGGAAGCAGAAGGCAATGTTATCAGCAGTGATCTTTCCTTGGAGCCTATGCTGGCTAGCGAGGTGGCCTTTATTTTCAAACTCATCTTCTTGAGTCATTATTTGATCAAGTTGCTTCAATGCACTCGCGGTGTGATTACCACGAGTAATCAAGCCTGCAAGCTGCGCCATAGGAGAAATAGCACGGCTAGCCAGGATTACCGCAGCAATAATACCACCCATAGATATTTCATTATCTGCAACGCGATAGACCCCTAAAATAACAATACAGACTACGCTGAATTGGACAATAAAATTCGCTACATGGGTGACATGGTTGGTGAGCTTTTTGGTAATAAGCTGCCAGTTTGCAGTATGACCTATCATCTGTTGCCAGCTTTTTTGAACGAGACCCTCTGCGCCATTGGCTTTAATCGATTCGATAGCGGTCAAGCTTTCAATCAGATGCCCATGTTTAAGGCTAGAAAAACGGTTACTTTCCTCGATTGCGGCTTTTAATTTAGGCTGAATATAAAGAGTAAAACCGATAATTAAGATACTTGCTACCACTGGGATTAATGCGAGATCTCCAGCAACAATATAAATAATAATGATAAAAAATATCGCGAAGGGTAAGTCGACTAAAGTAGTAATTGTCGCAGAAGCCAGAATTTCACGTATGCTATCAAATTCACCCAGCTGCCTTGCGGTACCACCAACACTTGGGGAGCGTTTTGATAGTGGAATACCAATAGCCTTAAAAAATAGCTTTGACGAAACGATGATATCGACTTTTTTACCTGCAATATCGATTAAATAGCTGCGTAATTGTCGCATTACAAAATCAAAAATATAAGCGATACCTGCACCTATCGCCAACACCCATAAAGATTCAAACGCTAAATTTGGTACGACTTTATCATACACATTCATGATAAAAAGTGGTGATACAAGTGCGAACAAATTGACTAATACGGAAGCAAGGAGTGCGTCTCTATAAATAGGTGCCGATTCTTTTACTGTCTGCCACAACCAGTGAGTCGTGTTGTCATGAATATGGACATCAAAACTTTTATCACCTCTGTACTCTTGTTTGATTAGGAATAAGTAACCTACATAAAGTGACTCTAGGTCGCCTAAAGTGAGTATTTCTTCACCACCAGTTTCAGGTAGTTGAATGGTGGCCCGGTCGCTATCTAAGTCAAGTTCCCTTAGCACACAGGCTTTTTTATCTTTTAATAGCAAGATGCATGGAAGCATTATTCCAGACATTTGATTAAGATCTTTGCGAGATAACTTTGCTGCAAGTCCAGCTCTAGCTGCCGCTTGAGGTAATAGCTCTGGAGATATAATTGCACTATCTAAAGGTAAGCCCGCGGTAAGTGAATCACTCGAGCAAGGACTGCCAAAGTGGTCTGTAAGTAATACAAGACAATCAAGAAGGGGATCCACAGTGACTTTTTGAGAGGCAGATATGGTCCACTGTTCTTGGTTTTTAGGGGCAATTGCTGACACCTTTAATACTTATCCTTGAATAGTTTTTATTATGTAAAGTATTTATCAAAACGGCTTATATTGCTATAAGCCGTTTTTATAGTTAACCCTTAAATCACATTACACTATGTGTTGTAATTTATCTAAAGGTCCGCTCATATCAATATTTATCGCTGGTGCTGTAGTACTTGCGACGGTATCTACAATTAATGCCCCGTCTGTATTTAATAGCCCATTAATGATAGTACCTTCATCGCTGCTGCCATAGATGCCAGATAAGTCAACTCCATCGAGAACAATAACTTGGCTTGTGGTTCCAGCCCCTAAGCCGTCTGTATCAATGGTGATAGTGGTTGAGCCATTATTAAAACTAAAGCTTAGAAAATCTGTTAAGTTGCCATTTTCCTCACCCACAAGCAGGTCACTCAAGTCTAATTTGTCCTCTGTAACATTGAAATCGGTTATATGATCAGTCCCTGTCTCATTAGCTGACCAAACAAAGGTATCCTTGCCAGCATCACCGATTAAGGTATCGTTACCTAAGCCGCCGATTAAGATATCATCACCATCACCGCCGATTAATAAATCGTTACCGCCTTGGCCAAATAGGATGTCATTACTATTACCACCACGTAGAATATCATCACCATCATTAACATTAGCTAGATTAAATTCGTGGATATTATTAGCTATATAGTTATGTACCGCTTTAATATCAACATCATTCACGTCTATGCCTGTTTTTAGAGCAACGTATTGTTTGAGTGCTGAGTAGCCTTGGCCGCCAACTCCGGCAAACTGGGTCAAGTCACCAAAAATAATATCATTACCAGCACCACCATTAACAATATCATCTCCTTGCAGTAACTGTGTTTCTGTTCCCAGGATTACAGCCGCAAGCTCATTGGCATTAACATCAGTGATAGGAGTTTGATCCGAGTCATAGTTTTTCAGTGTATTGTAATTAATACCGTTACCTATGCCGATAGCTTCTACATTCGATATATCGTTTAAAAGAGAAAACTCGTAAGTTGCATTACTGTTGGGGTAACCATCAGTAATAAAGTAAGTTAAATTCTCACCATTAGTTAAGCCAGAGAACCAGTTAGTTGCTGCATTAAAGCCTGCTTTATAGTTTGTCGTCCCTCTTGCTTCCATTTGACCGAGAGAGTTCGTCAATGTAGCAAGTGCATTTGAGTCGGCTAAATTGACTGACACAGCAAATTGAAGGTTTGTATCAAAATCTATGAGTAAAATCTTTACTATGCCTGAGTGGTCACCTGTTGCGCTGGCTTTTAGCGTATTAAACACAGTTGTTAACTGAGTCCGCATTATACTAAGTGCGGTGTCACCAATACTACCGGAAGTATCAACGATAAAGGCAATGTTATAGTCTTTTCCATCAACAACTTGTATCCCCGTCTGGTCACTGACGATAACGTCATTTGCTTCAGTACCTGTGATGTTATTATCACCATGTGTACCAGGAACATATTCATAGGTAATTCTAACTTCTGCAGTATCAGTTGCACTGATTGAAGTGTTATTAGACAGATCTGTTTGAGTGGCATCTACAGTGATTGATTGACCTGAATCAGGTGCAGTCTCAGTCCACGTAATTACCCCATTGCTGTAGCTAAAACTGGTACTAGGTGTCGAACCATCTAAATTTACCAACTCCCCCGTGGGCGTTAGCTTTAACTCGAAGGTTTCGGGCACCCCAGCGTTATTAATGTTTAGCGTTACATATCCGCCAATAGCAAGCTCAGCGTGACTAACGTTAACTTGAACTTGTACGCCATCATTATTTATTTCGTCATTGGTTAACAGACCGTTGTTATTCAAATCATCTAGAATTTGAACGCTAGGTACAGTTGGGGGAACCGTATCTAATAAGGGCTTCACTGAGAAGGTCGATATAACATAATCGCCGTCACCATCTGTTGCTCTAACTGTAAAATCAATATCGCCATCACCAGCCGGTGAAAGGACTTCCTCATATTGGAAATAATCCCACTGACCTGTACCTGGGGTGAACTCAAGTTTGAAGACTAAATCGCCAGCATCAGTTCGGCCAACTAAAGTGTTGCCTGCCATAGTAATGGTAATCGCTTCACCATCTGCAGTTTGTAGACCAGTTTCATTACTTCCAAGTAGCTCTAACAGTCCTTTTCCATCTGCTCCCCACTGAGGCGTAACGGTTCCTGTTGCGTAAGCCATAGCTACAGGGGCGTCAGTTCCAATAAATTCAATCGATTTAATGGTCATGTCGCTATTATCAAGCGGGTTATTCTTCCCGTTATCTGTGGCTCTGATAATCATAGTATCGAAGCCTCCGTCAAGAACTTGGAAGTTCGCTGCATAATCGCCATTACTGGCATCAGAGCTAAAGGTTTGAGTGGAAATTAGCTGACCATCACGCCAAAACTCGACGATTCCACTTTCTAACTCTCCACCAAACATTTTAGTGAACTCGATTTTTACACCGTAAGCTACGGTATGCGGGTCTAGTGTGACTACAATTTCTTCAGATGCAGACGAGCCATCAGCAAATTTCCTGAAATCAACTTCATTGGAAATATTGTGATAGGGTGAGCCCACACTGTTCACACCAATACCTGAGCCTGTACCGTATATATTCGTATCAATTAATGCCGAATTAGTGGAAGAGGTAAAACCTTTGGCGGTAATGGTGAATCCATTAAAATCTAACTCACTGTGATTACCGCTGTTACTGGTTAAATCGAATTTACCAATTAATGAGTTAGGGATATCAATTGTTGTTACATCAACAGCAGAGCTTTCTGTTAATACAGGTGCATCATCTTCTATAACAATATTAAAGCTACCCGTTGTTGAGCTTGTACCATCGCTTACATTGATTCCAAGTTGGAGTGACAAATTATCTTCTTCTGTAGTAATAGGGTGATCTAATACATCAAGTAAAGTTAATGTATAGTTCCAATTACCAGATGAGCCGCCTGTGGGTGAGTCTAATACTATAGTCATCACTGCAGAGTAAGACGTTGAGCCTAAGGTGCCAGTGTAGCCTGTCAATGTTTGACTGTTTGCGTCCCATATCCAGGCAATTGTATCCCCACCTGAAGTGAAGCCACTAGGTCCTGAAAGAGACACGGTTAATGCATCTCCATCAACATCTTGAATATTAATAATACCCGTAGCAATTGTCGCATTGGTTGTATCTGTATTACCTTGATTATCAACTAGGCCATTAATTAAGCCTTCTTCTGAAACCGTTGCATTCGATGTGGTAATTATCTCAGGGATGTCGTTGGTGCCGGTGATGGTGATGGTGACCGTGTGCTCCGTGCCATCGGCACTCAATACCACAAAGGTCTCAACCTTGGTTTCGCCTTCCGCCAAATACTGCACATCGGCGTT
>NZ_JACJDV010000059.1 GCF_014163735.1 Shewanella sp. SR44-3
AATGGCTTAGTCCCATTTGATTACATCATGGCTTGCCTTAATGAACTGTGCCAACCAGCACCGGATATAGACAGCCTGTTACCATGGAATTTTAAAAGATAGGTGTAGTTGCCCAGACGCTTACACTTGATTTTTTATCTCACCGGTACAACCTGTTAAAACATGATTAGTACATGGATGAGAGCTATTAATGTACGGAGCTATTGATAGAAAAAATTGATCTTTTGGTATTGCTACAGAACTACTTTTACCATCTGAAAAAGTTGCAACTATTCTATTGGGTAGAACTTTTATCATTATCCCTTCATTATTTTTATATAGTGTATGTGCTGTTGTTACAGCACTCTTATAATCTAAATCTTTAAACGTTTCTGAATTTATTGTGGCGGCATATGATTGACTTGAAAAAGCAATTATAAGTCCTAGTAAAATATTTTTTTTAATCATGATATGAATCTTCCTATGTTGTTTTTGTGAGATAATATATTTTGTTTAAATGTGTTTATCTATTTTTATTGTAATGTTTGTAGTTTATTTTATATTGATCGAATTAACATTTTTGATATTAATTTAATATTTTTTGTTATTTTAAATCTTTCCTTTAAGTGCTTTTTTAATATTTCCTTCACCTAAGTTTTTAACTTTGGTTTTAAACCTATGTCTTATTTTAATTTGTTATTTTTGTGAGTTTAATATTTTTTGTTGTGAAATGGATCACTGTTAAAAATGTTTTTATTTGTATTATTGATTGGGTTTGTAATTTATTTGTTTATCTTCGGTTTTTATTTTGCTCAATATAGTTTCTTGTTTGTAACTTAACGTTAATAAGGTTTACATGTTTAAATATAATAAATATTTTTTGGTGATATTAGCAATGAGTAATAATGCATTCTCTAATGGTGATATTGAAAGTTTTTCTGAATGGATACACAATGGTAATGTTGGAGGTACAGCGAAATCGTACTATTTCGAACAAGATTTTGACGATTCAAATGCAGAGAATAGCTCGATTTGGGTGAATGGTGGTAATGTTACTTTTAATACATCAGAGTTTAATGGGTTTAAATTGGGAGGAGAAGTACAGGGATCATACGTTAGTAATATCAATGATAATGATGATAGAACTGCGGGCAGTATAAACGCACAAGGTATTGTATTATCAGAAGCTTTTTTGAAGTATCAGTTTGGTGATACTGTGTTTTCTGGAGGTAGACAACACTTTTCATCACCCTTGATCGCTAACTCAGGTTCAAGATTGGTAAAAGAGTCTTTTGAAATGTATCAGGTATCTTCAAGTCATTTTGAGGATACTGATATTTCGATTGGTTATGTGACTAAATATCAGACTCGAACAGATAAATCATTTTATGTTGATAATGAATTTGTTGATTTTGATTATAATGGTTCTGGTTCCCCTGGCGACTTTTATAAAATAGGCAATGATGGCGTCTTTTTCGCACAAGTTAATAAACGGATAGCTAAAAAAGTTAAAATTAACTCACAGTACGCAAATGTAGTAAATGAAGTCCAAGCACTTTATGCGGATGAAGAATATACATTTCCAACTAACTTTAACAGTTATATTGCGGTGCAGTACTACAAAACTAAGTGGGATAAAAATGAACTAGTTGATAATGATCTTTTGGGCTTTAAAGTAGGTTTCAGCCAAGGGGGAGTAGATTTTTTCGCTGGTTATACATTAGCTGGAGGGAATGAAGGAGAAAATAGAGTTTTTAGAGGCATAGGTCAAGGAGCTTATTATCAGTTTACTGCAACTACTAAAACTGCGGGTGTTGCTGCATTTGAAGCGGGCACAAATTCGTATCAACTGGGGTTAGGTTCTACTATCTCTAATATTAAAGGTAAATTATTTTATACATCTTTTGACAATCCCATAGTTGGAAAAGATTTAAATGAATGGACGGTTAATCTTGCATATCAATTTGATGGTAAACTAGCTAATTGCGGTATATCAGTTGATTTTTCAATATTGGATTATGAAAATAATCAAAAAGATGCTACTGATTTAAGGACAAAATTCTCTTATAGCTTTTAGCGGTTATCATAGACAGGATCTTTAGCGATAACGCTATATTTTAGGTAGAAAAAAGGCCTTATTTATGATCTGATAATTGTCGCCAAACAAACTACCATGACCAATAAATAAAGCCGATGACGATTATCTCCTTAAAAAAGCAGTTTATGCAATTCTTCAATGCAAACATCCTTCAAAAAACGGCTAAGCGCACGGGGTTTATTCAACGAAATCGCTCTGTGCTACCAGAACTACTGGTCCCAAGCTTGATGTCTGCGTTAAGTATAGGTAACTGTCATGCCATTGCAGACTTGCATCGTCAGTTCAATGGTATGTGTTTGACTGAAAAAGATAATGTGGCTTACAAGCCTTTCCACAACCAGCTCCGTAAGGAAGCCTTTCCTCACTTTATGCAGCAACTGGTACAGTTGGCTATCGCTCAATTTGCCCGCCAGCAATGTGCTCAGCTTCCGAAGAAGCTGTCTTGCTTTGATGATATCTTGCTTCAGGATGGCAGTTCTTTTCATGTTCACAAGGCGTTAGCCGATGTCTACCCCAGCCGTTTTAAACGTAATCCAGCTGCGGATAGAGTGCCATATGACCATGTCACTGCGTACCTTTAACCCGACGGCGATGACGATAACAGCTGATACGGCTTCAGAAAGAGCTTATCTTCCCAAGCCATTTAAGATGAAAAACAAGCTACTTCTGGCTGATGCGGGATACCCTGATTTTGAGTTTTTTGCCGATGTGGAACGCCATAATGGTTTCTATATTGTTCGGGGTGCAAAGTCACTCAATCCAAGGGTTGTAGAAGCTAAAAATGGCAAGGGCCGCATTCTTCCTAAGCTTGCAGGAATGAAGCTCAAAGACATAACGCGCCGTACCAACCGCGCTGAAATCCTTGACCTCAAAGTCCACAGAGGCAAACAGGAGTTTCGAGTTGTAAGACGTTGGTTCGCAGAAGAAAAGCGGTTTTGTATCTGGTTAACAAACCTACCGACAGAGGCCTACTCAGCCGATGATATTATGGCGATTTATCGCTGCCGCTGGCAGGTTGAACTGCTGTTCAAAGAGTTGAAATCACATACAAACTGGCAGAGATTTGCTACCGCGCAAAAAGCGATAGTTGACGGCCTAGTCTGGGCCAGTCTGCTGGCAGTTATCATCAGGCGCAGTACCGCACTTCAAATAATGCCCTCAGTTTCACTGTTCAAAGCAGCAAAGAATGTGGACGTTTGGCTACTGCCTATCTTTGAATGTATCTGTCATCGAGCCTGGTCAGAAATAACAGAAAAGCTAGACTGGGCGATTTGCTATATAACAAGAAACGCCCCAAAGTCACAGCAAAGAAAATCTAAAAAAGACATAACCTTAGATGGGATTTATGCCAGACTTAATGCTTAAGGTCCAGTGTATGAGTAAGCATTAGATATATAGATTACGAGCCTATGAGTTAATGATTTAATCATGTAACTAGTAATTTTTATGGGATTAGATCGATATCAAAGTTTTTTAAAAACCACGTCAACCCAACAAAAAAAATGATTGATATCATTACGCCAATTAACAAAGAACTCCAGAAACTATACTTGTTTAAAAGCATTGGAAACAATAGAAACATCGGTAACGTAGGAATGACATACCAAAATGTATACCAAGCATGATTAGCTATTTTTTCATTTGATTCATTTTCGACATACATCCAAATCATTGCCATGATAGTTACAATCGGGAGAGCAACTACTAGTGCGCCAAATTTATCGCTGCGTTTTGCTATTTCTGAAGCCGCAACAATGATTGCAGCTGTAATGAGATATTTTGTAATTATCCAGGTCATAATTTCTCTGTTTTCATAAAAATCAAAAAACCGATTGTCGATAGGTTTTTAGTTTGTCATACTATTGATAAATAGTTAAGAGAATAATTTGATGCAATTAGGTGACTTAGAAAAGTTAGTGCTTCAATTCCTATGGTCTGAGAAAGAAGCAGATGCAAAGCGTGTACATGCAGTAGTTGGGATTACTCGTGGAAATTCATTAAATACGATCCAAACTACGTTAGATCGACTGTTCAAAAAGGATTTGTTAAGTAGAACTAAGCAAGGGCATGCACATTTTTATACCGCCAAAGTTGATAGAGAATCACTTATCGCAACATTAATAACAGATGTTACAGCCGACTTTATTGAAGATGGTGAACATAGCCTGATTGCTGCATTTGCTTCATCTTCAGCAAATCTTGACGACGCTCAATTTGATGAATTGGAAAAGCTTATAGAAGAACAACGAAAATTACGTAGTAGGCAAGCATAAGATGCTCGAAGGTAACGTGGCGATTTTATTAAATTTGATTAGTGTTGCAATAACGGCTTTTGTTATCGTTACACTATTAATATCTGCTATTGTCCCGTTGATTAGAAGCAGCTTAGATGCATTTGATTTTATCGCTCGAAAACGAATTTTGTGGTTGATGGTTACTTCTCCTTGGTGGATTGCGCTATTTTGCGTAGGAATACTGTTCCCTCGTCAAGGGAATGGATATTTAATTCTTTGGATGGAAAAGGTTGCACATTGGCATCATATCGATCTATTTATAGTAACAAGCTGGCATGGATTAACTTTGGTCATTGCAGCAGTCGTATTGGCGGTGTTGATTAACATTTCCTTTATTCAAGTTCGCCGTCATTCCATCGCAATACACAATCTTTTTAAACTTTCAGATGTTCAGCCTATCGCGGGTCAAAATGAAGATACTGTTTTTTCAATCTCATTAAGCATGCCTGCGGCTTTTACCATCGGTTTATTCAAGCCAAAGGTTTACCTTACATCAGGATTACTACAACAGCTTGAACAATCTGCTGTTGATATTATTATCCAACACGAGTTAGCACATGTTAGAGCAAGAGATCCCTTATTCAAAAGTATTTACGCTTTTTTCTGCCTACTTTATCCGAAGCCTATCCGCCGCTCTTTACAACAAGATTTTACTTTATTAACAGAACAACAAGCAGACGATGCCGTCACGCTCTACCATGACAACCTTGATGTGGCACAAACTTTAGTTACAGTCGCTAAGAAACAACGTCTGTTACCTGTTAGCTGTGAAGGAGTTCAAGTCAGTCATTTTAGTAAAGACCAAATTACCCTACGGGTAGAAAACCTTCTTTCTCCAAGAGAGCAAGTATCTGGAGCTAAACTGGCATTTACAGGGTTATGCTTCCTCGTGACTACATTATTCACATTATCAACTGTTGATAGCCTCCACCATCTAATCGAAACCTATTTCAACCATTAAATAAGGGTTATGAATGAATAATATTGTTGAAACAACCATAGATAAAAAACCGATTGCCAATCGGTTTTTGTGTGGTTTTTTTATCTCGGCCTTAGCATTTTCTGTGACAGCAAAAGACAACACAGAAATAAAAGTGCCACTTTATTTAGAAGACGCTATTCGCATGACGTTAAGTCACCACCCTGAGTTAGCGGTATTTTTGCATAAGACAAATATGCAAAAAGGAGCAATACAACAAGCAGGTATTGGTGAGCCAGCACAAATTGGGCTTACTTTTGAAGATGGTTTAGGCGTCGGTGAACATAGTGGGCTGAGTAATATGCAAACCACACTGACGTATTCCTGGTTGTTGCAACAAGAGCAAATTAATAGCCGTGTTGGCAATGCACAAACAGAGATGGAGCAGGTAGATATTGATAAGCACATTGTCACAATGGATTTAGCGGCGAGTACAGCAAAACAATTTACTCAAATCTTAGTAAAGCAAGAGCGTCTGAAGTTGAATCAAATGGCAACGCTTCAAGCGAACGAAGTGCTTAAAGCCATATCTGAACGGGTCAGTGCCGGCAGAAGCTCAACGATTGAAATGCGTATGGCAGAAGTTGAAATCGTGCGGATGCAGCTAGCTGTTGAAGATACAGAGCACGATTTAAAAGCTAGCCAGTATCAATTGTCGTCGTTGTGGGGAAAGCCAGGCACCCAATTTAGAGTCAATGGTAATTTATTCGCTCTGCCTGTGTTATCAAGTTTAGATAAGGAACTCGATAAACTGAAAAAAAGCCCGTATATCACTCAATTTGCAACCGCTACCCGCATAGCACAATCACAATTGGAGCTGGCGCGGATAGAGGCTAAATCTCAATGGCAATTTTCTGCTGGTTTTCGCCGTTATGAAGCAACAGATGACTTTGGCCTTGTTGCCGGTGTATCGGTTCCTTTTGGCGCAAGCGACCGTAATGCAGGGACTATTTCGACCTTACAAGCCAAGCAAGACGTGCTTGCTGTCGAACAAGTAGCGTTAATGCAAAAGCTCGACTCACAGTTATATGTACAACTACAAGAAATAGCCCATGCACGGCATGTTATCGATGCTTTTGAAAAAACGATAATCCCAACATTAGAAGTGACATTAAAAGAGGCTGTTCGAGCCTTTGAACTTGGACAACTCAGCTACAGTCAATGGAGTGATATACGCCGTGATTTACTTAATGCCCAATCGGAGTTGTTAAATACATACGAGAGTTTGCATTTACAACATTTTGAAATTCAACGCCTAACGGGCGCATCTATATCATTGTGAGACGTTTATGAAAAATAATAATATTTTTACATCACTGACTTTTGCAATATTTCTTTGCTTAAGTGTGAGCCCTTCATTTTCAGTGTCTGCATCATCTGCCCCTGAAGCGGAAGAAGCTGAGCCAGAAAAAGGCCCCCACAGAGGCCGCATGTTGCGAGACGACAATATGGCTTTGGAGCTAGCTATTTTTGAAACGGGTGTACCGCCGGAGTTTAGGGTGTGGGTAACCGATGCAGGCAAGCCTGTTTCACCGGATAAAGTGGCTTTGAATGTTCAACTTACCCGTCTTGGTGATGTTGTAGACGATATTAACTTTCGTGTCGAAGGTGACTTTTTACGTGGAGATTTAGAAATTTACGAACCTCATTCATTTGTGGTCACCATTAGCGCTAAATATCAGGGCAAAAATTATCGCTGGCAATACGATAACCTTGAAGGCCGAACTCGTATTGAGCCAGCAGTGGCTGAAGCTATGGGAATTAGTACCGATGTTGTCGCGGCTAGAACACTTCATCAAACCATTCCTGCTTATGGGCGTTTATCGCTTCCAGCGAGTGCGACACATAATATATCAGCCAGATTTGACGGGGTAATCACCAAGTTGTTTGTTAAACAAGGCGACCTTGTAAAGCAAGGGCAGACACTGATGACAGTTGAAAGTAACGAAAGCCTTAAGCCTTATCAAATCACATCTCCTGCCGACGGCATTGTGACTGAACAGTATGCCAATAGTGGTGAACAAACAGCGTCAAAAACCTTATTGACCCTAACCAATACGTCGCAATATGTGGCCAAGCTAGCAGTATATCCCGCCGATTATAAAAATGTCGTTGTTGGCACTCCGGTAACCGTAAAGATTGAAGGTTATGACACTCCGCTTACAGGGAAGGTTGAGTTTATTGAGCAAAAAGTCCGCGATGACCAGGCTAAATTAGTATGGGTGAAGGTGCCGAATGTGAATAATGCTCTGGCCGACGGTGGGTTTGTTAACGCTGATATTGAGGTGGCGACGATTGATGTGCCTGTCGCAGTAAAAAAAGTCGGTTTGCAAGGGTTCAGGGACTTTACCGTAGTTTATGCAAAAGTAGGTGAACAATACGAGGTGAGAATGCTTGAGCTTGGTCAAGATGATGGTGAGTGGGTCGAAGTTCTTGGTGGAATTGCATTAGGGGCAACCTATGTGACTGAAAACAGTTACATCATTAAAGCTGACATTGAAAAGTCTGGCGCTTCGCACGATCACTAGGAGTAGTAAATGTTGGAATCTATTTTACGCTTTTCCATAAAGCGCAATGTACTCGTTTTAGTACTAGTGATGATTACGGCTTTTGTGGGCGCCTGGAATTTTACCAAGCTGCCTATTGATGCTGTCCCTGATATCACCAATGTACAAGTCATGATTAACACCAAAGCACTAGGGTATACACCGTTAGAAATTGAACAACGGGTCACCTTTCCATTAGAAAATGCGCTTGCGGGATTGCCTGGGCTTACATATACCCGTTCTGTGTCACGTTATGGTTTATCGCAAGTTGTTGCCATTTTTGATGACAATACCGATGTATATTTTGCTCGGCAATTGGTGAGTGAACGCTTATCTGCCGCGCGTTCAGAATTACCGTCAGGACTTGAGCCTGAACTCGGACCGATTGCCACTGGGCTGGGTGAAATTTTCATGTTCACAGTGGATGCGTTACCCAATGCAACACATGCCGATGGCTCCGAGATTACACCCACCGACCTACGTACTGTGCACGATTGGACTATTCGTCCGCAACTAATGCGTGTGCCTGGCGTTGTTGAGGTGAATCCTATTGGTGGGTTTGAACGTGAAATTTTGGTTGCATTCAAACCCCAAAAACTGCTCGCGTTTGGTGTTACTCAAGCTGATGTGGTTGACGCAATTGCACAAAATAATCAAAACCAAGGCGCAGGATTTATTGAGCAAAATGGCGCGCAATGGCTTATGCGTATTCCTGGGCAAGCCGAAGACTTACAAGCCATTGGTAACATTCCGCTAAAAAGTATTGATGGTTCACCTGTTCGCATAAAAGATGTGGCAGATATTGGTGATGGAAAAGGGCTGCGCAATGGTGCTGCCACCCAAAATGGCCGTGAAGTGGTGATGAGCACTGTATTTATGCTTATCGGCGAGAATAGTCGCACAGTGGCTCACGCAGTAGGTGAGAAGCTAAAACAAATTAACGCAAGCTTACCTCAAGGGATTGTGGCTACCGCGGTATACGATCGTACTAAGTTAGTTGATCAAACACTTAGTACAGTACAAACAAACCTGACCGAAGGGGCTATTTTAGTTGTAGTTGTGTTGTTTATTTTACTTGGTAATTTCAGGGCCGCATTTTTAACCGCATTGGTGATCCCGTTTGCGATGTTAATGACTGTGACAGGCATGGTTCAAGTTGGTGTTAGTGCCAATTTAATGAGTTTAGGTGCGCTTGATTTTGGCTTGTTAGTGGACGGTGCAATTATCATTGTTGAAAACTGCCTGCGCCGTCTGAGTCAAGCTGGGCAACATTCTTTACCTTTGAAAGCACGCTTAGAACTAGTGTTTGATGCAACCCGTGAAGTGATCCGCCCAGCGTTATTCGGTGTGTTCATTATTACTGCCGTGTATTTACCCATTTTCGCCCTTGAAGGTGTAGAGGGGAAAATGTTCCACCCGATGGCCATTACCGTTGTTATCGCCCTATTAAGTGCCATGTTACTGTCGGTAACCTTTGTGCCTGCAATGATTGCATTGTTATTTAAAAAACCAATCAAAGAAAAGCACAGTCCAATTATTCGTGGAGCGGCTTATTTGTATCGTCCAGCGTTAAATATGGTGCTTAAAGGTCGTTGGATTGTGGTGTGTATGGCGGTGTTGTTAGTGGTCATTTTTGGCCACCAAGCTACCCGGCTAGGCAGTGAGTTTGTACCAAACCTTGATGAAGGTGATATTGCCATGCATGCACTGCGCATTCCTGGAACATCATTAAGTCAGGCAATTGCATTGCAAGAAGTGTTAGAAGAAAAAATTCAGCAAATGCCGGAGGTTGAAAGAGTATTTGCCAAAATAGGCACGGCCGATGTGGCAACTGATGCTGTACCTCCAAGTGTTGCAGACAACTTTATTATTCTAAAACCACGTGATCAATGGCCTAATCCTAATAAATCAAAAGAGCAGGTTGTGGAGGATTTAGCTGCGTTGGTAGAGCCAATACCTGGCAATCGTTATGAATTTTTGCAACCTATTCAAATGCGGTTTAATGAATTACTGGCGGGTGTGAGAGCCGAATTAGCAATTAAAGTGTTCGGCGATGATTTTGAAACCCTTGCCGCATTAGGTAATGAAATTGAGTCAGCCATTAGCCAGGTTGAAGGTATAGCCGATGTGCAAGTTGAACAAACTACGGGGTTACCGCTTTTATCCATAATCCCTAACGCTGACAAAATTATGCAATACGGGATCAGTAAAGCGCAATTGCAATCCCAATTAGCGACTGCGCTAGGTGGAACCGTTGCTGGCAAGTTTTATCAAGGTGATAGGCGTTCGGATATTGTCGTTCGATTAGATGAAGTACTGCGTAATGATGTCGACGCACTGTCATATTTGCCAATTCATCTGGGCAATGGTCGTTCTGTGCCATTACAAGAACTTGCTTCATTGGAATTGATTAATGGTGCAAACCAAATTAATCGAGAAAATGGCAAGCGTAGAGTCGTTGTGACAACAAATGTGAGAGGCCGTGATTTAGGTGGTTTTGTGAGTGATATTCAACAAGCCGTTGCTGCCAATGTTGATATTCCTGCTGGTTACTGGATTGAATACGGCGGCACTTATCAGAAGCTCCAGTCGGCTTCACAGCGTTTAAGTATTGTAGTACCAGTCACGTTGCTCATGATTATTGGTTTATTAGTGTTAGCGCTGAATTCAATCAAAGATGCATTAATCATTTTTACAGGCGTGCCTTTAGCATTGACGGGCGGGGTTGCTGCATTAATGTTAAGTGGTATTCCATTCTCAATATCAGCAGCAGTTGGCTTTATTGCGTTGTCAGGTATTGCCATTTTGAATGGATTAGTCATGGTCTCGTTTATCCGAGAATTACGAAAAGAGGGCATGAATTTACACCAGGCTATTTTTGACGGTGCATTAACTCGACTTCGACCTGTAATGACCACTGCGTTTGTTGCATCGTTGGGCTTTCTTCCGATGGCGTTTAATAGTGGTATGGGTTCTGAAGTACAACGGCCTTTAGCTATGGTAGTTATCGGTGGGATTATTTCCTCAACGCTACTAACTTTATTTGTTATTCCCGCACTTTACCGAATTTTACATAAAGATAAGGATACGATTTTGATTAAAACAGAAACTTTGGAGTCATTTAATGCCAAGTAAATTATCAAGCTATTGCTTGTTCGCACTCCTCTTATGTTGCTCCTTTATTAGCATTGAGGTACTCGCTCATGGTGTTGATGACAATACTAGAGCTTTTTTAGAGCAAAATAGCGGCGTACAGTTTGTGCCATTTCTTTACATTGGCGCAAAACACATGATTACCGGATACGATCATTTACTATTTTTGGTTGGCGTTATTTTCTTTTTATATAGAAGCCGTGATGTTTTCATATATGTCACGATGTTCACCATCGGTCATAGCACTACGTTGCTGTTAGGTGTGTTAAGCGATATCCAAGTAAATGCCTACCTTATTGATGCAATTATTGGCTTATCTGTGGTGTATAAGGGGTTTGATAATTTAGGTGGCTTTAAACGTTGCTTCAAATGGCAACCTAACACGCAATGGGCTGTTCTCATTTTCGGGCTATTTCATGGCTTAGGCTTAGCGACAAAATTAGAAGAATTTAATTTACCCAGTGAAGGCCTATTTACCAATTTAGTCGCATTTAACATGGGTGTAGAACTCGGTCAGTTCGCGGCTTTAGTGGTGATATTAATTGTTCTCAACATCTGGCGTAAATGGCCTTCATTTCAGCAATTTTCTACACTAACAAATACCCTACTAATGAGTGCAGGTGTCATGTTGATGGGTTATCAATTGACTGGTTACTTTATTAATTAATAACAAAGAGAAATATATGCAACATACAGTAAGTAGTAACACGTTAATTAAAGCTTCTTTAGCAGCAACGGTTCTAGCGGCTTTTGTGTTAGTCACCCTTATTTTGCCTGCTGAATACAACATTGATCCCACAGGCATTGGTCAAAAAATAGGTGTTACCACATTAGCTCCCATGCCTGAAACTCAAACACAAAAAAGCTCAAAAGTAGAAGGCACAACAGAGTTTCAAATTATCGAAGTCATTGTGCCTGCTGGAAAAGGTGTTGAATACAAGTTCGAGATGCAGCAATATGAAAAAATGACTTATGAATGGCTAACCGATGGAGATGCATTGTTCTTCGACCTCCATGGCGAACCAGAAGGGGATACCACTGGATATTATGAGAGTTATGTTATTGCGACATCAGATGACATGAAAGGGAGTTTTACAGCCCCCTTTCCTGGTCAGGGCCGGAACGTAGTTTGTTAATAAAAGGGAACTTTTCTTAACAAGCCTGATCTGAGCAAGCATGTTACCTTAAAGAAACGAACCAATGTCACTGTTTGAACATTTAAAACTCATTGAAGATACCCGCTCCTAC
>NZ_JACJDV010000005.1 GCF_014163735.1 Shewanella sp. SR44-3
GCTGAGCGGGGCATGTCGTAGTTAAGCACGTGGGTGATATCGTCAATGTCGATACCGCGAGCTGCGACATCTGTGGCCAGCAAAATATCGACTTCGCCTTTAGTAAAGCGGCCTAAGGCTTGGAAGCGCTTTTTCTGTTCCATGTCACCGCGCATAAAGGCACAAGAAATGCTTTCTTTTAGTAGCAATCCCTCAAGGCTGGCAACTACTTCGCGAGTCTTGACGAATACTATGGTGCGCTTAACCGACTCTTGGCGTAATAAGTTGCACAGTAAAGCAAACTTATGGGTTTGATCATCAGCCAAGTGGATCCATTGGTGGATTTTGGCTTTTTCGCTGCGAGGGGCTTCCACATCGATAGTAACAGGATCATCAAGCAATTCCCGCGCGAAACGCTGTACTCCACCGCCTTCTAAAGTAGCTGAAAATAGCATTTTTTGCTTACAACCTTGAGCCTCAATAGCGATAGTTTTCACTACTGAGGAGAAGCCCATGTCTAGCATGCGATCGGCTTCATCTATGATCATGATTTCGACTTCGGTTGCATCAAACTTGTTCTTATCTAAGTATTCCATCAAGCGGCCAGGGGTGGCAATCATGATGTCAACATTGCCTGCTAAGGCTTCTTCCTGAGGACCATAAGGGACGCCACCAGTGACGATAGAGATGTCTAGGCCTAAATCTGTTGCCAAATGACAAGCGTAACGATGAATTTGGCTGGCTAATTCGCGAGTGGGTGTCAGTACCAATACCCTAGCTTGGCCTTCAAAGCGTCTTGGGAAATCAATCAGGTGTTGCAGCGCAGGCAAGAGAAAACTGGCTGTCTTTCCCGTTCCAGTCGGGGCTTTAGCAAGAATGTCCTCCTGCTCCATGGCCAAAGGTATAGTCTGTTGCTGAATGGTGGTTGGGGTGATATGCCCCATGGCCCTGAGTGAGTCGAGTAGACTATGGTCTAGGTGGAAATCTTCAAATAGCATGCGCTTAGTGTCTCTTAAGTGTCTCTGGAATTTATGGGCTTATCTCATGGTAGCCGTGCATTATAGCCCAAGATTAAAAACCGCACTAGGATAATACTATGCCACATAAATCAGAGGGGATTTCATGGCCATTTATCTGGTATTACTGAGGCGAACTCGAGATTCGCTATTGCGCACTTTTAACATGCTAATTGCCGTTTTTATTACCCCTTTAGCCGCTTCTTTTAATTGCTATTTCAATTGATGGTCATAACTTCAAATAAAAATCTTTACAGATACGGGCCATTTCTGGGCCATATTCCCCCTGTGTATCACGGATATACAGGCTGTTTTCTTCACCTTGCAGCTGCCTTTTTAATATCGACAAATATTGGCTTTCCCCTACCGCCAGTTGCAAGGGCTCGCGTCCGGCTCCTGAGTGCTGCAAACATAGAATGACTCGATAGGGCGTTTTACCCTTAACGCTAGCAATCAGGCATTGGTCGCTGAGTTCAAGTCCTGCAGCCAGGTAAGCTGCAGTGGCACTGTTTAAGCTTTGCAGCGGTAAGATAATGGTGCTCACTCCTTGAGGCGCTAGCAAACCTTTTATGGCATTAAACAGCGCTTCAAAAGGCAAGTTATGGGTATGGCGGGCTGTGGCTCTGTGCGTCGATTGTGATAACGGACCTTGTTCGAAAAATGGGGGGTTACTGATGATATGCTCAAATTGCTGGCTGGGGTTGATGCTTGCGTCGTGACTGGCTTTAAGCTTGTGCGTGCGGTCATCACAATAAGCTTGTATCGAGCTATTAATAACTTTAATGCGTGTGTGCCAAGGGCTATTGGCAATGTTACCTTGGCAGGCTCTTGCCGCTTTTGCATCTAACTCTATGGCGACAATCTGGCATTCTGCTTGAGTTCTTTGGGCTGCCATTAAGCTTAGTAGGCCACTACCTGCACCAATATCTAATATGGATTTTGCTTTAGTCAACGGCGCATAGGCACCTAGTAGCACGCCATCAGTGCTAACTGCCATGGCGCATTGGCCGTCATCGATATGAAACTGCTTAAAGGTAAATGCCATAACGCCATAACTATAATTAGTGAAATGTAAGTGAAGCTAAACGGCCTTTATTGTAGCGTTTTTTTCTCCTACCAATGGTATTAATTATTAGCGCAATTTGAGAACTCAACACTTTCTCTTATTTTTTACAGCAACATAAAGTTAAACGTCGGCCTAAGACTTGTTTCAAGAGAGTGCTTTTGATAGTCGAGGTTGATTTGAGCTTGCAATTTGACCAGCAATGCTAGGGTGTTGCTGATTTTTGACAAGATCAGCAGGTTTTTTGAGCGTTTAAAACGTTACTGGCAAAATAAGGCTTAACTTAATTTGTTTTCAAGCTTAGTCTGAAGCATATTCTTATGAAGTTAATAGTATCGAAAAGTTTACAGTTGTTAGCGCTACTGACGGTTATCCTCTGGATTATTTAGCCTCAATGGCTTAACTTGAATCCAATGGATACAAATAATTAACAATTTAGCTCTTATTTTAGCTTTGCCGCCATGAGCTTAGATGGATTCTTAACTAACCCTAGCTGAAGGAAGGTTAGTTGCTTGAGAGCAGTTATTTTAAATTAGTTACTTGATGCGGGTTACTGAGTTTTGGCCAAGATAAGAAGTGCTCAAAGAAGCAATAAACATAAATCATTAACAAGGAATTACAGTGCAGAATAATAAAATGAGTGTCACTGACACTATCGGCTTAGGCTTTATGACCTTCGCGTTCTTCTTGGGTGCGGGCAATATTATTTTCCCACCTTTTGCTGGCATGCTGGCTGGCGAAAATATGATGTCAGCCATGCTCGGTTTTCTTATTACAGCTGTTGGTTTGCCTTTGCTCGGGCTTATCGCTATTGCAAAATCTAACGGTAAAGTGACGGCGCTGTTACCTGCATTTGCTGCAACCGCATTAGCTATTACTATTTATGTGATTATTGGTCCAGCCTTCGCTGCCCCTCGAACCAGTTTGGTGGCGTTCGAAATTGGAGCAAGACCTTTTATTGACAATCCAGATCTCACTATTTTGTTAGCGGGCAGTGAATTCAACTTGCCGCAACTTATCTACACCACAGTGTTTTTTATTATCACTATGTTGCTGGCGTTATTTCCCGGCAACTTGCTTGACAGTGTGGGTAAGGTATTAACCCCTATTCTGCTTGTGCTATTAATGGGCTTAGCGCTTGCTGTTATTTTACTACCAGGTGCCGACGTTGGCGCTGCTGTGGGAGCTTATCAGACGAGTCCATTAACTAAGGGGATTTTGGAAGGTTACAATACTATGGACACCTTAGCCTCTTTGATGTTTGGTATTCTGATTATCGATTTATTGCGTAAAAAAGGCGTAGAGGATACTAAGGCTCAAACTAAATATCTGATAAGAGCTGCATTTATTGCTGCTGGCGGATTAGCCTTTGTGTATGTGTCCCTGTTCTATCTTGGCGCTACAGCAGGCACCTTGGCTGAAGGAGCCACTAACGGCGGTCAAATTCTAACCAATTTTGTTAATCACGAATTTGGCGTAACTGGTACCTTTATGTTGTCTTTAGTGGTGACATTGGCTTGTTTGACTACGGCAGTGGGCCTAGTTACGGCTTGTTCTGAGTATTTCAACGAACTTATTCCTGCATTGTCTTACCGTTTATTGGCTGTGCTGTTCAGTGTGACATGTGCCGTGGTTGCTAACGTTGGTCTAAGTGAGCTAATTCGCATCAGCATCCCGGTATTAATGACTATATATCCAGTGGCCATTGCTCTTGTGATTGTAACGCTATTGACCAATCGATTTAATCATCCTGTGTTCGCCCATAGAACAGTGCTAAGTGTGGCGTTATTTTTTGGTGTTTTCGATGGTTTGCAAGCTGCGGGTATCGATATGAGCATGCTTGATTTTATGCCTTTACATGCCGAAGGTATGGCTTGGTTACCACCGACTTTTATCGCTATCCTAGCGTGCTTATTCATGCCTAAATCAGCGCAAGTTGCTCAAAGCTAACAAGTTAGATATTAGTGAGCTGTTAGCCATTAACTCAAGTCGTTAGCCATTAACGGCTTGGGTTATGCTAATCTAAGTTATCTGTGTTCAGTATTGAGTATCTCCTTTGAATTTAGCTATCAGCGTTTGTGCAGTGGTTTTAAGTAAAGAAAACTATTTCCGTGAATAAACGACCCGTAACAGCCGACCCTATTATCGATGTCTTCTTAGATGCACTCTGGTCAGCAAAAGGACTGAGTGATAACACTCTTACCTCCTATGGTACAGATTTACGCCATTTTCAGAATTACCTTTTAGCTAAAAATCTAGCCCTGTTGGATGCCAACCAAGAGACGGTTCGCCAATATCTTGAATGGCGACAAGAGCAAGGGTTTGCCAAAAGCAGCACTGCAAGATTGATGAGCAGCTTAAGGCGTTTTTATGCTTATTGGTTGTCAGTTAAACGCATTGATATCGACCCGAGTGCAAAGCTTGCTTCACCAGCCTTGAGCCGAAAGCTTCCAGCGGCGCTTAGCGAAGCCGAAGTTGACGCGCTTTTGTCTGAACCTGAAGCTCAAGAGCCAATAGAAATTCGCGATAAAGCCATGTTAGAGCTGTTATATGCAACTGGGCTTAGGGTGACAGAGTTAGTCAGCTTAACTATGGATCAAATCAGCCTGCGCCAAGGTTTAGTACGTATTACCGGTAAAGGGGGCAAAGAGCGCTTAGTGCCACTTGGGGAGCTTGCGGTTGCAGAAGTGGAAATTTATCTTAGTTTAGCCCGCAGTGAATTGCTTAAAGGCAAGCAAAGTGAAGTATTGTTTCCCTCAAGGCGCGGCACCATGATGACCAGACAAACTTTTTGGCATCGTATCAAGCATTATGCTTTGCGTGCAGGGATTGCCACTGAGCTATCACCACATACCTTGCGTCATGCATTTGCCACTCATTTACTCAACCACGGCGCAGATTTAAGAGTGGTGCAGTTACTTTTAGGTCATAGTGATTTATCGACCACACAAATTTATACCCATGTAGCAAAGGCGAGACTACAAGATTTACACCGCCAACATCACCCAAGAGGATAGGTTAATCTGCGCTGGCTTCGCGTGGTGGCAATTGAATGAGTTTAGTTACATTTTCTATGGGTATCTTGGTTGCAATATCTGCCTATTCGCTGTAACTTTTGCGGTAATTATCGGGTCTATTGAATTAAGTGACACTATATTGTCCCTTCATGGCATTTGACTGTGTGGATGGCTCAACCAAATTAGGATGTTAAATGAAATTAGCTCAGTTTTTTTCTCTTATTGCAGGCTTGGCACTTGTGCCTATGGCAATGTCGGCCACGGCGACAGATAACACTAACGAGACCAAGATTAAACAAAAGCTTCAAGATACTTTAGGCGTTAGCATTAGCTTGATGCAGGATTCTCCAGTTGAAGGTTTATACCAAGTGTTAACCGATCGTGGGGTTATTTATGTAACTAAAGATGGTGGAAAAATTTTCCACGGTAATTTGTACGATCTTGATAACGATATGAAAAACCTCACCGAAGCCGCCTTACTTGGCCCGCGAGTAACCATGCTAAAGCCATTTGAGAAAGATATGCTGGTCTATAAGGCTAAAAATGAAAAGCATGTCGTAACCATATTTACCGATGTGGATTGTGGCTATTGCCGTAAATTGCATGCTCAGATGCAAGGTTATAATGATTTAGGTATTACTATCCGTTATTTAGCATTCCCACGTGCAGGTATTCCATCAGCTAATGCCGATGAAATGCAGGCTGTATGGTGTGCTAAAGATCCACTAAAAGCCATGACAGATGCTAAAAGCGGCGAGAATGTTAAAGCAGCCAGCTGCAATATTGATATTGAAAAACAGTATCGCTTAGGCATGGCCTTTGGCGTTAGTGGTACACCAGCACTTATCTTAAAAGATGGCACCTTAGTGCCAGGCTATCAGCAGCCAAGTGATTTACTGCGTACCCTAGAAGCACATCTATAGGCATAATAAGCCATCAGTTTATCCCTTCAAAGGTGGGCCTAGGCTCACCTTTTTATTAATGCCGTTTTCAAGGGGGTTAAGTGTCCCATTCCATTGTTCGTCGTCCATTGCTTGATACAAGCCATCTTCCTGCTGATATGCCACCATTGCTTCAACAAATTTTTGCTAAACGTGGTGCAGCCTTTGATGACTGCACACTGGCGCTAAATAAATTATTGCATCCTAAGAGCATGAAAGGCTTAGCCGCTGCTGCAAGCATAGTGGCGGATGCCATCATGGGAGATAAGTCGATATTAATCGTTGGTGATTTTGACGCCGATGGCGCAACGTCCACCTGTGTATGCATATTGGCACTGCGGATGATGGGAGCTAAAAAACTTGATTATCTCATTCCTAATCGCTTTGATTATGGCTATGGATTAAGCCCTGAAATTGTGGCACTAGCCTATAGAAAAGATGCCCAATTATTGATAACCGTCGATAACGGTATCTCATCCATTGAAGGCGTTGCAGCTGCGAAAGCTTTAGGTATGCAAGTGGTGGTTACAGACCATCATTTACCGGGAAAAACTCTCCCCAATGCCGATGCCATAGTGAACCCGAATCAAGATGGTTGTGAGTTTGCCAGTAAAGCCATTGCTGGGGTGGGAGTGGCCTTTTATTTGATGTCGGCGCTGCGCCAAGAATTAAGGGCAAGAGATTGGTATCAGACTCAAGCACTCGCTGAGCCAAATTTAGCCGAGTTATTGGATATTGTTGCCTTAGGCACAGTGGCAGATGTAGTGGCTTTTGATAGAAATAACCGTATTTTAGTTCAAGCGGGGTTGCAAAGAGTCAGAGCTGGGCGCTGTCGAGTAGGAATTACCGCACTGCTTGAAGTGGCAAAACGTACCCCTGAGCGCATCGTTGCCGCAGATTTTGGCTTTGCAGTAGGCCCAAGATTAAATGCTGCTGGTCGTTTGGATGAAATGGCCTTAGGGGTCGAAACTTTATTGTGTGAGGATATCAACCTTGCCAGGCGCATGGCCACTGAGCTTGATGGATTAAATGCTGAGCGCCGTGAACTTGAGGCCGATATGCAGCAAGAGGCCCTTAAAACGCTAGCGTCAATCACCTTAGATGAGACCCAGTTACCATGGGCTATTGCCTTGTTTCAGCCAGACTGGCATCAAGGGGTGATCGGGATTTTAGCATCGCGAATTAAGGACAGATATCACAGGCCAGTGATCGCCTTTGCCGATGCCGGTGATGGCAGTATTAAAGGCTCGGCTCGCTCTATAAAGGGCCTACACATGCGGGACTTATTAGAGCAAATCAATACTCAGCATCCAGGAATGATCCTCAAGTTTGGTGGTCACGCCATGGCGGCAGGACTCACATTAGCGGCGGATCATTTTAAGCAATTTAAACGTGCTTTCGATGATGCGGTTAGGGGCTTATTAACCCAAGATCAACTCACTGGCGAAGTGTTATCAGACGGTGAGCTTGCGGCTGCACACATGACGCTTGAAACCGCCATGCTATTGAGAGATGCAGGTCCCTGGGGACAGCATTTTGAAGAGCCAGTATTCGACGGAGTATTCACCTTAGTGCAGCAGAGACTTGTTGGTGAGAAGCACCTTAAAATGCTGCTGGAAACGCCCTGTTCCAGTTTAATGCTCGATGCCATTGCATTTAATATCGACTTAACCATGTGGCCCGATGCTACTGTCCGGCAAGTTCGCGTTGCCTACAAACTGGACGTTAACGAGTTCCGAGGTAAGCAAAACCTGCAGCTAATGATTGAGCATTTAGAGCCAATTTAAATAAGTATACTTATAAATAGTCTTTGTCTTATGGCTGTTGTTTATTGAGGTACATTTGTTGATCGGCAAGGGCAAGTAAATCGTCGAAAGTGTCAGTATTTTCAGGGCTGATAAACACATAACCATAAGAGAAACTATAACAAGGCAAATCATCCACTTGGGAGTCTTGCTTCAAGCGTTCAACAAATCCACTTAGTTGGGCGGAGGTTTGAATTTGTGCCAACATTAAAAACTCATCTCCACCCCAACGGCAGATAAGATCGCAACTGCGACAACTTTGACGTAGTCTTGCTGAAAAATCGGCAAGTACCGCATCACCGACAGCATGACCAAAGGTGTCATTAATGGGTTTGAATTGGTTAATGTCAAAATAAATTAACACTAAGGTTTGATTTAGTCTTGTGGCTAGTTCTCTGTTTTTAATCAATATATCACTAAACCCACGGCGATTGTAGATATGAGTTAATGGATCTGTGTAGCTTTGGGTAAGCAGTTGATTGCGTACGTAGAAATGAGATAAATCTGAGTTGATCACATCGCGGATCACTGTGAGTAATTCAATAAATTGCTCTTGGTAATCACTGGCCTTAATATCCATGACGCACAAGGTGCCAAATGGATTACCGTTAGGCCAGAAAATGGGTAAGCCTAGGTAAGAAACTAATTTATCTTGGGTTAACTCGGGATTATTTTGCCACTTTGGATCTTGACTGGCATCTTTTATATAAAGCGGCGCGGCGGTGCGGACAACTTCATGGCAATAAATGTTGACTTCAGGCCCCATGCTTTGGCCGGCATGATACGGATTTTGTGGTTTATTAGCGGCAGATAAGATCTCAATGCCTTTAAGATTAGCTTGAGTGATAAAGGCGGCGGGGGCATCGAAGATATTCGCTATAGAATCTACAAGGCGTTGCCAGCGGTCCCAATCAATCTCGCTCACTTCAATATTCTTGATAGAATGATTTAGGTACAGCTCAGCGCTAAGGGATGCCTTGGTGAAGGTCATGACAGTTTCCTTTATTAGATTACGGTCAAGTTATCCATTTGAAATTAAATACATATTTAATCCTTTGCTATGTATGAGCCCCCGTCATCTAGTGTGATTGAATGCTAGCTAGGTGAATGATGGAAAGCCTGTGGAAATATCTTAATAAAGCCTAGCTAATAATTGTGCTTGCCGCAAACCTTAGCGGGATAGGTATCACGACAGGTCAGAGGCAGCTTTTATTGCGCCTTTATTTTGCTGTCATTGCGCTTTTTGTACTTTTGCCACACAGGGCTGTGTAACAAAAGTGTATTGAGGTATTGGCTGATTGATTGCTTTGACGCCTTGTTTAGAGCAGTACACTTTTAAGTACTCTTTGCCAATTACCACCCATAAACCTGTCGCGATCCGTTGATTTAAAACGGGCTTTTGCCAGCGCATCATCGATACGACTCATGCGATCTATATGATTAAGCTCAGGGATCACCACATGCTGAGGTTCCAGCTCAAAGCCTAGGACATTTCTGTCCCTTAAGCTATGCCACCACTCTAAGTATTCCTTTACGCCTTGGCTATTATCGTTATCGAGGGCCAATAAGTTTTCCTGGCCTCTGAGCGGAAAATCATTGGCGATGGCAACGCAGTCAACGCCGCCTACTCGGTTAATGTGCTCAAGTTGGCGAATGTAATCATCAATTGTGGGCTTAGCCTTGTTGGTGAGCCAAAAACTCATCATAAACACTCCAAACACACCGCCAGAGTTGGCAATTGCGCGGATGACCTCATCAGGGGAGCAGCGGGCGTGATTGACGAATTTTCTTGCAGCGCCATGGCTTTGCACTATAGGAGCATTGCTGGCCTTGGCGGCATCGAGGGCGGTTTGCGGGCTTGAGTGGCTTACATCTATCAGCATATTACGTTGGTTTAACGCGCTGACAAGTTCATGACCTGCTGCTGTTAAGGGAAGGTTTAAGCCCTGTGTGCCATCATTATCTAATGCACCGCCAGCAAATTGATTACCATAGTGATGAGTTAATTGCAGTACTCTTAGCCCTTGCTGGTGCAAGGTGTCAAGTTGCTGCCAATTCGCCGCCTTGCCAGTATGTTCAATGTCTTGCTCGACGCAATCAGCCCCTTGAATTTGAAAGTACACCGCAGTGCGAGATTGAGCCTGAGCTAAGATGATGTCATTACCGCTTAACCCTTGAAGGTAGACTTCTGGGTGGTCTTTGACTGTCTTTGAGGCTTGTTTGATACTCTTGTTGCAGGCATCAAAGGTGCGTTTGTAGTTTAAGGTGCCATCAGCTTGGGTGATGGTTTCTATGGCCGAGATATCGGCGATAAAAGCATCGAGCTTAGAGGCGGGGACATCACGGAGATCAATAGGTAAAAATGACAGTCCATCTATGTACAGACGTGGGCTTTTAGCCCAGGTTGGCAGTGATGCAAAAGGGCTCAGTAAACTGGCTGCGCCAAGGCCTTTTAATAGGGTTCGGCGGGTGGAATCGTACTGAGCTTTTGTCATGGTGATCCTTTTATTTGTTAAGTGGCCAAGGCTTTTATCTCATTTGCCAAAGCGGTTAAACCATTGGTTCTGGAAGGGCTTAATTGGCCACTTAATCCTAAATCATTAAAATACTGCTCAAGGTCAAATGCGTGTATATATGCTGTTGTTTGGCCTTGAGTGGCTGCAAGTAAGAGTGCGATAAGGCCTTTAACAATTCGAGCCTCGCTGTCGGCAAGGTAAAAATGTTGGCCTAGTTGCTGATGATGATAAAGCCAAGCTTGGCTTTCACAGCCTTTTACTTGGGCGCTCTCTTGGCGAAGTGCCAATGGCACTGGGGTTAAATATTTGCCTAGCAACATCAGTTGGCGGTATTTCTCTTGCCAGTTGTTAGCGGCTTTGATCAGGCTAACGCCTTGACTAATTTCCTGCGGTAACTCATTGAATAAGCTATCACAGTCTTGAACACTTAGGTTACTCATTGATGGTAAATTCCAGATTAAATCGACATTCTGTTAGCTAAGGCGTTAATACATTTGACCTAGCGGGCTGATTTGTGCTTAAAGCAACTCAAGCCATGAAGTCATTAATACAGCTAAAGCCATTAAAGTAAGAGTGCTTTCACTTCTTTAAGGGCATGAATAAGTTGGTCAATGTCAGCTTGGTTACTGTAGAGGCCAATAGAGGCACGGCAACAGCCCTTTAGGTTAAGGCTGTGCATCAGTGGCATGGCGCAGTGGTGACCACAGCGAACCGCAACACCTTGCTGATCAAGTAAAATCCCTACATCTTGGTGATGCTCACCTTTAAGGTTGAACGCCACCGCGCCGACATTGGTATTAACTGCGCTTATTACCCCGTAGAGTTCAATGTCCCCAAGCTGTAGTAATTGTTGTTGCAGGTAATGCAGCAGCTGCTGCTCATGCATGAACATTTGCGCCCTTGGCAAGTCATTTATAAAGTCGATGGCCGCGCCAAGCCCAATGACTTCAGCGATAGCTGGCGTGCCAGCCTCTAAGCGATTAGGCAGTTCACCAAATTCGGTATGAGTAAAGCTTACGGTTTTTATCATTTCGCCGCCTGTCATCATGGGGCTTAGGCTATCTAATACTTCAAAACGGCCATATAAAATACCTACACCGGTTGGGCCATACATTTTGTGCCCAGAAAACACATAAAAATCACAGTTTAAGTCATCAACATCCACTGACATGTGGGCGATGGCCTGCGCGCCATCCACTAAGGTGAGAGCATTATAGTGTTTGGCTTTATTGACTAAGTCTTTGACTGGATTCAATGTTCCCAAAGCGTTGGAAACATGGCATAGGGCCACTACTTTAGGCCTTAAAGTCAGTAACGCTTCATAGGCGCTGATGTCTATTTGGCATTGTTTATCCAAAGGGATGGCTTTAATAATTGCGCCAGTGCGCTTTGCAAGCTCTTGCCAAGGAACGATATTGGCATGATGGGCTGCGGTATCGATAAGGATTATATCCCCTTTAGATAACGTACCGCTTAAGCCAAAGGCCACCATGTTGATGGATTCTGTAGTGCCATGGGTAAAGATGATTTCATCAAGGCGCTTAGCATGAATAAACTGCCTGACTTTGTGGCGTACAGCTTCGTATTGGCTGGTTACCCGAGCAGACAGTCTATGGGCTGCCCTGTGCACATTGGCATTATCTTGCTGATAATAGCGCTGCATGGCATCTATGACTATTTGTGGTTTTTGGCTGGTGGCGGCTGTATCAAGGTAGCACAGAGGCATGGCATCGAAGCGTTGAGCTAATAGCGGAAATTGCTCACGTATGTTTTGGTGGCGCCACTGGCTGATGTTTGCTGCTGTGTCTGAATTATTCGATGCTTGACTCATAAAGGCGTGTGTCTATCTTGATAAAATAAAAAGGCATCAAGATCTTCAGCGATCTTGATGCCCATTGCAAGGTCTGTGTGGACGATATTGAGTTTAGCCTATTATTTCAGTATTGCCTTAAGGACATGGAAAGCGATAAAGGTCAGATAATTCATTGATACGCCCTATAAGCTCACTAGATAAGCTTAGTTTATGGCTGTCGATGTTTTCTTTTAGCTGCTGTAAATTTGTGGCGCCTATGATGTTGGCTGCGACAAATTTACGGCTATTAACAAAGGCTAGGGCCATCTGTGCCGGTGATAACCCAAACTCACGGGCTAAATCCACATAAGCTTGGGTGGCTTCCAGTGCCATTGGCGTGCTGTTATAGCGGGCAAAGCGTTTGAAGACAGTAAGCCTAGCGCCTTCTGGCCATTGGCCTTTTTCATATTTACCCGTTAATGCGCCAAAGGCCAATGGAGAGTAAGCCAGTAGCGGGACTTCTTCTCTGTGACTGATTTCAGACATGGCAATTTCATAGCTGCGGTTAAGTAAGTTATAAGGATTCTGCACGCTAACTATTCTTGGTAAATCGTGTTTTTCTGCCAGCTTTAAATATTTCATAAAGCCCCAAGGGGTTTCGTTTGAAATCCCTATGTAACGAACTTTGCCTTGGCGGACGATTTCACTTAATGCTTCTAAGGTATCTAAGATGGGAGTGTACTGCTCATCTTGTTGATCTTCATACATCATTTGGCCAAAAAAGTTGGTATTACGATCCGGCCAATGCACTTGATATAAATCTATGGTGTCGATCTGCAAGCGTTGAAGTGAGTCATCAACCGCTTGGTGAATGTTACACCAATCCAACGCCATCTTTGGGCGAATATAATCGCCTTTTCCACCAGGGGCGGCTACCTTGGTCGCTATGATGAGATCATCTCGATTGCCCTGAGCTTTGAGGTAGCGCCCAAGAATGCGTTCTGTCTCCCCTTGGGTATCAGCTTTGGGGGGCACAGGATACATTTCGGCAGTATCGATGAAGTTAATACCTTGGCCGATGGCATAGTCTAATTGTTCGAAGGCTTGAGCCTCTGTATTCTGTTCACCCCAAGTCATGGTGCCAAGGCAAATTTTACTGACTTCAAGACTTGAATGAGCAATGCGTTGATATTCCATTTATTTCTCCTACGGAATAGAGATAGCTTGAGGCTAGCAAGCTTTGGCAGTGTTGCAAAGTGGCAAAAATAAAACGCTGTGTGAGTGATTGAATAATGCTCAACTCAATTTAACTCAGCTCAGTTCAATTCAATTCAACTCAGTCCAGTCAATCTAGCTCTAGTCTCATGGCGATTTCGCAGGCATCGTGGCCAGTTTCACCTAAATGCTCACAGGGCACGAAGCCAAGCTTTTGGTACAAGGCTAAAGCTTCAACTAGCACTGCCGTGGTCTCAAGATAAATACTGCTGTAACCTGATTTTTTAGCAAAATCAATTGCCTGTGCGGATAGACGCTTAGCCATGCCCAAACCACGGATAGCGGGCATGAAGTACATTTTTTGTAACTCGCATACCTTGGAATGCCCCGCAAGTGGTGCTATGCCAGCGCCGCCGCAGATGCTTCCTTGATATTCAATAACCCAGTAATGAGCGTTATTGGCTTGATAAACAACACTTAAAGTATCCAATGTTTTATCGGCAACCCCATAGCCTTTATCAGCCGTGAGGCCATATTGCGCCGAAACCGCGCGAATAACGGCGGCAATTGCAGCATCATCAAGTGGCGTGAGGCTGCGAATATTAGGTGCATGAGTCCTGTCATTCAAAGCTGGCTCGTCAGTCTGCAACTGGGTTGTCATTGAAAAAATCCTCATTGATTAACGGCGCCATGGCGAGCACTAAGGCTTGGGTATAATTGCCTTCACGGCTAGCAAGACCTTGGGTTAATAGGCCGATAGCACCGCCTTTTTGCTTAATATTATCGGTATTAAATAGCCTGTCCATCACATGGCCTAATTCTTCCCCAGCGACTAGTGCCTGATAGACATTACTGGGCAGGGGCAGTTGAGCGCTGCGGCCTATGGACTGTTTATCTTTATGCAGAATAACCATATAAGCAAAAGTCGCTGCGCCGTACTCAAAGTTATCTACGCCGCCTTCTATGGCCACATAAAAATCCGCCAGTGCTTGTTGCTGGCAATAACGGGCACGATTGATGGCGCCTAAACGAGTTTGGGCTTCGGTCATCGGCTGCTCTGGCACTAATGAAGGAGCGTGCATTCCGCTGCACTGAACCTTGGCTTGGGGAAAGTACTGTTCGATAGCCGTTTTAGCCGCGTTGATTTTAACTGGGTTGGTTGAACCGACTAAAATAGAGATGGTTTGGATAGAGGGAGTTTGCATAAGCTTAAAAACTACGTCCTTTTAGTGTGTTGGGGAGGGCTTATTCAGTCACTGATTGATAAGAGTATTAGTGCGCTTGTTATACTAGCGCCTTGAGTTCTTTATTTAAAACGTTAATCCCCCTTAAGATATATAAATCTTGTTTAGCCATGGTGAATTTAACCACTTTTTGTTAACTTAGTCCCATAATTAAGATTAAGCTAAATTGCCATGCTTAACTAATCTCTAAAAATACAAAGACTTATCTTTTTCGTTAACTTGGCCTGTTTTCTGCATTATTTTCTACATTGTTTTTAGCACTAGCTTTGATGCTGTACGCACAGTCGCACTGTGCTGCGCATAATGTTGGTTACTCAGGCTTTGCCATTGTGGTTGTCATTGCCATTAATGCTAAGGTAACGACTCAAGACTCCCGCCTAGTATGGGAATTAATTAAAGGAATAATCTCATGAATCTACGTTCAAAATTATTAGCCGTGGCCATTCTTGGCGGTATTGTTATCTACGGTCCCTCGTTTGAGGTGCAAAGTGACCTTTCTATATTTAGTGATGACTCAGAGCTTATTATGAGTGAAAAAAGGCTATCGCTCAGTGCTAGTGAGTTAAGCACCTTAAAGGCCGAAACCGGCGCGGGCAAGCTTGAAATCCAGGGAGTAGAAGGCTTAGCAGAGATTGAGCTGGTGGCGAATGTGTACGCCTATGACGACACAGAAATTGAGCTTAGTTTAAATAAAAACAGCGATCGCGCCGAGCTTATCGCTAAGGTAGTGACTGAGTACAATTTTGATCAATCGCCCTATATCGACCTGATGGTGCGCATGCCTGCGGCCATGGTACTAGACATTAAAGATGGCTCAGGTTCTATCAAGATTGACGCTATGATGGCGGATATCAAAATTCATGATGGTTCAGGCAGCATCGCCATCGATGGCGGCAAGGATCTTGCTATTACGGATGGCTCAGGCTCCATCAGCATAAAAGCCAATCAAGGTAATATAGCCTTGGTGGATGGCTCTGGCAGCATCAACCTTGAGAACGTCGGCGGTGATCTGGCTATTGAAGATGGCTCGGGTAGCATCAATATCAACAAAGCCGCTGGAAATGTGGCTATAAAAGATGGCTCTGGTGGTATAAATATCGAACATGTTCAAGGACTGGTGGTGATCAATGATGGCTCTGGCAGCATTAATGTGAAGCATGCTAAAGGGTTGACGGTTAAGAATGCCGGTTCTGGTAGCGTTAATTACTCCGATATTGATGGGCCTGTGAACCTATAAATTTAACGGTTTACACTTTTAAAAACGATGCCGAGCTTACTCCATAAGCTCGGCATTATTATTTTTGGGTTTTCAATAAGATTGTATTGATCCTAGTGCTTTTGCCTGTGACCATAGGGGTTAATGATTGGCACAATCAAAGAGATGAGTTTTATGGCTAAAAAGTATTATGTGGTCTGGTCTGGGCGTGAAACAGGTATTTTTACCAGTTGGGATCAGACTAAACGCTCGGTAGATAAGTTTCCTCAGGCTAAATACAAATCCTTCCCCACGGAAGCGCAAGCGAAAGCTGCATTTGCAAAATCGCCACAGGTGAGCATTGGCGTAGGGGCTAAAACTGTGCCCAAAAGTGCTTCATCAAGTAAAGGCAACAGGACCTCTGTCCACAATGAGCTTGAGAACCTTGATATTGTGCTTTATACCGATGGCGGCTGTGAGCCAAACCCAGGAAAAGCTGGTTCTGGACTGGCGCTTTACCATAAAGGCCAACTCAGTGAACTTTGGTATGGCTTATATCACCCCAACGGCACGAACAATACTGCTGAGTTGAATGCTCTTTACCAAGCCTTATTGATTGCCAAAACTAAGCTTAATGCAGGCCATAAGGTGCAGATTTTTAGTGATTCTCAATACAGCATTAAGTGCATCACTGAATGGGCCTATGGCTGGAAAGCCAAAGGTTGGAGCAGGAAGGGTGGCGAGATAGCCAATCTTGAGATCATAAAATTAGCTCACGAATTATTTGATGAACTTAAAACACGACTTGGACTTGAACATGTGGCCGCGCACGTGGGCATCGAAGGTAATGAGCTTGCAGACAGAATGTCGATTTTAGCCATCGAAGAGCAAACGTCCGCCTTTGTGAAATATGATAAGCCACTAGATTTAAACGAAATTTTAGCCCTAAGGGCTGGTTAACTTATTCTCAAGGGAGCTAATTATTCTCAAGGGAGTTAAGTAGAGCCGTTAATTCATCTAAGTGGGTGATGACTAAGTCAGCTTGAGCTTGATAGGCGCTCTCGCGGCCATGATTAATAAAACAGCTTTGCATCCCAGCATTAAAAGCTGCTTGAATATCATAAAGGTAATCACCAACATAGAGGATTGATTGCGGTTCAAGCTGCCAAAGGCTCGCGATGGCAAGTAACGCATCGGGAGCAGGCTTAGGCGGATAATCTTCACGGGTCAGCACCAGTTGGATTGGAATACGGTTATTTGACACCTTAAGTGCACTGGCGCTTTGGCTATTACGGGTGACGATTGCGCTAGGGAGTTGAGCTTTTTCTAAAGCGTCAAACAAGTCTGTCATTCCTGGCAGTGCTTGAGCACTAAGGGCATCTTGTTGCTCGTGCCAAGCAATGACATTGTTAGCATGAGCTTTTGTTTTTACGCAGGTTAATGTATCAACAAATACCAACACATCGAGCTGCTCAGGGCAGTTAATTTGTTGTCGAATGAGGCTGAAATCTAAGCTCGAGGTCACCAAAGTACCATCGAGATCGAAAATAATGCCTTTAAGTTTTATCATCTTGAGTTTTCAACTTTATTTCTATTATTAATTGATAAAAATGCTCGTTCAGCTTATGGGCAGAAAGGAAGCCCATGGCATAATACTTATGCACACTATTTTACACTCGAGATCACAAATATACTCAGGGATCGCAATCATGTTTGATCAGATTAAAATTCAATTATCTACCATCGACTGGACAGCAGTATCGACAGTTATTAGTTTTTTCATGCTTATCTTAACGGCCTTTATGTTAATGGGTCTTTATCAAGGTTCCAAGAATATTCGTGAGTCAACATTGTCACGGGATGCAGATATTCTGCGTTGGGCTATGTCGGATATGGATTTACTTAAGCCTAAAATTAGAGTGTTAACTGATGCCCATAAAAAACAACCTTATTGTGATTGTGCTGATGCTCATCTATTAGAATACGCCGTTCAGTGGACGGACGATGAACTCGCTGCCGCACAAGAGGTGAGCGTGAAATTACAGCGTATTGGCTACATGGCATTGCATAACCTTATTTCTAGAAATCATTTTATGAATATTTGGGGACCAATGTATTTATCAACTTGGTATGCGTTAGAGCCTTGGGTTAAACATAAAAGATTAGATTTAGAGGAGCCCATGACTTTGGCAGAAGGAGCATATTCAAGGATTTATTTAGAACAATTTGCGCTTTTTTGCGAGAGTAACATGCCATTAGTCTTGGTCAATAATGAACGTAAACGCTTTAATTTACCTTTGCTTGAAATTAAGAAAACCAATGGTATTACTCGATTCATAAATAAAAAGCTACACCAGAAAGAAAGACTAGATATTTAGACCTTTGTAGCGTGTTAACTCAGTAGGGATTTTCGTGATAAAAACAGACAACTCGTTGACAAAAAGTATGGATAGTTACCATGAGACAATACGCATTGCGAGCATTAATCTGTTTAACTTTATCGCGCCGCCAGATGCCTATTATGATTTTGAAAATATCTATAGCCATGAACAATGGGCGAAGAAGCTTGGCTGGTTTGAAGCGTTTTTTGAAGAAAACCAACCCGACATCATAGGGTTTCAAGAAGTGTTTAGCCCAGATGAACTGCAATCCTTAATGGCATCGCTAGGCTACCCCCATTTTGCGGTACTCGATACCCCTGAGCTTATGGGCGATTATGTGTATAAAAGCCCAGTCGTGGCACTGGCATCACGTTTTCCTATCGTGGAAATGGCATTAGTGCAAAGTGCGCCGCAATTATGTCAGCATATTGGGGTGGTGGCAGATTTTAGTTTTAGCCGTAAGCCGCTGCGTGCAACCATAGACTTACCACAAATTGGCCGCTGTGATGTGTATGTGGTGCACCTTAAATCTAAACGTAACGATCTTGGTCAAGGTCGTGAAGTTGAAACCGAGTTAGACGGCGGCGCCGATCTGATGGCGCGTCAAGCATTGGGGCGAGTGGCCTCTAATTTACAGCGGGCCACGGAAGCCGCATTATTGTTTCATCAAATCATGTTGCGCCGGCAAAACACCTCTTTGCCGATGGTATTGATGGGGGACTTTAACGACAGCCTATCAAGCTCAGCACTGGAAGCCTTTAGAGTTAATCCAAAACAAGTATACCGCGCTGATATTGAAGATAAAAAACTCAAGGCCATGTTTGAGGTGCAGCTCACTCAAGCGTTGAATCATTTTTGCTTGTTTGACAGTTATGACTTGTATCGCCATGGCGCCAAACTGAATCAAAATCTGCTACAAGATGAGTTTGAATCAAGCCTTCATGAAGATGATGAAGAAAATATCAGTTTAAGTCCAAGTTCCAGTTTAAGCCCCTGCCCAAATCAGTGGCAGCGTGCCTCGACCCATTATTTTGGTAATACAGGTTCTGTACTTGACTACATTTTAGTGTCCAGCGAATTTGATGCTAGTCAAAATGCCAGTCTGGGTGAGGTGATTGATTATCAAACTTTTGACCGTCACTTAGTGCGGCCAGATTATGAAAGAGACAAGATGAGTACCGACCATGCTCCAGTGATGATGACCTTGGCCGTGAGAGGCTAATCGATACTCTATAACGTCAGAGTGTTTAAATAAAATTGGAGAATGATTAATGAGCGGAATGACTGAGTTACCTCAATTATTGGCCTCAATGAAGCCTGAGCTTATGGAAGGGGAGTTTGTATTTTGCAGCGTGAAGGGAACGCTTGAAGCTTATATGTACTTAGCCCCTTTAGCGACATTTATAGAGGCCGAAGGCTTGACCTTAGTACTGACTAAAGCGGCGGCCAGTGAAGCGGGTTTAGCATTTGAACAATGCTTTAAGCAGCTAACATTAACCGTGCATTCGAGTTTAGATGCCGTAGGCTTAACCGCTGCAGTGGCCACTAAACTGACCTCAAAAGGTATTAGTGCTAATGTTATCGCCGCCTATTATCATGATCATATTTTTGTCCCAAGTCGCCAAGGTGAGCAAGCCTTGTTAGCACTTAAAGAGTTAACGGCTTAAAGCGCTTAATCTGTTAGCTGTCTCTAGTGATTTGATGGCATTAAGCATGGCCTGATGGTGCGGCGTCTGTAGGCCATGTTGTTGAGCACTTTGGCTGACATAACCATTGATCTGAGTTATCTCAGAGGGCCTATGATGGGCAATGTCTTGGTACATAGAGGAGTAATTCTGCGCTGTGAGGCTGATGACCTGATTCACTTTTTCAAGCAAGCTAGCAAATTCAAGTTCAACCCCTTGGGCCTTGGCAACTGGAATTAGCTCTAAAAGCAGCGCGCGAATAGTGTCTTGATGCTGAGGTGCAGCTAGCGCACCATTCTGGCACTGATGAATGGCGGTAAGTGGGTTAATGGCACAATTTATCGCCAGTTTTTGCCATAGACTGCTGATAATGTCATCTTGCCAATGGCTATTGGGTATCGCCTTAAGCAGTAATTGCCGATAGTTATCAGCCATAGGCTTGCCAAAACTGTGACCTAAGTGAGTTAGGCCGGCGCCTGTGTGCTTAACCTGCCATTGAGAGAGCCGCAGCGCACCTTGTGAGGTGGTCGCTAAACTTAAGCCTATATTGGGATATTGAGCTAGCATGGCGCTTAATGCTAAATGAGGCCCCATACCATTATGCAGTAATACAAGGTGACAATCGGCTCTGAGTATTGCTAGCAATGGCTTAATTAACTCGACCACTTGATAAGCTTTAGTGGTCACAATCAAGAGCCTGATATTAGCAAGCTGTTCCACCGTGACGGCTTCAATTGCTTGGCAGTGATACTGATGTGAGATCGTCGTATAGGCACTGACATTAGTATCGGCATTCGAAATAGGGTGGTAAGTCAGTGTTTGTAAGCCTGACTTGCTGCGAGTCAGTAACAGTATTTCGCTGCCCACAGAGCTGAGTTGATGGCATATCAATTGACCAACGGCACCGACGCCTAATAAAGCAATATGTGGCGCTTGAGACATATCCTCAATGGAGGAACTCATGGTTAGCTGTCTGACTCTTTGGCACTAGCGGCTTTACGACGGATACTGGCCTTGTATTTGTGCCTCAGCCAACTGATTATAAAGAAGGCGGCAATGCCGGCAAGATCTGCTGCCACATCACCCATAGACGCACTGCGGTAGGGTAAATGTGATTGAATCACTTCAATTAAGATGGCATAGCAGGCTAAAATCCCCACCATGGTAAACCAGCGCGGTTTAAATGCCAGATGGGTCAATATCGCCAAAGAGAAGAAACTGCCAAAATGACCCACCTTATCCATGTGGGCAAAAGATTGAGAATAATTAGGTTTTGAGAAGACCAAATAACTGATGACGATGACGGCAGCAGCTAATGCTAGCTTGAAAAATAATTTATACGTCATAGCGTCAACTATCTAAACAGCCTGTTAGCGAAAAAGTGTGCGCCAATCATAAAAAAACTACCGCCTAAAGTCACCTAAATACCGATAATTATTGTTTTATTCTTCAGCTAAGCTGCCACTTTTTCGTGACGATGGTAAACTTGAGCAAAATATCGAAGGAGCAACAGCTATGCCATCTATGGATATCGTTTCTGAAGTCAACGAAGAAGAATTACGTAACGCGGTCGAAAACTCTCGCAGAGAGTTAAGCAGTCGCTTCGATTTCAGGGGCAAAGACGCCGAGATAGATCACAAAGACTTTGTGGTTACCCTCAAGGCGGAAGATGATTTTCAATGCCGCCAATTGGTGGATATTTTGCGTATTCAGCTTAGTAAGCGCGATGTGGATCCTTCATCAATGGAAGTCGATGATAAAGCCGTCCACAGTGGTAAGACTTTTTCTTTAAAGGTCAGCTTTAAGCAAGGCATCGACAGCCTAGTCGCCAAGAAGCTCGTTAAGCAGATAAAAGACAGTAAGATTAAAGTTCAAGCTGCTATTCAGGGTGATACTGTGCGAGTGACAGGTAAAAAGCGTGATGACTTACAAGCTGTGATGCGCCTTGCTAAAGAATCTGAACTTGGGCAGCCATTTCAGTTTAATAACTTCAGAGACTGATAGCACTTTTCTTTAAATGAAAAAGGGCAAACTTAAGTTTGCCCTTTTTTGTTATTCAATTTCTGTCTTTGTTGCTAAAGGTTTGGCTTCCCCCCCCCTTCAGCTAAGCGGTTTCTCCTTTGCAATAATGCAATCAAAATGAGCACCGGAAGCCCAATGATACTGGCGGCGACAAAGAAATTAACGTAGCCGAAGGCATCCACATATTCTCCAGAAAACCCAGCAATAAATTTAGGGAACAGCAACATAATCGATGACAACAAGGCATATTGAGTGGCGCTGTAGCCTGAGCTTGTCAGGCTTGAAAGGTAAGCAATAAAAGCAGCTGTGGCGATGCCGGCACTGAAATTATCGATAGAAATGACTAAGGTTAACAAGCTGACGTCGTAACCCACTATGGCTTGCCAAGCGAACAGTAAATTGGTTAGCGCCACCAGTAAGGCACCTAAAAACAGGATTTTCATGGTGCCGTAGCGGGCTAATAGCATCCCACCAAACGCAGCGCCCACTAAAGTCATGATTAAACCATAAACTTTACTGACAAAGGCAATTTCTTCCTTGCTAAAGCCCATGTCCACATAGAAGACGTTAGCCATAATACCCATCACAATATCGGAAATACGATAGCATGAAATCAGTAATAAAATCAGTATGGCACTCTTGCCATAGCGTTTGAAAAAATCCAAAAATGGTAATACGCTGGCGGTGTAAACCCATGATAGAGTTGCCGCGATTGGTCTAGGGTATTTATCACTTAAGCGCTGCCTTAAGGCATCTTCTGTGGCATCGGCTTCCTTGGTATCAACAAGGGGCTCTCTGCTCAATAGCGTGGTTAATATACCAATACCCATAAGGCCCGCCATGATGGCGTAGGCGGTTTGCCATGCTTCCAAGTTGTAAGTGTCATCCCCAGGTTGCACCCAAGCGGCTATGGTAAGAGCACCGGCTGTAGCAACAATCATAGCGCTGCGATAACCCACTTGATAAGCCGCAGCTAAGGCCGCTTGCATTTTCTCTGGTGCGGACTCAATTCTAAAGGCATCAATAACAATATCTTGGGTGGCAGAAGCGAAAGCCAGCATCAGGGCAAACCAGACTAATTTATCTAAATCTTCCAAGGGATCACTGACTGACATACCTAATATCGCCAGTACCAGTAACAGTTGCGCAAACAGCATCCAGCCTCGGCGTCTGCCAAACCAGCGGGTCAATAAGGGCAATGACATTCTGTCCACTAAGGGGGACCAGACCCATTTGAAGGCATAGGCCAAGGCTATCCAACTGAAATAGCCAATAGCGGCCCTGTCAACACCTGCTTCTCTAAGCCAAAAGCTTAGGGTGGAAAAGACCAGCATCAGCGGTAAGCCGGCGGAGAACCCCAGCAAGAGTAAAGTCAGCACACGTTTATGATAATAAACACGCAAGGCATCGATTGAGGCGCTAAAAAACTGGTTCATAATTGAGTGTGCGAATGCGCTAAGGTAACAAGGCCCTTAGCTTAAGGGGGGACGAGAAATGGTTCAAGCTTTGAAATCGCTTAAGTCATGCTTATTATCTGAATTTGCGAGACAATAAAAAGGATATGCGCTGATAAACAGGCATATCCTAGATATCAACTCATTGGCGAGTAGGCTTTAGGGGCGAACTCCGACGCAGTTTTGCGGCATTTCACCACCAAGGTTGATGTAGTCACAACACTCGTTGACTTGCTGCCTAAGGTACTGATTACCACGGATCATCATTTCAGACCAAGTATCAAAACAATTTAACAGATGCCAGAACACTTTTTCAGTATCTGTCTCGGTTTGGGTTTGTAAAACTGTAAGCTGAGTGGATTTTGACTGGTGAGCATAATTAACGCATTGCCATTCTTCTAGTACATCCCACATATAGAGCTTAACTTCTTCATAATCTAGCTGGTTGTCTAGAAAAGCTTTGCCGTAGTAGGCAAGTTGTGGAGCTTTGGTTTCGATAAAATCATTGGGCGTTATCATGTCTACATCCTTGATAGTTGTTATTGTTTTAGGTGCAACAATAGTAAAGGTCTGTAAAACTCGAAACGGCGCATTCTAATGCTTATCGCTCATTTTGCTTTTACCTTGTTATGCCAGCAAAATTGCAAATGACTGAACAAGGCACTAACCCAATTGGGTTAAAGGATTCAAGCGTAACAAGAGTGCGTCTACTACGTGAGTATAACTGTTAATTGGAGTATTTACTCAAAAAACGGTCACTGGCTTTACTGAAATATAACTTCATACATAACAGTCGGATAACTTATCGTCCTTGTTATTCCACGGTTATAAATTGAACACTCAATTAATTTAGCTGAGTTTTAGTCCACTTGCAACAAAAGTTGAACAATTCTCATTAATCAATTTTAACGGGTTATTTATGCAGGAAAATTCGCTGTGTGCCTGGCATTGATGTTTGAAATGCGAGTAATAAAGCTAGCTCACTTTACCGCTGAAAAGGCGTGGTTAAAATGAGCCAAAGGTGTTAGTTACCGCCTAATCGTTAATATTGGTTATTGGCGAGGCAGCAGCTTTGCCCATTTCAATACAATTGGTGTCACAGGGACATCGGGCCAATTCAGCTTAGGATTTAATTGGGTTTCCACTAATGCCATGGCTTCAAGCACTTGCATACCTTCGATAACTTCACCAAACACTGCATACCCCCAGCGACGTTTAGAGGGGTCGAGTTTTTTATTATCGGCGACATTAAAGTAAAACTGGCTATTGGCAGAGTGAGGATCGTTATCTCGGGCCATGGCCAGAGTGCCAATGGAATTTGACAAGCCATTGCCTGATTCATTGACTATAAAATCCCGTGTCGGGATTTCAGCAAAATTTGGGGTTATGCCGCCACCTTGCACCACAAAATCAGCAATTACGCGGTGAAATAAGGTGTTGTTATATTCACCTTTCACCACGTAAGTGAGAAAATTATCCACAGTAATGGGTGCGCGAGTGCGATCAAGTTCGACCACAATTTTGCCCATGCTGGTTTCAAATTCGACCTTAGGGTACAAGGTATCTTGTTGAATATCCAAGGCTTGCGCATTCATGCTGAGTAACAGTGCAATGGCTAAACTTATCCATTTATACATGGCGTTAATCCTTTATTTTATTGCTGTAAAAACTGGTGTAATTCTGGATCGTTTAAGATTTGCTGATTCAACTCACCAAGTAACTTGTTAAATTCAAGTTCTAAGGTGGCAAAGTCTGGACTGAACGCGCCTTCGTTTGAACCTCTGATATTGTATTTTTTGGTTAAGGTCTTTTGCGCATTTTTAGCCAGCGCTGTGACAGTGATGCGGGTCTTGGTGTCATAACCAAACGTTGTGTCTATAACATCGCTTTGAAGGTGGGTGACCTGAAACTGCACTGAATTAGTGGCACTGGGATCAATTTGGTAGCCCGATTTTGTCATCCCTTGGCGATAAATTTGGTTTAACTGTCTGGCGATAGGCTCACCTAAAGATACCGTACGCATGACTTTTTCATCTTCAATAAAACGCACTACAGTGGCATCGCTGCGGCTATCAACTGTGTTTAGCATCAGTGATATTACTGAGTCTGTTTGCTGGCTCACTTGAGGTAAGGTTGGGTTTAGGGCGATATGAGTCGGGCCTTTACTGGCGCAAGCTGATAGCAATATTAGAGTAATAAATAGCGAAGTGATTGATTTCATAAGTTCTACTGAGTCGTGAAGAGTAGCACCAGAATACCAGAAATCTGCCAGCTTGCCAGTTTTGCCGACGCTAAATTAGCCGCTTTTTAGCTCAAGCTCTAAGGCTAAGGCTTTTGGGGGGGATCTTGTATTGATAAATCATTAATCAATGTTTTTAATCATGTTTTTTAAAAACATTCATCGTCATCAGCCGCTCTGAATCGCAATAAGATCATTGACATTTAGGGCTAATACTTTAAGTTATTGCCAAGTTGTTAAATCTTTACATGGACCTAAATATGCAACCCCTGTTACCACAGCTCGCCCCTGCTAATCTTATTAATGCCGAAGGACAGGCTCAGTATGGTCAGTTTGATGGTATTCCAGAGTCCCTTGGGGTTAAGCAGTTTGTCTATTTTGATGAGATGGACAAGCGGGCGTCATGGCTCAAAAAATATTTTGATTACAAGCAATTCCAATTCGTTAATATCATCACCCCTAGGTATATTATTGGGGTGGCTATCGCGGGGATCCGTTATGTGGGCAGCAGTTTTTGCTACCTCTATGATGTTGAAAAAAATCAATTAACCGAAATAAAATCTTTAAAGCCGTTCTCCATGGGCTACAAGATGGCGCCATCGCCAAAATTTGGCACCACTCACATCAAATTTGCTAAAAATCGCATTGAATTTAAAGTGCATGAAGGCCAATGGCAACTCAGCATCGACTCTGCTGATATTCAAGCCGAGCTTAGCCTGACACCACCTGCATTAAGCTTACCCATGAGCATGTGTACGCCAACGGCCTACAGTGGCTGGACTTACACTCAAAAGCACAATGCCTTGTCCGTTCACGGAAAATTGACCATTAAACACGAGCCGCAACCGCTTAATTTAGCCTTAGCCAGCTATGACTTTTCAGCCGGCTTTATGCGCCGAGAAACCAGTTGGCGCTGGGCCAGTATCAATGCGCAATTGCCACAAGGAAAGTTAGGGCTCAATTTGGCTGCAGGGGTTAATGAAACGGGCAATAGCGAAAACGTCATGTGGATCAATGGCGAGCGTCACTTCCTTGGCGCCGCTAACTTTGAATTTAACCGTCAGTTGAGTCCAGATTATTGGCAAATTAATACTTTGGATGGCAGAGTCGATTTAACCTTTAGGGCGCTAAATTGCCGTAAAGAGAAGATAAACCTCGGTTTTCTCAAGAGTAATTTCAGGCAAAATATTGGCTATTTCAGCGGCGATATCATTGATGGCAACGGCGTTAGATATCACTTAAGTAACCACTTAGGCCTTACCGAAGATCACTTTGCTAAGTGGTAATGGCCTTGAATGTAAGCCGAACCGAATTAAGGCAAAACAACCAAATTAACCAAGGCTCCCTAAATAATAACAACTATGGATAAAGATAATGGATTTTAGTTTTTCGGCCTTGGTCGAACACCCGGAATTACTGCTGCTGGCGCTGGCGCCAGTGTTTTTTGTGTGCATCTTATTTGAATGGTTGTGGGGGGACAGAGGCAATAAACTGCCTAATAGCGCTAAGTATCGCCCCGCGGAAGTGGCCTGTAATTTTGTATTAGCCGGCATGCACCAAGGCGCCGACTTACTCACAGGGCTACTCGTTGCCAGTGTGTACCTCAGCTTGTTTGATTGGCGATTATTCGATATAGACATGAATTGGCAGGCGTTTTTACTCTTGATGGTAGCGCAAGATTTTTGCTACTACTGGTTCCACCGTGCCAGTCATAGAATTCGCTGGATGTGGGCGGCCCACGTAGTGCACCACAGCTCTGAGAACATGAATTTTAGCACTGCCTTTAGGCAATCCTTAATGTATCCCTTAGCGGGTATGTGGGTATTTTGGTTGCCTTTAGTCGTTATTGGCTTTGACCCTAACTGGGTGATATTTGTGGTACTGCTGAACTTGGGTTTACAGTTCTTTGTCCACACCCAGGCAGTTAAATCCTTAGGGCCGCTTGAGTGGATAATCAATACACCGTCTCACCACAGGGTGCACCATGGCCGCAACCCGCAGTACATAGATAAAAACTATGCCGGCATTTTGATCATTTGGGATCGCTTGTTTGGCACCTATGAAAAAGAAGTCGAAACCGTGGAGTACGGCATCACTAAACCCGTAAATAGCTTCAACCCCATTAAAGTGACGTTTAGCGAATGGCGCGATATGTTCGCCGAAGCCTTCAGTGCTAACTTAAGCTTAAGCCGCCGCTTAAAAATATTATTCGCACCGCCCGCTACTCAGGATAGGCACTCACTAAATGGCTCTGCAAGCCGTCATGATGGGCAAGATAATGATGATGGCATCATCGCATCTGAAACCAAGCATCAGGCCTAAACTTAGTGCCAGAGGGTTGAGCCTAGGATGACAAGAATTACTCAAGATAAGGGGAGGAACAAGGCTTAGTGGATGATTAACCAGAATATTTCTTAGTATTTGATTAACTAAAGGGAGTGTTGCGAAGCAAAAACGGAAGAACTCTTTCTTCAATAACACTAATAAATCCTCAATAATCACTTAAATTTAGTATTCACTTAAATTTAGAAAATCGCGTTTAAAGGGGTTAGCCGTTAAGGAGTTTGCTATCAAATATTTACTCGTCCTGTGTTTACTTTTCTCGCCACTTAGCTTTGCGGGGAACATCTATGAACAATTCCCTGCTAAGGTTAATGCCAGCGAGAAATACGTATTTTATTCCCATGGTTTAATTGTTGAAGGCGATGACTCTACGCCCATTAGCCCGCTATTTGGCAAGTATGAATTCCCCAAAATTAAGCAAGCGCTAGCCGATGATGGTTATCACTTGATTGCCTACCACAGGCCGAAGAATACCGAGGTGAAGGCGTTTGCCAAGAAATTAGTTAGAGATGTGAATTTACTGATAGAAAAAGGCGTCAAGCCTGAGAATATCACCTTGCTGGGTTTCTCTCGTGGCGGCGTGATCACAATTAAGGCATCGCACTATCTTAAGTCTCCCAAGGTGCGTATTGGGCTGTTAGCGGCTTGCCCCAGAGACATTAAAGACGGCGCCGAGTTAAGATTATATGGCCACGTTTATTCTATGTTTGAAACCTCAGACAGTGTGAGGTCTTGCCAGTTCTTAATCGATCAAAGCCCACAGGTAACAAGCTTTAATGAAGTTTCCATTAGTACCGGCCAAGGTCATGGTGCATTTTATCGGCCGCGACCTGAATGGGTTGACCCAGTAAAAGCTTGGTTAAATCAGTCATTATTTGAATTCGGGAATTAACCATTTGCGCTAAAGCGATTTAAAGTCTGGCTTTATTGACAGTGTGGCTAGGTTGACTCGATTTAATATGGCTTTAAAGGGGGATTGCTCAAGAAAAGCCTTTATATCGGGTCTTGCTGTCTCATTAAAAATATCGCTATGGCGAAATTGCACATATTCGATGGCAATCGCTAAATATAAGTTTGCAAGAGTCGTCTTGAAATACCCCACCTTTTGCGTTGAGCTTAAATCGGTATTTAATTTATTAAGGCTGTGGGCTAGCCCGACTTTACCTCGCTCACTGAGTGGGTTCTCGGCGTCAACAAATCGCCCCAAAGCGACAGTGCGAAAGGCGGTTTCCATCATAGTTTTAGCCAGCCCCATGACTGCAACATCTTCTGCATTGTGATAATTGACTCCCACTAACCCAATGCTAACATTTGTGTCCGCTTTAGAGGCGGTATTAGCGCTCGCTGCCGTTGCGATTAAAAATTCACAGATGCAGATACTCTCGCTAAGCGCAGTACTTTCGGCTAATTCCAACACAGGAACAGTGCAAAAGGGATTCACTCGTCTGAGTTCATTGGGGGATTGCCATGGATCAACCCAGACCATATTAAGCTTGTTTGTGTTTGTTAGAAGCGCGGTCGCAAGTACTACGCGGGAAAATGGCGATGTTTCATTTAAGTATAAATTCATAGTTATTCCGTTAACTTTATTCATGATATGGGCTGGATAACCGTCATCTCAGCATGTTTATGAGAGGTAAAGGCGATACACAGTACTGACAAAAACAATGCGCATGCGCTAATTCCAAACAACAGAGTGTAAGAGGTGAGTGTCGTGGCATAAAATGCCATTGCATAGCCTACAACGCCTTGTGATATAGCGAAGGATAACGTCATCATACTCCAGGCTTTAGTATGTAACCCATAGCCTACAGATTCTAATGTATAGGTAGATACTAACGTGACAGTACCAGGCGTAAATATCCCCACTAGCAAAGAAGACATAAACAAACTGATGGGCTCTGTACTTAACAAGGGAAGGGATACCCCCAGAGCTTTCAACGTAAATGCAATTAGGAGTGAACGCTTGCTCCCAAGTCGATCCCCAAGCATGCCAGTTAAGATGGGGCCAATTGCAGCGCCAATACCAAATGTCGCCCAGTAAAGGCCGCCGCTTAGCAATGACATTTCGAGTTCACGTACAATATAATCTACCCAAAATAATGTATGGGGTAGATATCCAATAGCGTTAAACGTATATGCCGATAATATTAAAGCAAGTGTCATCGCCTGAGGTTTAGATAAATCTTTAAAAGATGAAGCCGCTCCCTTTGTTTGACTAAGATTTTGATTTATCAGCCAAGTGTCCACAGCGCTCCAAGCATTCCAAGTCAATAACGTCGCGCCCAGAGCAACAAAGCCCATACCAAGCCAGGCAGAAACAAGACTGTGGTAAATCAGCAAAGGGATCAGAGTGCCCGATAACATGGCGCCAAGACCAATGCCTGAGAAAATGACGCCACTAATGCGCGCCTTTATCTTGCTGTCGTGCATCCTCATTATGGCCGGCGGAGCGAGTACCATTAACATCGCGCCTGCTACACCGGCCAAAGTGCGTAATACATAAAACCAAAGGATAGGGGCTCCTTCAAATGCACAGCCTAAATAGCTGAAGCTACTGACTAACATCGAGGTGCGTATCAGCTGGCCGACAGTGAAATATTTGATTAAAAGGTTGGCGGCAGGGGCACCGAAGATATAACCAATCAGAGTGGCAACCCCAAGATAGGAGGCGTCGCTCTGACTAAACCAACCTGCCTGTATTAGTGCAGGCATTAAGGCAATATAAGCAAACCGGCCAATCCCATTGCCAATAAGCGTAGCCGCTAAACCTGCAAGACTATAACGGTTTAAAAGAGGATTATTGGGCATAGGAGATCTCTTGTTGCTGCGCTATAGCGCTAAATAGTTGATTAACGGCTTTTCCGGCATCAACAATGGCGGTGGAGTTCACCCCTGGCCTAGGGACAATAAAAGTATAAAACTTATTACCTTCAGTAGGCACGCCTAATGCCCACATATTTGTATGCGTTGCTCCATCCTTATTGATGACTTGCATATTGTGCGAGACATCGATCCCACCGGGATGATAATTACCGTTGAAATATAATCGAGCATACCCTTTAGATAGTAACTGTTGCCAAAGTTCAGTGCCGTCATCTTTAGGGCTATGCATCGAAATCTGTGCGTGGACTAAGACGTCTGCTATTTTTTCATACTCAGGCCAGACTGATGACTGAATCGTGACTTGCGCCGTTTCCAAATTTAATGCCACATTAGGGGATGGCCCCATATCAATACTTAATATTCCACTATCAACCAATGCTAGCATTTCTTCAATTCGTTCTTTTGGTGGCCCGACTGCAATGCGGTTCATGATAGGGATAAAAATAGCATCTACCCAGCGATGGGATTCTTCAGTTAAACCTTTATAATCAACCACGTCACGGATCATATCTCTAAGATCACGTAGTACATCACTAGCAGATTTAATTGGACTGCTAAGGTTTCCACGCTTAGCTTCAAACAAATCATTTTCAAGGTATTTCTTAAGCCAGTTACTGTATTTTTCTTTAGAAGAAAGGATACTCATAGGTATTGGGGTAATTAATCTTTGCCATGAAAAACGGTCTTCTAATTGAACGAATCTATTTATTAACTCGGCTCGTTTTTCTGTAGAAGAAAATAAATAACTATTACAAAACTTTTTCGCCTCTATAGTACCTTGTTTATCGGTAATATACGCCTCGTAGTATGCGTATTCCATATCACTGACTAGTAACGGAAGTACATCTTGTAGGAAGTCGATAGCGCCTTTATTTCTAAGCTCTTTCACTTTGGCTGTAGTTAAGAATTTAGCTTTATATTGAACCGATGCGCCTTTTTGATTCATTGCACGACCAGATAAAGGTAATCCAGCCCTAGAATAAGCGATAATATTAGGTTCTTTACCTGACGGGCTATAGATTAATTTACCGCTGTTATCCCGATTAAACTTGCCATTCCTACCTTGAGTTAACTCTGCAACTACGTCGCACATTGTTAATCCCATTCCTTTGATGGCAACTGTATGTTTGTTATTTAACCCTGTTAATTTATCAGTGATCGGGTAGGGATCTCTTATTTCAATAACACTATCATTTACCGGTTTTTTTGGTTTTTTTGGTTTTGTATGCCCTGTTGTTACAAAAACATAATCCAGTGAATGATATTTCCCATCTTCTGTTTTAGCAGACCAAGAATGAGATTTATTATCAATATCGATAACCTCTAAAGGGATATAGCTGATATTGAGATCTGAACTTGAAAATTCCTGAATATAATAAAATACCCAGTTTAAATACTTTCCAAATAGTTTTCGAGAATAATAACCATCGGCATGAATAGTTAATGGAATGTCTTCGGCTGGGGTTTGTTCGCACAATCACTGATAAAATGTTGGGCCTGAAAGCACATTCTTAGCTTCCGTTACAGAGTCATCTGCAAACATAGTAATCTGTTCAGCTACAGTATTAACGAGTAGATAGTCAGGCTGTTCTAAAGTATGGCAGCCAGAACCTGGGAGGTAAGGATCAAAAATAATAATATTAATCTTTTCCTCTTGATAACTTAAAGAGAGAGCCACTATCCGCTCTAATATACTCAGCCCTCTTGGGCCTGCGCCAATAATCCCAATATTTGTCATAGACAACTTTCCATTCCCTGTTTAGCTGTACATTTTTAATGTGCTAGTTCAAAATATTTAGTGTAACAACTCTAATAATATCAGCGAAATTTGCTTTTTCACTTCTCCTTTAGTCGTATATTCACTGGATAATCCTACGGGGGCTCTGAAACGATCATTTTGAAGCGGCTTGGGTATATGTCGCTGTGTTCTTTGATAGCGTGATCCTTGATCGTGAAAATATTCAAGCTCAAAATACAGCTAAAAAAATAGCGACCTGAGTGAGGTCGCTATTTTTGAACTCATTGCTGAGCTAGCCGTTTTTAACAATCTAGCTGTTTTTAACAGTCTAGCCATTTTTAAAAGTCTAAATATTGCGGCCAGCCAAGTAAGCCGTGTAGGCCTTCTTTGTGCTCAAATCGCTCGAGCTTTTCTGGACTTGCGCCTTGCATCTGTAGCTCGCGGTAACCTTTGGCAAAATGCAGGGTGCGCAGCATGCCTTGGGTGTAATGCTTGCTTAAATCTTGGCGAATAATGTCGGCTAACTCCTGGGGCAATAGTGCAAGGGCTTGGTCAGTTTGAGCCATTAAATAGTCGCTATCAAACCAGGCGTCATCCAGTTCAATTTTACCTAAACGCTTTTTAAGATCTTGCCTTACACCACTGCCGGCAAACAAGGTGCGATACAGCACAGCTTCGGCCAATACGGCTTCAAGGTTGAGGCAATCAAGAGGATCGTGATCTGAAGTTAAATAAAACTGCTTCAGTAAGGCGCTAATGGCCTGCTGACGATCGTGCTCGGCTAAGGCGTCTAAGTAACTTTGCCAGCCCTGCCATTCATCCATATCCGGTGGGCTAGAGACGTTTTCAAGCAGGCTTTGACTCACATCACCGTAGAGTGATTTTGTGGTGTTAAGCTTGCTCGCTTGAGTCAATAAACTCCAGCCTTTTTGGAAACACTTAAGCACGCCATCAGGAGTTTGCAGTAGTGGCAATGAAATAGCAGGCTCGTCTCCAGTTAAGGAGATGAGGCCGATACTTACCACGCCAATAACATCGTGGGCGGCCTGTTCAAGCAAATGCATCTTGTGCTTGTTGTAGAACTTATCCGCAAGTTTAAGGCTCATTAAGATGGCCTTGGCCTTGATTTGGGTCAGCTCTTGTTGAGTTAGTTTTTCTTCATTCTGGCCATAGGCCAGCACTTTAGTTAAATATGGGCCTTGATTGGGGTCCCGTAATGCGAGTTGCATATCTGGGTCCTTAATCTAAAAAGCTAAACATATCATCAACTTCAGCGTATTCGTCCGCCACTTGGTTTTTCTCTTTCGCTTGCAGTACTAACTCATTAACAAACTTAGATATGATCATTTCCCAGCCAGAGCTTTCATTGCGAAGCAAGTTCTTAATTGACTTGGCGACTTCTGGGGCCAGCTCTTGAATGAGCGCCATCAGACTGCGTGGGTCGTCAATGCCTAGGCTGTGAGATTCTTCTGTGGCATGCCAGCTATCGTAACCGACAGTGGTGCCGTCATCTTCATCATCATAAACGTCGCGGCCGCCGTCTTCGGAAAATTCGCTCGGCGCTAAGATAAGCTCGATAAAAGGGATCGACAAGTAGAACAAACCCGCTGGATCTTCTGCGATACATTCTAAAATAGCGGCTTGTTTTTCTTCACTTTCTTGAATACGAATTAAATAGGTTAAAAACTCGAATGTATGGGCAATAAGCTCATCGGCGTTGGTTTTAACTTGCTCTTCCCAGTACAAGGGCTGCTGACAAACGATGTCGCGAATTTGCTCAGGGCTCATGAGCTCAGACATGATTGACGGGCAAGAGATGTCATGATGACTATTAATTTGAGTCAGGGTGACGATATCCATGTGCTCAATCACTTCCACTAACTGCTCGTCTGTCATGGTGTTGGCGATGATCTCAAACCGCTTACTGGCCTGCTTTGGCTCTACATCGGCGAGCTGTTTGATTTCCGCTGCGGTAATCTCAATCAGACTGGTTGTCATTATCTGTCCTCGTCATCGTATTGATCGTAATAGCCTTCTTCTTCGCTATCTTCATCGTCTTCGTCATCATAATCACTATTTGACTGGCCGTACTCTGCTTCATCGTCATCATTGTCCGATGGTTTAGCCTTTTTCTTGGCGCCACTGGCTTCTTGATTGAGCAAGAACAATACCGCACAGCTTTCAATCAGCAAAGATTCACTGTGCGCGCGCACCGCCTGCACTAAAGGAATATCGCTATTATTAAAGGCAATGCTCACTTTAAACTCATCCCACTCAGGTTGGATGGCGTTATCAAGCCAGTGTGACCACTTAAGCATGGATTCAGGGGCGAACTTTACCTGACCAAATAGCGCCACTGGCAAGTATTCAGGGACTGACGCCAACATGCTGACATCCGCCAGCAACACTTGCTTTATCTGGCGGGTGAAATTGTCCAACGCCTTTGGGGTATCGGGGTCATTGTATGACTCAATATTGTCATAGGCATTGCTTTTAAGCTCATGGATGCGAGCAAGGTTTAATGATTTGGCCATGGGGTACTCAAGGGTAAAATTGGTCCCACAACTCGCGCATGGCGGTGGTAGGATCTGTCACAATTACATTATTAAAATCTTTAATAAACGCGTTTCTTAGCTTTTTATCGCTCAGCACATCATAGGCTTGTTTCACTCGTTGTAGCTGAACTTCGGCCTGCTGTTTCTCCTCATCGGAGGCTAAGAGTAGTTTATCTGGGTGGTACTTGTTGGATAAGCGTTTATAGGCTTTTTTTATTTCATCTTCTTTGGCACTGGCTTTGACGCCCAGTACAGTGAAGTGGTTAATCATAAAGGTTACCTGTAGGCGATAATGCTATCGAAACCTCATCCTTGGGCGGATGAATATTTTATGGGACGGTAATAGTTTTGGATGATACCAGAGATAGCCCATTTTCAGCAATTAACCTTAACTATAACTCTAGTGACATAGGCGCTCATTAATACGCCGTTAATGGCACTCTTTGAGAAAGATTTGTTTGAAAAAACTCCAGTCAAAACACTTTTAATAAAAAATGCTTTACCTTTGAGAGGCCTTTTAGCATAATGCCCCACGTCAACAGGGGTGTAGTTCCAATTGGTAGAACAGCGGTCTCCAAAACCGATGGTTGCGAGTTCGAGTCTTGCCACCCCTGCCAAATAAAACAGCGGCTTGCATAGAAATATGCGAGCCGTTTTTCATTTCAAAAATTATTATCTAAAGTTAATCTTCCGTTAATTTTCCACATTCTCCTTGGTTGGATTATTATTGGGCTTTTAATACCTATTTATTCAAAATAAAAATATTGCAGGAGTCAGGTGTGGGCAAGGGGATCTTAAAAATTTATCTAGGGCTTGGTTTTACAGCGCTTGTTGTCTGCGCGAGTGCTTGCTCAAGTAGCGTGGGCAGTGAAATCTTTTATGAACTCACTCAGCCTACGCCGGCTAATGATTGCCAATACTTATTACCAGAAGACAGGGATTTATGCCTTATCGATGCGGAAAAAAGAATGAGTTACGAGGAATATATGCATCAAAGGCAGCAGATTATAACTCAATAACCGCCGTGGACATTGATTTTTGTGTCATCAATACTGCGTTCTGCTAAGTAACAAAGGAGCATAGGGTAAGATGCTCCTTGCGATTAATGGCAAGCCTCTCGCACTACAGCACAATTTAGCCCTAGCCCCATAGGGACAAAGTTAACCATTAATTTTTGAATTATCTGTAATTTTTTTATCATAATATTCAAAGGGAAATAGATTACGGATCTGTTGAGTCAGGTTGTCACCGACATTGGCCGATACATGTAATCGAATATCGCCTTGCTTTTCACAGCGTACCGTCATGGTTAGCTTGTCAGATTTAGCCAGCGCACGGCAATCTTGCTTAAATTTTTCAGGAATTTTACCTTTGTGGCTAATGAGTTTGCCATCTTTGAAATGCATCTCAAAAACAGTTAAGCCTTTGTTTGAGTTGAAAATAAGTTTATAGGCGAGCACAAATAACACCAATATAAAGCTTATCTTAAAGATTGTTTCTAGCATGCTAATTTCCTATAAAGTGATTGATAACACTATATTTAAGATACTAAGACTTAAGTTAAAAGCAATATTTTTTACTTTTACCGTGGCTAAATATTGCGCTATATCAAACTTAGGTTAATATCAAACTCAGGTTAATATCAAAGTCAGGTTAATATCAAAGCTAGCTTAATCTTAAAGTTAGATTAATGCGAAAGGTTAACCAGTCGCTGTTAATTCAAAGGCGGCGATGCCCGCAACTACATTAAGGATGATGTTATGTCTATATCTCATACTCGTTTATCAAATGCTGATCGTTGGTCTGAACTTTGTGACAAGCAGATCGCCGTGCTTGATAGATTGTCTGCAAGTTTTCCTGAGCGCAGTGAACAGATTGCTGCTCTGTCGCATACTTGGGAAGTCATGCAGCAACAAGTTAATGAAGGCAAAAGCATGCATAGCTTAGCACTTTAATAATGCAATGCTTTCAGTGTAAAAAACCGCCTTGAGCGGTTTTTTTGTATCCGGAGCTTAAGGTGTTTATTTGTATTTGAACACCTAGTGACTAAACCTGCAGTTATTTTTACTGCAAATGTAAAAATTATTAATCAGATGTAACTAAGTGTTGAGTTTTTTATCCTTGGCAGCGTAATCTAAGTCAAAGAGACATGATGAAAATGTGCCTAATGAGCACTGGATTATCGCCCCCATTAGACAAGAGGTCAGTATGAGCGCAGCAAAAACACGCAGTGATTGGGAAAGCATGGCACAGTCGTTATCTATCCAAGGTCAAGCATTCATAAATGGCCACTATCAAGCTGCAGCGTCTAAGCAGACATTCGATTGTTTAAGCCCAATAGACGGCCGTTTAGTCGCCAAGGTTGCCAGTTGCGATCTCGCCGATGCTAATTTAGCCGTGGATAATGCCAGAGATGTATTTGAAGCTGGCACTTGGTCACAACTGCCGCCGGTTAAGCGTAAGCAAGTGCTGATCCGTTTTGCCGAGCTGATGGAAGAAAATGCCGATGAATTAGCTTTGCTTGAAACCTTGGATATGGGTAAACCTATCCGCTATTCAAGATCTGTGGATGTTATGGCCGCCGCCAGAGCTATACGCTGGTGCGGTGAAGCGGTTGATAAAATTTACGATGAAATTGCGCCAACTGCACACAATGAAATCGGTATGATCACCCGTGAACCCGTTGGGGTGGTGGCGGCGATTGTGCCGTGGAATTTCCCAATGATTATGGCCAGTTGGAAATTAGGTCCAGCCCTTGCTACGGGCAATAGCGTTATCTTAAAACCTTCTGAAAAATCGCCGCTTACTGCCATTCGACTGGCGCAACTGGCATTGGATGCCGGCATGCCTGCTGGAGTGCTCAATGTGTTGCCGGGGTTTGGTCACACTGTGGGCAAGGCGTTAGCGCTGCACATGGACGTCGACACCTTAGTGTTCACTGGTTCAACCAAGATTGCCAAGCAGCTGATGATTTACGCTGGTGAGTCAAACATGAAGCGCGTTTGGCTTGAGGCTGGCGGTAAGAGTCCAAATATCGTCTTTAATGACACCCCAGATTTACAGGCCGCTGCTGAAGCGGCTGCCTGCGCCATCGCTTTTAATCAAGGTGAAGTCTGCACTGCGGGCTCTAGATTATTAGTCGAATCTGGTATTAAAGATGAGTTGATAGCCCTGATTGCCAAGGAGTTTGAAGGTTGGCAACCGGCTAATCCATTGGATCCCGCCACTACCTGCGGCGCCATGGTGGACAAGCAGCAGTTAGACAATGTGCTGGGTCATATTCAAGCGGGTAAACGCGAAGGTGCGGCGGTGGTGTCTGGCGGGGCGCAAGTGCTGGCTGAAACTGGCGGCGTTTATGTACAGCCCACTATTTTCAGCGGCGTTACTAATCAAATGACCATAGCCAAAGAAGAAATTTTCGGCCCAGTGCTGGCGGTGATTGAGTTTGAAGGCATGGAGCAAGCGATTGAAATCGCCAACGACACTATTTACGGCCTAGCTGCAGGGGTGTGGACCAGTGATTTGAGCAAGGCCCATAAAACCGCCAAGGCGCTGCGCTCAGGTATGGTGTGGATTAATCATTACGATGGCGGCGACATGACAGCGCCCTTTGGTGGTTATAAACAGTCCGGCAATGGTCGTGATAAGTCACTGCATGCATTTGATAAATATACTGAAATAAAAGCAACTTGGATTGCGCTGGATTAAGAGCGTCAGGTTTTAATGTTGCAACTGTTAAACTTGAATTAACATGCATGTAACTTCTTGCTTGAGGTTAATATTGAGTGTAGTGTGGGAAAAATGGCCGATATATTTAGCACTAGTGCTTTGTTATTGCGCCATTTATAGCATCTAAGGTTGGTGATAATAGTAGGATTACTTAAGGTGAGATATGACAAGCACAAAGCCTCCTCTGATCGGTGTCGTTGCCTGTAATCGTCAGCTCGGATTACACCCTTTTTCGATTGTGGGTGAGAAATATTTACTCAGCGTGGTGCACGGTTCTGGAGGATGGCCACTGGTTATTCCTTCCTTGGGCGGAGCTCAACCTATCAACGCCATACTCGATAGCCTAGACGGCATCCTCTTTACTGGTTCACCCTCCAATGTGGAACCTCATCATTACCAAGGTCCTGCTAGTGTGGAAGGCACCCATCACGATCCTAATCGTGACGCCAGTACCTTACCGTTAATCAAAGCCGCAGTGGCAGCAGGCGTTCCCATCTTAGGGGTTTGCCGTGGTTTTCAAGAAATGAACGTCGCTTTTGGCGGCAGCTTGCACCAAAAACTCCATGAAGTAGGTCAATTTATTGAGCACAGAGAAGATAAAACTGCCTCTATAGATGTGCAATATGGCCCAGCTCATGAGATTAAAATAGAAGCTGATAGCCTGCTGTTTAAGGCGTGGGGGCAAACACAAGCCCAGGTAAATTCAGTGCATACTCAAGGCGTCGACCGTCTTGGCGTTGGGCTTAAAGTAGAAGCTTGGGCCCCAGATGGCTTGATCGAAGCCTTCTCCGTTACCGATGCCAAGGCGTTTGCCTTAGGTGTCCAATGGCATCCCGAATGGAAAGTTACCGAAAATCCGTTTTACTCATCGATTTTCAAGTCCTTTGGTGATGCGTGCAGAAATCGTGCTACAACTCGAGCGAGATAAACATGGATAAGCTAATAGCGTTTTTAAAAGAAAAAAAGATCACTGAAGTAGAATGCGTGATCAGTGATATGACAGGGATTGCCAGAGGAAAAATCGCCCCCGTGGATAAGTTTGTCTCTGAGCGTGGCATGCGCTTACCTGAATCTGTATTGCTACAGACTGTGACGGGGGATTACATCAAAGAAGATATTTATTATCAATTACTCGATGATGCCGAGGTCGACTTTAATTGCGTGCCCGATGAGAACGCAGTATTTATGCTGCCCTGGACCGCTGAAGCCACGGCGCAGGTCATCCATGATTGCTACGATAGAATGGGTAATCCTATTGAGTTATCGCCGCGTAATGTGCTTAAAAAAGTCATCGCCCTTTATGACGAAAAAGGCTGGGAGCCAGTGATTGCGCCTGAAATGGAGTTCTATCTAACCCTTCGCAGTGACGATCATGATTTACCGCTAAAACCGCCTATTGGCCGCTCTGGTAGACCTGAAGCTGGGCGTCAGTCATTTTCTATTGATGCTGCCAATGAATACGATCCCCTATTTGAAGACATGTATGATTGGTGTGAAATCCAAGGCCTAGATATCGATACTTTAATCCATGAAGATGGCCCTGCACAGATGGAAATTAACTTCAGCCACGGTAATGCACTTAACCTTGCCGACCAAGTGTTTGTGTTTAAACGCACTTTGCGTGAGGCGGCCCTTAAGCACAATGTGTGTGTCACCTTTATGGCCAAACCTGTCACCGATGAGCCGGGCAGTGCTATGCACATTCACCAGAGTATTATCAATAAAGACACAGGCAAGAACATATTTACTAACGACGATGGCACTAAAAGTGCGCTGTTTTTAGGTTATATTGCCGGTTTGCAGAAATATATTCCTGAATTGTTGCCGCTAATGGCGCCAAATGCTAACTCTTTTAGACGCTTCTTACCGGGTACTTCTGCGCCAGTAAACTTAGAATGGGGTGATGAAAACCGCACTTGTGGTCTGCGTATACCAGAATCATCACCGCAAAATCGTCGTATTGAAAACCGCATACCAGGGGCGGATGCCAACTGTTATCTGGCCATAGCCGCAAGCCTGTTATGTGGTTATATCGGCATGGTGGATGAGCTTAAACCATCGACGCCAGTGCAGGGGCGTGCGAACGAGAGCCGCACCAATAACCCTAATTGTTTACCTGTGACCTTAGAAGAGGCATTGGCTGCAATGCAAGACAGTGATGCTTGTAAGACCTATTTAGGTGAGTCTTTTACTACTGGTTTTATTGCTGTGAAGCAGGCCGAGCTTGAGAATTTTCGTCGGGTGGTGAGTTCGTGGGAACGTGAGTTTCTGTTACTGACGGTATAGTGTTTTTAGGTGAGTCGTTGTGAGGATTCTGGCACTAATAGTGGGTGTTATTTTCAACATCAACTGTGAATTTTTATGCAAATAGAGCATAGCCTCTAGCCAAATGCGATTTTTTTGATAAAATCCGCGCCTTAATAAGTCTGGCGATTATTTAGCTAAGGCATTGGCTGATTAATCATGCAAATTGTTAATCTGTGCACATGAGTGGTGGCACGGGATAAGAGCCCAAAGTCAGTTTGGGCAAGGTAAGCCGCATAGAACGGCATAACTTGGCCTTGGTCTTCGTCTAATAACTAATAAATAGTCGAATGCTTGGGTCATTTACACCAGGGAGTTTATATGAAGTTATTAACCAAATTATCCACACTAGCATTGGTCTCTGCCAGTCTATTGTCTGCCACAGTTGCAAAGGCCGAAGAAGTGGTACGCATGTACAACTGGTCTGATTATATTGCTGAAGATACCTTAGAAAATTTCCATAAAGAAACCGGTATTCGGGTTATTTATGACGTGTTCGACAGTAACGAGCTAGTGGAAGCTAAGCTGCTTTCAGGCCGCAGTGGCTACGACATTGTGGTGCCATCAAACCATTTCCTTGCTAAGCAAATTATTGCTGGTGCATTCCAACCATTAGACAGAGCTAAACTGACTAATTATGGCAACCTAGCCACGGATCTAATGAAGCAGCTAGAAAGCGCCGATCCTGGTAACAAGTTTGCTGTACCTTATCTTTGGGGAACCAATGGTATTGGCTACAACAAAGGCAAAGTAAAAGCCATTCTAGGTGACGATGCGCCAGTAGATTCACTTGAATTAATATTCAATCCTAAATATTCAGCCAAATTAGCCGAGTGCGGTATTGCTATGCTGGACTCATCAGAAGACATGATGCCTGAGGCATTGATCTATTTAGGACTTGATCCCAACAGCAAAAATATTGGTGACTATCAAAAAGCTGCTGATCTAATGATGACGATCCGTCCATACATCACTTACTTCCATTCATCGCGTTATATTTCAGACCTTGCCAATGGCAATATTTGTGTCGCTTATGGATTCTCAGGTGACGTCTTCCAAGCCGCGGCCCGCGCCGATGAAGCTAAAAATGGTCATGAAATCGGCTACGCTATTCCAAAAGAAGGCGCTAACTTGTGGTTTGATATGCTGGCGATTCCAGCGGATGCTGAAAACGTTGAAAACGCGCACAAGCTAATTAACTATCTACTGCGTCCAGAAGTCATAGCTCCTATCACTAATTATGTGGCTTACGCTAACCCCAATAAGCCTGCTCAAGCCTTAGTGGATGAAGCGATTCGCACCGATCCGGCTATCTATCCTTCTCAGGAAGTGATCGACAAGCTCTACATAGGTCAGATCCGTCCTCTTAAAGTGCAGCGCGCCATGACCCGTGCTTGGACCAAGGTTAAATCTGGTCAATAAGCACTTTAGGCAATAGCGATTTAATGTTAACCGATCATGGAGAAGCTTAGCTTCTCCATGATTTTTTAATGTAAAAATAATAAAATACAAAGGTTTCAGCCTCTTGGCTTTGGGCCGGTAAGACGGAGAAGAAGTAGTATGTCAAATACCTCGGGTGCAGCCCAACCAATGGCGCAGTCACAGCAAGCAATGCCACTAACAGGCTCACAAAACACGGTTTCTAAGCCTGAAGTGCTACTGAAAATTGATGGCGTGAGCAAATTGTTTGATGGTGTTCGCGCCGTGGACAAGGTGTCATTGACCATTCAAAAAGGTGAGATATTTGCACTGCTTGGTGGCTCGGGTTCAGGAAAATCGACCTTACTGCGGATGCTAGCCGGTTTTGAGCGTCCCAGCGAAGGCCGTATCTACTTAGACGGCATCGATATTACCGACTTACCGCCTTATGAGCGTCCTATCAATATGATGTTTCAGTCATATGCCTTATTTCCGCACATGACGGTGGAACAAAATATTGCCTTCGGTTTAAAGCAAGACAAGCTGCCTAAGGCTGAAATAGCTCAGCGTGTGGCTGAAATGCTTAAAATTGTTCACATGGAAAAATACGCTAAGCGTAAACCGCACCAATTATCAGGTGGTCAGCGCCAGCGGGTGGCTTTGGCCCGTTCATTGGCTAAACGCCCTAAATTGTTATTATTGGATGAACCTATGGGGGCGCTGGATAAAAAGCTGCGCACTCAAATGCAACTTGAGGTGGTTGAAATTCTTGAGCGAGTAGGGGTGACCTGCGTGATGGTGACTCACGATCAAGAAGAAGCCATGACCATGGCGGGGCGTATTTCCATCATGAGCGAAGGCTGGATAGCCCAGACAGGCTCGCCAATGGATATCTATGAGAGCCCTAATAGCCGAATGATCGCAGAGTTTATCGGCACAGTTAACTTATTCGAAGGTGAGATTGTCGAAGATGAAGCGGACCATGTGATCATAGCTTCCGAGTCATTATCGCAACGCTTCCATGTTGATTATGGTGTCTCTACTAGTGTCGAAGACAGGCATGTCTGGTTGGCGCTGCGTCCTGAAAAAACCATCATTACCCGTGAGCAACCCGAAGGTGAATTCAATTGGGCTAAAGGTGTGGTACACGATATCGCTTATCTTGGCGGCATTTCCGTGTATTACATTAAGCTTGAAAATGGTCAAATTGTGCAGTCGAGTATGGCAAACCGCGAGCGCCGTAGCGATCGAGCCACTTGGGAAGATCAAGTCTTCATTAGTTGGGAGGCCAGCAGCGGCGTGGTATTAAGATCATGAAAATAAAATCCCTGTTTGGTTTTATCAAGGGGCGGCACCTGACCATGGGTATTCCTTACCTGTGGTTATTGCTGTTCTTTGCACTGCCCTTTGCCATCGTACTTAAGATAAGTTTCTCATCGGCGGCGATTGCCATCCCGCCTTACGAGCCGACCTTTAACTATGTCGATGAAGCGCTGAACATCTTTCTTAATCTGGGTAACTACCTGTTATTGCTTGATGATCAGCTCTATTACATGGCCTACCTAAGTTCGATAAAAACAGCCTTTGTGGCGACCTTGGGTTGTTTGCTCTTGGGCTACCCCATGGCTTATGCCATCGCCAAAGCACCAGCGAGACTGCAAACCGTATTGTTATTACTGATTTTACTGCCTTCTTGGACATCGTTCCTTATTCGGGTTTACGCTTGGATGGGGCTACTGAGCAACAACGGCCTGATTAATAATTTTCTTATCTGGGCTGGGGCAATAAGTGAACCTATTCAGATGCTTAATACTAATTTTGCCGTCTATATTGGCATAGTGTATGCCTATCTCCCCTTTATGATTTTGCCCTTATACGCCAATTTAGTGAAGCTAGACATGAGCCTACTAGAAGCCGCATCAGATTTAGGTTCGCGCAGCATCAATACCTTTTGGCAGGTGACTTTGCCCTTGTCAAAAAGTGGCGTGATTGCCGGCTCTATGTTGGTGTTTATTCCTGCCGTGGGTGAGTTTGTTATCCCTGAGCTTCTTGGCGGCCCAGACTCCTTGATGATAGGTAAAATTCTTTGGCAAGAATTTTTCAATAACCGCGATTGGCCTGTGGCATCGGCACTGGCAATTGTGATGTTGGCGCTGCTTATCATCCCTATTACCTTGTTCCACCGTTATCAGGCCAAAGAGTTGGAGAAAGACCTATGAAGAAGTTAAGTTTTTCCAATGTCATGCTGTGGCTAGGGCTGATTTTCCTCTATGCGCCGATGTTTATTCTGATTTTTTACTCCTTCAACGGCTCAAAGCTTGTGACAGTGTGGGGCGGATTTTCCACTAAATGGTACGGCGAACTGTTTGCGGATCAACAGATCTTAGACGCCGTCTGGACCAGTCTACAAATCGCCTTTTACAGTGCTAGCATGGCGGTGATTTTAGGCACTATGGCCGCCTTCGTGATGACCCGCTTTCGTCGTTCTTGGGGGAAAATGACCTTATCAAATATGATCACTGCGCCCTTGGTGATGCCAGAAGTAATAACAGGTTTGTCACTTATGCTGCTATTTGTGCATATGGCGGATTTAATTGGCTGGCCGACCCAGCGCGGCATGTTAACCGTTTGGCTGGCACACTCGACCTTCTGCGCCGCCTACGTCGCTGTGGTAGTGTCCTCAAGGCTGCGAGATCTTGATATTTCCATCGAAGAAGCTGCTATGGACTTAGGGGCAACACCGTTTCAGACCTTTATGCAGATAACTGTGCCCATGATAGCGCCTGCACTGGCGGCAGGGTGGTTATTGTCATTTAGTTTGTCATTGGATGATTTAGTTATCGCAAGCTTTGCCTCGGGACCTGGGGCTACCACCTTGCCGATGATAGTATTTTCCTCGGTGCGCCTCGGGGTCTCGCCTAAGATCAATGCGCTAGCCACCTTGATCATTTTAAGCGTGTCTTTGATAGCCTTCTTGATGTGGTTTTTTGCCAGAAGGGCAGAGAAGAAAGCCAAGATGCAGTGATGCGCTAATACGTTAATACTTGAAAGGCAGTCACGCACAGTTGTTTGCGCAGCAGTGCGTGACTTTTTTATCCCGCTACCGAATGATGTTGTCTTGCTGCAAAGCTTCTTGGTGTACTGTGATTTGTTGTAAGGTGACCTCGGCCTGTAATGGGCTAACGTCCCGAGTGACGCCCATTCTTACTGAAAAAGTTCAACGGTAAAAGGTCCCTATGGGCTCGGGCGCAATATCCCAGCGGCCTAATTCAATAGAGCAATTCGAGACTCGAGCCTTTTAGCCCAATATCCTCCCATTAGTATTCGATTTTTAGTTTAGCCCTTAAAAGATCTATCTATAACAACCGATTAGCCTAAGTGTGCTGATTTATGCTTTGCAAACAGCACAAGGCATCAAGACTAAGACGCTATAAGACAAGGAGGTCATCTTGAAGTACATGATTTTGGTTCTACTCATACCAATGACGATTTAATTCTTCCCAACTCAATGGTGGCTTTAAATTAACCCTGCCATCCAGCGTAAAGCTATAACAAAGCTAGTTTTTTTACATCTCATCGGGCATGCTGTCTAGATTAAGATTATTGCATTACGGATAGTGACTATGATGAACATTTCGCTGACTTTTCTTGTTGTATATTTGCTATTAGCAGGGGGGGCTTGGTTTAATGCTAGTCGCCGTGGCAGCCTGCATTGGTGCGATATCAGTGCGCCAGTGCTGATCCCTTTGTGTTGGGTGGGCTTAGTGATGGCCGGATATGGGCATCAAAGCTTGGCACATCTGATTGAAATTCCCATCTTGCTTAGCATCAGTGTGCTACTGCTGAACGTTCGAGTGTTCGTTCTCGACCATATTCAAACTAATACCAAGATTAATGCTTATATCGTCCTAGGAATAGGTCTGCTAAGTGTTTTGCTCGTGCGTCATTTTATGCCTTTTTTAGCAGAATAAAGCTGAATAAATAAGCATTAAGGAGTTCAACATGGGATTTTCAGGAGTGATGTTAAAGGCTATGGGCAGGGCGTTCACTGCGGAGCTCAGTTTCAATTTACTAAGCATTAGAGTGCTAAGTGCTAAAGTATTAAGTATTAGTACGCTAAGTTTAACGCTATTAAGTGTTAGTGCATTAGGTACAAGCATGGTGCAGGCGGCTAGCGAGGAAAGCTTACCTGGACTTAGTATTGAGCCATTGGCCGAAAATGTGTATTTGCATCAGTCTTTCCAGCGGGTTGAGGGTTTTGGCTTGGTGAGTGCCAATGGCTTAGTGGTGGTAAACCAAGGCAAAGCCTTTATCGTCGACACCCCTTGGTCTGAAACTGACACTGCGGCGCTGGTTGATTGGATTAGCGTTAAAGGCTATCAATTGGTTGGCAGTGTATCGACTCACTCCCATGAAGACAGAACCGCAGGCATAGGCTGGCTCAATGCTCAAAGTATTGCGACATTTGCCTCTGAATTAACCAATCAGATTTTACATGAATCGAAAAAACCGCTGGCAAACCATCCTTTTGCACTGCCACAGGCGAGTTTATTTGACGGCAAGCTGGAGGCCTTTTACCCAGGTGGCGGCCATGCGAAAGATAACTTAGTGGTCTGGCTGCCTCAATCCAATATTCTCTTTGGCGGCTGTTTAGTGCGCAGCTTAGACTCGACAAGCCTAGGCTACACCGGAGAAGCGGTATTAGCCGAGTGGCCGACATCGGCGACGAAAGTGCTGGCAAAATACCCTGATGTAGAACTTGTGGTGCCAGGGCATGGAAACACCGGTGATAAACAGCTGTTAATTCACACACAGGCTTTGGCCGAAACTGGCGCTAAGCAAGCGTCAGCTAAATAAAGCAGGGATTGGGAAAGCAGTAAAAAATAGTTTGGACATCTAGATGGCTATTTGTTAGGTTTGTACTTAAACTTAAGCAGCTTAAACACAAGCAGCTTAAGCACAAGCGACTCAACACCAATAGCATAAGAGGATGGCATCATGAAACTTGAATCACTGGCACTGCATTTTGGCTATACATCTGAGGCAAGCACTAAAGCTGCGGCGGTGCCCATCTATCAAACCACCTCTTATACCTTCGATGATACCCAGCATGGGGCCGATTTATTCGACCTGAAAGTGGCAGGTAACATCTACACCCGTATCATGAATCCCACCACTGATGTGTTAGAGCAGCGCTTAGCGGCAATTGAAGGTGGTATAGGAGCGCTAGCTGTGGCGTCTGGCATGGCCGCCATTACTTATGCTATCGCTGCATTGACTCAAGTTGGCGACAATATTGTCAGCACCAGTCAGCTCTATGGCGGCACCTATAATTTATTTGCCCATACCTTGCCGCGCCAAGGCGTTGAAGTGCGCATGGCTGCCTTTGATGCTTTCGATGAGCTTGAAGCGCTCATTGACGACAACACCAAGGCGCTTTTTTGTGAATCTATCGGTAATCCGGCGGGGAATATTGTCGATTTGCAGGCTTTGGCCGAAATTGCGCACCGCCACGGCGTCCCCTTAATTGTCGATAATACAGTGGCGACGCCAGTATTGTGCCGCCCCTTTGAGCATGGCGCCGATATCGTTATTCATTCATTAACTAAGTACATAGGCGGCCACGGCACTACAATAGGCGGCGCGATTATTGACTCGGGTAAGTTTGATTGGGCCGCTAATAAAGACAGGTTCGCCCTGCTCAATGAGCCAGATCCTTCCTATCATGGGGTGGTTTACACTCAGGCCTTTGGCCCCGCTGCCTTTATCGGTCGTTGCCGCGTGGTGCCCTTAAGAAATACCGGCGCGGCGCTGGCGCCTCAGAGTGCCTTTTTATTGCTACAAGGCTTAGAAACCCTAAGCCTTAGAATGGAGCGCCATTGCAGTAATGCCTTAGCGTTAGCCCAGTATTTACAGCAACATCCTAATGTCAGCTGGGTGAATTATGGCGCCTTAGAAAATAGCCCTTATAAAGATAATTGCCATAAAATCACCTCAGGCAAAGCCTCAGGGATTATTAGCTTTGGGATTAAGGCTCAGGCGAGTCAAGATAGTAAAGTTGCCGGTGGGCGCTTTATTGATGCGCTTAAAATGATCTTAAGGCTGGTGAATATTGGCGATGCTAAATCCCTCGCCTGTCATCCAGCCAGCACGACTCATCGGCAGCTCAGCCCCGAGGAATTAGCTAAAGCCGGCGTGAGTGAGGATTTAATTCGGATTTCAGTGGGTATAGAGCACCTAGATGACATTATCGCCGATGTAGAGCAGGCTCTGGCCGCTAGCGTAAGCTAAAGGCTCAACTAAGCGCGCAATTCGATATTAGATATTAGATATTAGATATTCGGTATCGCAAGCCATCACCCATCCCAACTAACAGCGCCTACGGGCGCTTTATTCATCTATCTTGCAATTAACCCAAGACTATTGGGGCAAAAACACCGATAATTCCCCTCAATTATACGGCTCGCTGATATGACTCTTATAGCACTTAGCAGCCGACTCTAGATATAAAGCAATGGGTACCAAGTAATGGAAATCAAAGTTAACTTTCTCGACAATCTTAGACTTGAAGCCAAGTTTGATGATTTCACCGTCACCGCCGATCAGCCCATCCGCTACAAAGGCGATGGCTCAGCGCCTAGCCCCTTTGATTATTTCCTCGCATCTTCTGCCTTGTGCGCCGCTTATTTTATTAAGGTCTACTGCAAGGCTAGGGATATTTCTACTGAAAATATTAGATTATCTCAGAACAACATCGTCGACCCCGAAGACAGATATAACCAGATCTTCCAAATTCAAGTTGAGCTGCCTGATGATATTTCAGCTAAAGACAGGGAAGGTATACTGCGCTCAATCGATCGCTGTACGGTAAAAAAAGTGGTTCAGACTGGGCCTGAATTTAAAATCGAAACCGTTGAAAACCTAAGTGCCGACGCCAATGCCATGTTAATGGGTTCGAGCGACCAAGATGCCAGCACCTTTATTCTCGGTAAAGACTTACCCCTAGAGCAGACCATAGCCAACATGACCGCCATGCTGGCCGAGCTTGGAATGAAGATAGAAATATCTTCATGGCGCAACATAGTGCCAAACGTCTGGTCCTTGCATATTCGCGATGCCGCCTCGCCCATGTGTTTCACTAACGGTAAAGGCGCCAGCAAAGAAAGCGCGTTATGCTCGGCATTAGGCGAGTTCATTGAGCGTCTTAATAATAACTTTTTCTATAACGATCAATTCTTTGGCACTGAAATAGCTAACAGCGAGTTTGTGCATTACCCCAATGAGAAATGGTTCCCACTAGAAGATGACGACGCCCTGCCAGCAGGCATGCTAGATGATTATTGTTTAGAGATTTACAACCCCGATGACGAGCTGCAAGGCTCGCACCTGATTGATACTAACTCAGGTAATAGCGCGCGCGGTATTTGCGCCATTCCTTATCGTCGCAAGTCAGATGGCAAGACAGTGTATTTCCCGTCAAACTTGATTGAAAACTTATTCCTAAGTAACGGCATGAGCGCGGGTAATAACCTGCAAGAAGCCGAGGTGCAGTGCTTATCGGAAATCTTTGAACGGGCGGTGAAACGCCAAATTATCGAGCAAGAAATTGTCCTGCCGGACGTGCCCATGAGCGTGCTTGAGAAATACCCAAGTATTCTAGCCGGCATTAAGGGGTTAGAGGAACAGGGCTTTCCAATCCTGGTGAAAGATGCCTCATTGGGCGGCGAGTTTCCTGTGATGTGCGTGACCTTGATGAACCCAAGAACCGGCGGTGTGTTTGCGTCATTTGGTGCCCACCCAAGCTTTGAGGTGGCACTGGAGCGCAGCCTGACTGAGTTACTGCAAGGCCGCAGCTTTGAAGGCTTAAATGATGTGCCAAAGCCGACCTTTAACAGCATGGCAGTGACAGAGCCCGAGAACTTTGTTGAGCACTTTATCGACTCAACTGGGGTAATTTCATGGCGCTTCTTTAGCAGCAAGCATGACTATGAATTCTGCGAATGGGACTTTTCTGGTACCAGCGAAGAAGAAGCAAACGCCTTATTCGGCATTTTAGAAACCATGGGTAAAGAGGTGTATATCACCGAATTTACTGAGCTTGGCGCCAGTGCTTGCCGTATTCTGGTGCCCGATTATTCAGAAGTGTACCCCGTTGATGACCTCATTTGGGACAACACCAATAAAGCGCTACTTTACCGTGAAGATATCTTAAATCTGCACTCGCTGAGCACTAAAGCTTTGGTGAAGTTAGTCAATCGTTTAGAAGAGAGCCAGCTGGATAATCACACGGATATTCGCACCTTAATTGGCATAGTGTTCGATGAGAATACTCCTTGGGGTAAGTTGACTATTATCGAGCTTAAGATATTGATTTATTTGACGCTTGGCTCCCATGAAGATGCTATTGAGTTGGTGGGCGAGTTCCTGCAGTTTAACGACAATACTGTTCAGCGCGGTTTGTTCTATCAAGCGGTGAGCGCGGTGCTTGAAGTCACCTTAGATGAAGATCTCGAGCTTGAGCACTTTATCGAAAGCTTTAACAGAATGTATGGCAAAGACGTCATGGATAATGTCGTCGGTTCAGTCAATGGCACGGTGCGTTTTTACGGCCTCACCAAGACCAGTATGCAACTCGAAGGTATAGAGCCGCATTTACGCTTGATTGAAAGCTACAAAAAGCTTCACTTAGCCCGCAAAATTAAAGCCGGCTTGTAAGTCACCTAAGCTAAATAAACGCTAAGTAAAAAGCTGCAGATAAAAAATGAGCCATTGATGATCCAGTGGCTCATTTTTTTATCTGTACGTTACGCTAAACGCAGTGTTCGAACACTGTAATTCGATCACTGTAATAAGCTGAGACTAATTGCTCATCTGGGCCTTTATGCGTACGCAGCGGTGTTCTTCCTGGCGCGCTTCCAGCACCGCTCTGCGGGTGAGGGCGGACAGGCTAGTGTTAGTATTTAATACTTGATCTAAGGCGCTGATGCCGGCATAGCTACATGAGGTTGGGATAAGTGTGGTGCCGTAACTGCGCATAAACACTGGGCCTTTGCTATCTGTGTATGGCAGATTGGCAAGGCGCTGCTCTGCAGTAGCGGCACTAAACAATTGCTGCTCGCTGGGGTAGAGGTTCTCCATGGCGACGCGAATTTTAGAAAACGGCATGTGCTCATTATTTTCTATGGTGTTTAACCAACGGCGCTTAAGGGCGGCCTCTGGGCGAATAACTTCGGCAGCAATGGCGGCTTTCTCACCTGAATCTGAGTTGTCCCGGCGTTTTTCGGCCTGTAGACGCTGAAGGCTTTGGGGGAAATCGAAGCGATTCAGCTGCCTGATGATATCCCAGCGCAAATCTTGGCCTAGGGTTAACCCTTGCACCTTAACCTTGCCATCTAATAACTGACTGAGGTGACTTAAAGCAGCGCCATTGTGTGAGAAGGCCACGTAAGCATCGAACCAGCGGCGCTGGAAGTCGCTGTCTTTATGGCTTTCCATCGCGCGGCGTAGGCTCATTTGGCTAAAGGCTTTAGCGACTTTGTCAGTGTAGTTCTTTTGGCTTGGCGCCATCGCATTGAGGTAGTCCATGGCTTGGTGTAAGTTGGCGATAACTTGGCCCAAGATGGTGTAATCTTGCTCTAAAGGCGCGTTGACTAAGGCGACATTGATAAACTGATCTAAGCCTGTTTTACCGTCGACGACACTGTCCCACAAGCTTTGCCACAACATGGAGCGCAGCAGCGGATCGTGGACATTACTCAGTTGTTGTTTGGCGGTTTGGAATGATTTGTCATCCAGTTGCACCTTAACAAAACCCCAGTCGTCAAAATTGGGATAAACAAGGTCGGGGCAAATTTCACCAATGAGTTCAGGCACCTTGGTGAAGCGGCCTTTGTATGTCACTGCAACCACTTGCTGCTGCTCAAGGTAATGGCGGCCTTTATTAAACAGCGCCACTTGGACTTTTTGCTCTCTTAGTGTCGGAAATTCAGGACCCGGTACGGATTGAATTAACGCAAACTGACTTATCTGATTACCACTACACTGGAACTGCACTTTAAGGCTGTTAACCCCAGCGCTGTAGAGCCACTCTTTGGTCCAGCGGCTTAAATCTCTATTACCTGCATCAGCAAGACTATCAATAAAATCAGAGAGCTGCGCATTTTGATAGCTGTATTTTGTTAAGTATTGACTCACTCCTTGGCGAAACATTTCATCGCCGAGCAAATGACGCAACTGCTTTAAAGTCGAAGCGCCTTTTTGGTAGGTAATAGCATCGATGTTATCAAAAGCATTGGCCGTAGTAGCGACAGGCACTTCAATAGCATGGCTGGTGACTAAGCTGTCTTGATGGTAAGCCTTTTGCTTACCTTTGGCATAAAAGGTGCGCCAAGCATGGTGAAACTCTGTGGCTTCGCTGGTGGCTAAGGTGCCCATAAATGAGGCGAAGGATTCGTTAAGCCATAGGCCATTCCACCATTTCATGGTGACTAAGTTACCAAACCATTGGTGGGCCATTTCGTGCATGATTACCGAGGCTAAGCTTTCTTTCTGCTGGGCGGTCATTGGCGCACTAGTCAGGAAGTAATTTTCTGAAAAAGTAATCGCACCGGCGTTTTCCATGGCACCATAGAGAAAATCAGGCACTAGCAGTTGATCGTACTTTTTAAAGGGGTAGTTAATGCCAAAATAACGGTCAAAGAAGGCTAGGCCTTGGCGAGTGTAAGTAAACCAATCCTCCGGCGCGACTTGGCTTGCTACCGACTGACGGGCAAACAGGCGCATGGGGTAGGCGGCGGTGTCATCTTGCCACACATGGTAAGGACCTGCGTGCATAGAGAAGTTATATGGACTGAGTTTAGGCGTTAGCGGGAATTGCCATAAGTTAGTGGCGCCCCGTGCTTCTATACTGGTTTCACGCATGGTGCTGACCACTTGCCAGTCGGCGGGAGCGATAACACTCAGCAGGTAATTCGCTTTAAGATCGGGTTGATCGAACACCGCAAACATTTGCTGAGCTGCCGCGGGCTCAAAATGGGAATACAAGTAAACCTTGCCATCCACTGGGTCAACAAATCTGTGTAATCCTTCGCCATTGGTGCTGTGCTCGCGGCTAAAATCAACTTCTATTATGTTTTCACCGCTACTTAATAAGCTGGCATTAATTGTGATGTAAGCGCCGTTGTAGCTGGGGTAAATTTTAGTGCCGTTGACCACAAAGCGGCTGATATCAGCTTTATTTAAATCTAAGGTGATGGCTTTGCTGGTGCTGGATAAGTTAAACGTCACCTTGGTGGTTGCGCTGAAGCGACTATCACCGGTTAAGTTATAGGTGAGCTGATAGTTGACATCGGAAATCACCTTGGCACGTTCTTGGGCCTGAAATTGGCTAATAGAGGCGCTGCCATCGCGCTTTGAAGGGGAGGTGCTCTGGTTCGTTGAGCAGGCAGCAAGGCTTGCAAGGGTGACTGACAGGATGACAACTTTAAAAAAATCCACGACTATTTTCCTATGGGTTCAAAAGGTCACTAAAAAGCCGACAAGGTAGTCGGCTTTTTGGGCTAAGTTAGCTCAGGATTATAATCCTAAGAATGACTTAGATCTCGTTTTTCTGATTTCTTTTTCATCTGACCATTCAATCAAGCCTGTTTCTAAGTCCATCAGACGCATTGTCATCTTGTAATACACATCTGTGGTGCTGCCATCTTGCTTAACTATGCTAGATAGGTTGCCGTAAAGCATAAATTGAGCACCAATCTGGCGACCAAACTTGATGGCAGTGCTTGGATCCACCATGCCAGCATTGTTTTGATAATCAAGCTGTTTACGTACAGTGTCGACTTTAGTCATATCGATAAAGCGGAATTTACCTGAGCGCAGTAACTTGTTGCTTATGGTGTCTGTCACCGATTCTGTGTCGATATGCTCAGAGGTCTTGTTTTTGATCTTATCTACAAAGATGATCGGACGACCTGTATCGGTAATCGACATCACAGGTGGGAACACCATCATGCTGTCGACCATCTTAGCGGCGATGGCTTGCAAATCTGTGGAGCCAAAGTTTTCGTTGACGGTTTCAACTTCTGTGGCATCGCCATACTCAACCTTAGATTGACAGGCACTTAGGCCCATGACGGCGGCTAATACAAAAATAATTTTTAACTGTTTCATAGTCATTTCCATTAGTTAAAGTGGGCCTTAGTTTCTGATAACATTAAATTTAGCAATAAATGTTCAGTGTTTAAATTGAATTACAATATGATCGAGTAATAGCGGTAATTTCCCGCAGTTTCTATCACCCAGACCAAGGTTGTTCGGTTGGTTTCTACTTGAATATTAATACCGCTAGCTTGGGTTAACCGCAGTGGATAACTCCCTGCTGGCAGATATTGCTTAGCGATTTGTGCCTGCCTTGGTAGGGTCAGCCAACTGCGCCTGTCGGCTTGCTCTGACACCACATTAAATATTTGCATTAAAATAGCGGCGGGGTCGAGTTCATTGTGGCGATTCTTTGAGTCGCTGCGCACCCTGCGGGCCATCTCTGATTTAGTATACACACGCAGTGCTTGGCGCACTAATGCGGCAGGCAAATCCTCTTTTAATGCATTGATAGCTAAAGCATCAATATTGGCAATGGGCGCAGCATTTAAGGGCGTAGGCAGGCCATAAATGGGGCTAGGCATTGGTGCTAATCCATTGTTGGCATAGGTGGCCATGGAAGCGGTTTGCCAATTATCGTGCAGCCTAAAAGGGATCGTAATACTCTGCTTTTCTGGTACAAAGCCGCGCTCGACGATAACCACCACTTGGCCCTCATCAGCCTTAGGTTTTTTTATCTCTCCCCAGCGGCGGCGATAATCTTCATACTCATCCATGCCTAACTCTTCAGCTAGTCGGACTAAGTCTTGCTGTAAGCTGGGATTGTTGGGGCTTATTTGCGCAGCTTTTCGGTAATCGATAAAAGCATCGTTAGGCTCGCCGAGTAGTTCATGTAGCAATCCTGTGATGTAGTAGCTGTAAGCATTTAAAAATGAGCTAGTGACTGTGCCTGCGGAGCTGGATAAGCGGTTGACTTCATTGTCTATGGCACCATTAGCCATAGATTGCACCGATTTTTGAGATTTTTGGTAGCGCTTTTGCTCGCTAGCTTGTAGCTCGTTACTGCGGCGCACTTCTACTAACGCCCCTTGCAAATCGCCACTGAACAAGTAATTAAAGGCTTGGTATTGGTGCAACATAATGCGCTCAAACCCTGGGCCGCGATAAGGAATGCTATTGTCATTTAGCACTAGGCTAGTGGCATTGGCGCCTACATTAGACAGGCTCACTTTTGCTTGTTCATCAAATGCTTGATAGGCGTTAATTGCACTTTGATAATAATTTTTACTGGTCGTGAAATTACCGGACACTTGCGCAATACGGCCAGCTTCTTGGGCGTAGAGTAAGCCATCCTTGCCATTGATGTTATCGGCAAGTTCATCAAGCTTAGGGGCGCTTTGGCTACGCAAAGCTTGTTTTAACGGCTGGATCTGTGATGGGTAGTTAATAAAAATGCTATTCATGGCACAGCCAGATAGACAAAAGCTTAGGCAAAGTATTAAGGCGATTCTCATACTGGGTATGCCTGCAGCTGTGGTGACGGCTTAACTAGTCGCTCAATGAGCGTGATGCCATTGAGGTGGTCAAATTCATGTTGAAAGATACGCGCCTCAAAATCACTGAAGCTTTGTTCGATAAATTCGCCTTTTAGGTTTTGAAATCGAGTCTCAATATGTTGCGCGCGTACAATACTCACTCTGCACCCTGGAATTGATAAGCAACCCTCAATGCCCGCTTGAGTCTGGCTGGAATAAGACAATATTTGTGGGTTGATAATGACTCTAGACGCCGTCAGCGGTGCATCGGGATAACGCTCATTGGGGCGCGATGCCATAATAAATAGCGCCAATGGACTGTGAACCTGCCCTGCAGCTATGCCTACACCTTTTGCCTCCATCATGGTCGCCAACATATCTTCTGCCAACTGAGCTAAGCTGGCATCAAATTGACTTACCTTGAGAGCAACTCGATTAAGAATAGACTCACCGGTTAACGCTATGGGCAGTATTTGGCTCGCGGGCATAATCAGTATGGGTACTCCGATTGTTAGGACTAATGGCTGTGCTATTGGCAATGGTCGTAATGGCCATAAAATACAGTAAATTTGCTGAGGCTAATAAATCCCACCAGTTGCAATCTAGCTAATACTCATAAGCTTAGCTAATTCTCATTCACTATTAATTTAATATTAGTAATGGGGCGGCGGTGTTTCATCGGCTTCTGAAGCCATATTGCTGGGCTCTATATCCATTAACTTATTGACCATTAATGATATTTGCTGTTGCTGTTTAGCCACTAATTGGTTGAGTTTAATCACTTCTTGATTTAACTCTTCAACACTTAGTTCCTGAAAAGCCAATTTAGTTTCCAAGTCTTCGATTTTTTGTTGCAACTCTTGCATTGATACCTCTGAAAGTTCACCCGACTAACGCTTAACGCTAACCGATAAATAATTAATGCGTAATGTCCCAAGACTCCAGCAAGCCTTGGCTGCTAATGCTCACCAGCCTACTTGGACTCTGGCGTGCCACCGAGTATACAACGGCGCCGCGATTTTGGTTATCCTTAGTCACTTGAACTTGACGTCTGGCGATTTTTTTACCGGTTTTACTGTCCCAGAGAAACACTTCCTTGGAGGGCGTACCTGTCAATAAGTATTTATCTTGGTCGATAAAGCGCGCCGCAGAAAAGGTCATCTGGCGACGCTTGATATCAAGTTGGGTCTTTAACTTGCCGCTTTGGCTGTTCCACAAGGAAGCATTGCCCATGATATCGCTGGCAAAACTAATACTGGCGTCATCATTGAGTAATACTTTAGTGACCCGTGATTTCATCAGCCAGCGGTGAATCGGTTGGCCAGTTTGGGCATGCCAAAGAATGACTTGGGCATCATTACCGCCACTAAGGGCATATTGACCGTCGGCAGACACTGACACGCTAGTGACTTTTTCTGTGTGACCGAGGAATTTAATTAAGCTTTGCCTGTCATGGGCAAGAGACAAGACTGAACCATCCACTAAACCCACTAAAACTTGTCCTGTATTAGCGACTGCTACGGTCTGTCCCGATGCAGGTAAAGACCACCAACCAACAGATTTTCCAGTGGCTAATGACCATAATCCGAGGGATTGATTGGTTAGGGTGGCGGCATAAGCTGAATTTGCGGACAGTGCAGTGGCAATAACATTGCTTTTACCCTCACCTTGGTGCCAAGTGTATCTGATGGCGTTTTTTTCCAGATCCCATACTTGCACGCCTTGGCGTGCCGTACTGACTATAGCCAGCTTAGCATCTTGGGAGAGGCTGGCGCTGTAGCTAGCTTCTTGGGTTAATTGCAACACTTCCTGAGCCGATTTTTGGCAGCCCAACAATAAGCTTGAGTAAAAAAGCAGCATAAGCACTCGAACCATGAACTTGCCCCTTGAAAAATTGTCTCAAACGCAGTCATATAGAGCATCTTGCTATGTTAGCCAAGAAGCGAGTTTGAACATTATTTAATGTTAGCCTAATGGAATAACAGATCTAACTAGTATAAAGTAGCTAACTAATTATAACTCTAGGTTATTGTAACCACTAAAGGACGCTGAGGAAGCTTTAATGAAATCTATTTACAAATTATCGTTAGTTGCATTAGCTGTTGTTGGCTTGAGCGCTTGTAATCAAGATCAAGACGTAGCTAAAAAAGTAGAATTAACAACTGACGCACAAAAAGAAGCTTACAGCGTAGGTGGCTCTATTGGCCGTTACATGTCAGGTCATATCAAAGAACAAGAAGAATTAGGTTTTGCAGTTGATAAAGCATTAGTTATCAAAGGTTTCAGTGATGGTCTAGGCGAAGACATGCAACTTACTGAAGAAGAAATGCAGACAGTATTACAAGGCCTAGACAAGAAATTAAACGACAAACGTTTAGCCCAAGCTGAAGAGTTAGCCACTAAAACGGTTGAAGAGGGTAAGAAATTCCTTGAAACCAACAAGGCTAAAGAAGGCGTAACAACAACAGAGTCTGGTTTGCAGTATGAAGTTTTGACTGCTGGAACTGGCGATAAACCTGCGGCTGAAGACACTGTTGAAGTGCATTACCGTGGCACGTTAGTCGATGGTACTGAGTTTGATAGCTCTTACACTCGTGGCGAAGCAGCTAAGTTCCCGCTTAACCGCGTTATTCCAGGTTGGACTGAAGGCGTTCAGTTAATGAGTGTTGGTTCTAAGTTCAAGTTTGTTATCCCAGCTGAACTTGCCTATGGCGAGCGTGACACTGGTACTATCCCTGCAAACTCTACGCTAGTATTTGAAGTTGAACTTGTTTCAATCGAAAAAGCGGCTAAAGTTGCTGACGCTGCAGCGAAAAAATAAGCTTTTTTAGCACTAAAAAAAGGACGCTTGGCGTCCTTTTTTATTTTAAATTATAGCCACTTAAGCCGATAGAATATGGCCATCTGCATGGCGATAATAATGCCAAGTCCAATACAGAATGCAGTAAATGCCCAGTCTGTTTCAGCGCCAGGGATCCCGCCAATATTAACCCCGAGCAAACCAGTCAAAAACCCTAAGGGTAAGAACACCGCTGAGATCAGTGATAAGAAATAAAGCCTTTGGTTTAATTGCTCAGATTGTTGGGATTGTAATTCTTCATGGGTCACACTGGCCCTGTCACGTATGGTGTCGAGATCTTCGATAACGCGAATTAGAATTTCGTTAATCTCACGAATGCGTACTTCATCGGCTTCGTCGAATAGCTCATTATGTTCATTCAGCATCTTAAAGAAGGCTTCTCTTTGAGGGGCTAAATAACGTCGAGTCACTACGGTTTGGCGTCTTAATTCGGCAATATCATTACGTAGGTTTTTATTGGCTCTAGTGACAACTTGCTCTTCTAATTCATCAATTTCATCTTCTAATTTACTGATGAATTCGGCTTTTCGGTGAGTAAGCAACTCACACAACTGCATGATAAATGCAGCGCTGTCACTAGGACCTTTACCATGTTTAATGTGCTCAGCTAAGGTATGAATTGACTGCAGCTGACGCTCACAAGTGGAGATTATTCTGTGCTCTTCAGCGTAGAGGCGTATAGAGACCATGTCTTCAGGATCAGAGCCTGGGTTTAAGTTAATCCCCCGCAGTGCTAACAACATCCCCTTAGCTGTACTGACAACCCTAGGGCGAGTATCTAAAGCGAGTAGCGTATCGACCTCAACTTTATGTAAGCTGGCCTTTTTAATCCATGCTTGCGCTTGAGGCTCACGATAGCGCAAATGCATCCATAATAAGCCATCGCTGGGTTGCCATTGCTCCACTTGCGTTAATGTTAAACTTTGTCCGGCATTAGGACCTGTGAGTAACAAGCTATAAATAAAACCTGAAGTCATTGAAAATCCTATTGGTTTTCTATTTTCATAAAGAGACTAACCCATGGCTTGACGAGAGTTAATCGGCAATGCGTTGCTCTAAGCTCATGATAGTGGAGGCCTCTAATGCAAAACAAGCTTTTACGGTTTTTATCAGCAGATAAATTAGCTTGTGGAGCGGCATACTTGAGTTCCATAGGTTAAAATAGCTAAATTATCACCTGAGTTGAGTTTTATCATGGAATTTGAGTTTCGCCGTAATCGGTTAGATGGTACCGTTTTTGCTGAATTTAGTATGGAGCATGCTGTGCTGGGGCGCTGGTTTGCCCAAGAGCTTGGGAAAGATTTATTGAGTGGACAGGCTATTTTGGCTCAAATACAAAGTTTACAGGCGGGCAAGCAGGCTCAGTTTTTTCAAGCGGGTAAAGATATCAGCTTGGATATGGATCAGGAACAGGTAAGGGTGTTCGTCAACTCCATTGATTTTGACGAAGACTTTGAACTTGATGAAGACATGTCTCTTTATGATATGGAATCGGAAGCTTTTTGTGGTTTAGAGGATTTTGAGCAAGTGCTTCGCAGTTGGTTAAACTTCTTACAGCAAGATTAAGTCTGACTGAACTTGGCTGCAACTTATATGTTTTAATTCTATTTCTTGGTCTTATAACCTGAGTGGAGGTGAGATTAATATTTAATTGTTCAAAGTGTGAACCGCAGCAAACTCCTCTCTTGATATAGCCCGAATAATCGTCAGTATAGTTATTGTTGGATAAGTTTTGCACAGTTTGTCCTATGATTAATGGAATTGTAATCATCTAAAACAATAATAATTACATAGCGAATTCAGGCGCATAAGAGGGAATTGAAATGAAAAGATCATTGCTGCTATTTAGCTTGCTACTGAGTGCGACTCAGGTTGTGGCCAGCGATAAAACAGAGCCTAGGAATAACACCTACCAAGACAAGTACCCAGATCAATATCAGAGCTGGGAGAACACCAAAAAAAGCGCAGCCCTCCATGATGTGTTAGATCAAGATCCTAATCTGGTGGTGTTGTGGGCGGGCTACGGCTTTTCAAAAGATTACAACGCACCCCGTGGGCACATGTACGCCATTACTGATGTGCGCAATACCCTAAGAACAGGGGCTCCAACATCGGCGCAGGATGGCCCAATGCCTATGGCTTGCTGGAGCTGTAAAAGTCCTGATGTGCCTAGAATGATTGAAGATAATCAAGAGGCTGGATACTTCGCTGGCAAATGGGCCAAAGGCGGCGCTGAAATCGTTAATACCATAGGCTGCAGTGACTGCCATGAAAAAGGCAGTGATAAGCTACGGATGTCACGCCCTTATGCACAACGAGCCATGGAATCCCATGGCACGCCATTCAGCCAAGCTTCCGATAAAGACAAGCAATCAATGGTCTGCGGCCAATGCCATGTGGAATATTACTTTGAGAAAAAACCAGGAAAAGAAGGCTTTGTTAAATTCCCTTGGGATGCAGGTACTGGTGTTGAACAGATGGAGGCTTATTATGATGCACTTGAGTTTTCTGACTGGACCCATGGATTATCTAAAGCGCCGATGCTAAAAGCCCAGCACCCAGAATATGAAACCTGGCAGTTAGGCATACATGGCAAGAATAATGTTAGCTGTGTTGATTGCCATATGCCGACTGTTACCAATAAGAAAGGCTATAAATATACTGAGCATAAGATAGGTAACCCTTTGGATAGGTTTGATAATAGCTGCCGCACTTGCCATAGCCAGGATAAAGCCTTCCTTGAAAATATCATCGCCGAGCGCCGCATTAAGGTGAATGAACTTAAGTTAAGAGCCGAAGCGCAATTAGTGAAAGCCCATTTTGAAGCCAAAGCAGCGTGGGATGCTGGGGCAAGTGATATTGAAATGAAACCAATCCTATTGGATATTCGTCATTCACAGTGGCGTTGGGATTATGCGATAGCCTCTCACGGTATTGCCATTCATGCCCCAGATGTGGCTTTAAGTGTATTGGGTGGCTCAGTGGATAAGGCCGGTGATGCTAGGGTTAAACTAGCCCGCTTATTGGCCATTAAGGGAGTATCTCAGCCAATAAGCTATCCTGATATTTCCACTAAAGATAAAGCTCAAATCGCCATAGGAATGGATATCGAGCAACTTCGTAGCGAGAAAGAGGCATTTAAAAATACCTTAGTGCCTCAGTGGGAAGCGCAGGCCTTAGAGCGAGAAAGCCAATACGACTAACAATACTATCTGAACGATTAAGTTTCTTTATTGTTCATTAAATGCGAAGGCGCCCTAAATAACGGGCGCTTTTTTCTTTTGTTAAATTAACTCATCATTAATTCCATGGAAGTTAACTTAAATTCTTCAATTTCATTCCCGCCTGCGCCATTGAGGTGCATCAGCACAGTTTTAGCCTTCTTTGTGTGCACTAAGTTGGTGCGTTGGTGCTATCCATGTATACAGAACGTTAATTTTTTTATTTCAATACATATACTTAATTAATTGGCCTAAAGATTGAATTAATAAATTAACAAACCAGAAGGTTAACATTTTTGAAACAGCACGTAATAGTGTGGGCTTTTAGGAGGCAGGATGAAACTAGTCAGTGCGATTATTAAACCATTCAAATTGGATGATGTACGTGAGGCCATTGCTGGCATTGGTGTTGAAGGCATGACAGTCACAGAAGTTAAAGGATTTGGCCGTCAGAAAGGTCATACCGAACTGTATCGCGGTGCTGAATATCAGGTGGATTTTTTGCCAAAGGTCAAATTGGATATTGCCATTAAAGAAGATCAAGTGGATATGTTAGTGGAGGCGATTATTGCTGTAGCGCGTACCGGAAAAATTGGTGATGGAAAAATTTTTGTCACAGAGCTTGAACAAGTGGTGCGTATTCGTACCGGTGAACTCGATAACGAAGCATTATAAGAGGTAGCTATGGAAGAATTAACTAAGTTGGGTCTAACGGTAACTGAGCTGCGTTTCGCATTAGACACCTTCTACTTTTTAGTCTCTGGGGCGTTAGTTATGTGGATGGCGGCAGGTTTCGCCATGCTAGAGGCGGGGCTTGTGCGCTCAAAAAATACTACTGAAATTTTAACTAAAAACGTCTGTCTCTACTCTATTGCCTGCATCATGTATCTGCTGCTGGGCTACAACTTGATGTATGTCGGTAATGATGAGGGTGGCTGGCTGCCTTCCTTTGGTAGTCTAATTGGTAGCCAGGCCGATGATGCCGATCATGCTCTAGAGTCTGACTTTTTCTTTCAAGTGGTGTTTGTGGCAACAGCCATGTCTATTGTGTCTGGCGCCGTCGCTGAGCGCATGAAGCTGTGGGCTTTTTTGGCATTCTCAGTGGTGATGACTGGGGTGATTTATCCTATTGAAGGTTACTGGACCTGGGGCGGCGGTTTTCTTGCGCAGGCAGGATTTGTAGATTTTGCTGGCAGCGGCATAGTTCATATGGCGGGCGCAACAGCAGCCATAGCTGGAGTTTTACTACTGGGGCCGCGTAAAGGAAAGTATTCGGCCAATGGTCATGTTAATCCAATTCCAGGTTCTAATTTACCTATGGCAACGTTAGGGATGTTTATTTTGTGGATGGGCTGGTTTGGCTTTAATGGTGGCTCACAACTTATGGTGTCAGATGCGGCCAATGCCAGCTCTGTGGCTAAAATTTTCGTTAATACTAATTCTGCAGCGGCCTTTGGGGCTATCGCAGCATTACTCCTATGTAAGTACATTTGGGGGAAAGCCGATTTAACCATGATACTCAATGGCGCGCTTGCGGGGTTGGTGGCGATTACTGCAGATCCTCTGTCGCCTTCGTTATTGGCTGCGGGAGTGATTGGTGCATTAGCGGGCGTGCTGGTGGTGTTTTCTATCGTGGGGCTAGATCGAATTAAAATCGATGATCCCGTTGGCGCGATTTCGGTTCACGGCGCAGCTGGTTTATTGGGTTTGTTACTGGTTCCCCTGTCTAATGATGACGCCAATTTGTGGTCACAAATCTTAGGTATTGTGGTTATTTTCTCTTGGGTGTTCTTAGCATCGTTAGCGGTGTGGTTTGCATTAAAGCTGACAATGGGAATACGAGTCTCAGAAGAGGAAGAGTATAATGGCATGGATGCATCAGATTGTGGTGTTGATGCCTACCCTGAATTTGTCACGATAAAAAACGCGTCATAGGAGGTTAAACTCACAGCAAGAGAGCGTGGAATATACCCCCCAAAAACTGCTCTCTTGCTGCTTTTAGGTTAAGCTTAGTAAAGTTAAACCTAAGCCTAACATTGGGGAGCTTGATATGTCCGCTACTTTGCGTGAAATAAACCGCTTATCAATTAGCTATACCTTACTGGTGTTTGCCCTGCTGGCATTCATAGTAGGGATTAGTGATGCCGCTGCTGGCACTGTAACTGTGAGAAAGTCCTCTGACCCCTTCGATGCCTTTGCTGTGAGGGATGAACTGGCTAAAGATCACCAGTGGCAACAGGCACTCGCTCAGCAGCAACAGCTTGATATCCTTCGCTCATTGCCTGCCGGTTGCCTAAGCTTGATGACGCCTTATCCCTATTATTCTTGTGCGGCACTGTTTTATCGTCCGCACCAGCACCAAGGTGAATTGTTGTATATCCAAATTCCTGATCCAGCTGTCAGTTCAAACTAAACAGCTAATTTGGGCCAATGTCGAATGTATGCTTGGGATAAAGAATTCTACCTTTGCGGAACGCTAGAGTTGACTCAAAGCTTGGGCAAGTATTGCATACTTTTCGCTACTCTTAATGCCTTACTAATTACCCTCAATTAAGCACACTATTGAGATTGAGCATCTATGCTTAAGTTAATACGCTAAATTGAGGGCTGAGTTATGTCTTTTAAACACATAGATTCAGGCTTAAGGATTGAGTCTAACATCATTGGAGCGTTCCAAGCGTCCTTCAGTGCGAGCTCGAATTTTATAATGTGCCATTTTTTATTGAGATTATGTCAATATATGGTGCTCGCTTTATTAGTCAGCAATCTGTCAGGCTGCACCTCTAACCGTCAGATGACTAACCAGATTGATAACCCAGATATTTTTAATGATGCACTTTTTTCTGCAGATATTTATGTACCTGCACAAGAGGCTATTTTTGCGTTAAAAGAGCAGGATAAAGTTGAATTAAAGCGTGCGTTTGCTCGCGCTCAATCGAAGCGGCCGAATACTGTTTCTCCCCATGTATGGCTTGGACAGTATATCAATGCTCACAAGGGTGGGTTTACGTTCCAAGATCATGTGACGCGAGTCGCCGACGTCACCATGTCTGATAGACAAGGTAACTGCATGTCTTTGGTTGTGCTTTCTGCGAGCTTAGCTGAAGTACTTAATATTCCTATAAAAATTCAAGATATCGCTGTCGAGCCTATTTGGGATAGACGCGGTGGTTTTTATTTGGTTAACGGTCATGTAAACCTTAAATTATTTGCGCCAGTCGATAATCAAAGCATCTTAGTGACTCAGTCTGAAATTTTGGTAGATTTTTTACCTGAACGAGCCATTCGTGGTTATCGCTCAACTGAAATTAATAAACAACGTCTTATGGCGATGTTTTACAACAATGTTGCCGCAGAGGCCTTAGTTGAAGATGATTACGACACGGCTTATGCCTATGTAAAGCAAGCGCTTGAAACCGATCCTTTCTTTGTTTCTGCGGTGAACACTTTAGCGGTAATTTATCGTCACAAAGGACAGGATAAACTGGCTGAGACAGTCTATCGCCACGGTATTGCTCTGGATGAAAGCAATCTTATTACCTTGTATAACTTGTCACTTATCTTAGGTGATCAAAATAGGTTAGATGAATGGGCTGATATTCATCGAAAGCTTGAGCTCGCCCGAATTGCTAATCCTTTTTATTACTTTGATATGGCCCAACAAGCCTATTTTGATAAAGAATATCAAGATGCATTGATTTGGTATAAGCGTGCGGTTGAGAAAGCGGATTATCGTCATGAATTCTATTTCGGACTTTCTAGGGCTTATTGGGCAACAGGTGATGAGAGACGAGCCAAAAAACACATGCAAAAAGCCATACAACTGAGTAGTACGGATAATAAGCATAGGTATCAGTTAAAGCTAAAGGCCATGGAGGGACATTAGTGACGGAAAAGTGTTTTTGATGTGCTTTAAAGCTGATGTGGCATTTATTGCTAAAAGCGAGTATTTGCGACAATATTCATAATTTTGAGGTAAGACTTGTGAATAATTAAGATACTTAAGTCTATTTTAACCTATTTACGGAGCTCACATGGTGTGAGATTTTTTATTTACTATGTTTTTTATATAGCAAATACAATGTGTTAATTAATATTTTTTGATATGGTTAATGTTGGGTTGCTTTAGGGAAGTAAACTCATTAAATTGAAAGGTCACCTTAAGGTTAGTGCTGAGTTTCAATCAGTAACACACCAGTAGTTTACTGGGTAAAATGTTAGCTGCAATGAGATCTTGGGCGTTATTATTATCTGAATTTGGGGCTGACTCAGCGTCAGCATGGCTGTTGGAGTTATAAATCCTATGTATTATCAAAATGATGACCTTCGAATTAATGAAGTCAAAGAGCTGTTACCTCCAATTGCTATTCTTGAACGATTTCCGACCACGGAAGCGGCGTCTGCCAGCGTATTTAATGCCCGCGATAGCATACAAAAATTACTAGCCAAACAAGATGATAGATTGCTGGTGGTCATAGGGCCTTGCTCTATTCACGATCCTAAAGCAGCGCTTGAGTACGGCAAACAACTAACCCATCTTCGTGAAAAGTATAAAGATCAGCTAGAAATCGTAATGCGAGTGTATTTTGAGAAACCTCGCACCAGCGTTGGCTGGAAAGGCCTAATCAATGATCCCTATATGGACAATAGCTTCCAGTTAAACGATGGATTGCGTACTGCGCGTAAGTTGTTATTGGAGCTTAATGATGCCGGTATGCCAACGGCGGGTGAGTTTCTTGATATGATTACGCCGCAATATGTGGCGGATCTCATGTGTTGGGGGGCGATTGGTGCGCGCACTACTGAGTCTCAAGTGCATCGCGAACTGGCATCTGGGTTGTCTTGTCCTGTGGGCTTTAAAAATGGCACGGATGGCACTATTAAGGTGGCAATAGATGCTATACGCGCTGCTAATGCACCGCATCACTTCTTGTCTGTGACTAAGTTTGGCCATTCGGCCATTGTCTCAACTAAGGGCAATCCTGATTGTCATATCATTCTTCGAGGTGGACGCGAGCCCAACTATGCTGCAGAGCCTGTGGCTGGTATTCGTGAGCAGCTTAAGCAAGCTGGGCAGGCTGATAATATTATGATTGATTTTAGCCATGCCAATAGTGGTAAAGATTATCGTCAGCAAATGCAGGTCGCTGAAGTTGTGGCAGCTCAAATGGCCCAAGGTAATACAGGCATTATGGGGGTGATGGTTGAGAGTCATTTGGTTGCTGGGAGGCAAGACTTGGTGTTGGGTACTGAGCTTACCTATGGACAAAGCATTACTGATGCTTGCATCGGTTGGCCTGACACACAAGCTTTATTGGCAAGATTAAATCAAGCCGTGCTAGCAAGGCGCGTGCAGGCCAATAAGTCTTAGAACTGTGCTGGTACTAGTGCAGGTATTGGCACAGGTATTAGCACTTTGAAAGATATGTTGACCGAATTTGATTGGTATAATGCAGCATTGCCGCCAGATTAGGTTTTATGGGCGGCATGATTATTTATTTCTAATCAGGTGAACATTCATTAGGGCTTTGGCTATTTTGTATTCACCTTGCTGAGGTACTCATTGGCTTTGGCTAGGCTGCCAAATGCGGAGATGAGGTTGTTACGGCCTTTATCCTGTAATTCAGGATCCCTTGATTCAATCATCATCCAGACCCAAGTTTGTATTAGCGGTAGTGGCGGGTACTGTGGTTTTTTAGGATCCAACATAACAATTCCTTCAAGCTGACTAAAATCTAGCGTTAACTATTTGATGCTACAGGCTTAGTGTTAAATGTCATTATTATTTTGGCACTAGCGCAGTTCGGCACATGTACCAGCGGTACATTTTAAAATGCAGGGTAGCAAATTATATCCGCTGATTTAACTATTATTCTCAAAAAAACGACAAATTTAACTAATTGCTTACATTTTTATAATTCCTATGGGTTGCATGGCTTCCATTTGATCAGTCTAAAGTATGACTTGGCGGGCGGTTATGGTAAAGAAATGCAGCTATGACTTATTTATTACCACTTTGGAGACCCCATGCGTCCCTCTTCTTATTTTGAACAAGAACCCGCGAGTTTAAATTGGCGCGTCATGGAACGGCTAATGCCATACTTGCTTGAGTATAAATTAAGGGTTTTTTTAGCTTTGGCCTGTTTAGTGGCGGCCAAACTCGCAAGCGTTGGTTTACCTTTTATTCTAAAAGATATTGTCGATACTTTGAGCTTGCCTCAACACACCAGCAGTTTAGGCGCAGGAGGTTCCGTTTTGAGCAATGCGTTAGTGCCAGTTGCTTTAGTGCCTATGGCGCTAGTACTTGCCTATGGTTGCTTGCGTTTTCTCAATGTCATTATTGGGGAGATACGTGACACCTTATTTGGCCGCGTTACTGAGCGTGCTATTAGACGCTTAGGCTTATCTGTGTTTGAGCATTTACATGCGTTGGACTTGGATTTTCATTTGAATCGTCGTACTGGCGGTTTATCTCGTGATATTGAGCGAGGCACCAGTGGCATAAGCTTTTTAATGCGCTTTATGGTGTTCAACATAGTGCCTACCTTATTGGAAATAACCTTAGTTATTGGGATATTTTTCTACCAATACGGGCTTGAATTTGCTGCAATCACTTTAGTATCAGTGCTGCTGTATATTGCTTATTCAGTGGTGGCGACCCAATGGCGCACCAGCTATGTCCGTGATGCGGCTCAAGCTGATTCTATTTCAAATGGCCGCGCCATCGACAGCCTGCTTAATTATGAAACCGTTAAGTATTTTAATAATGAATCCTTTGAAGCTCATCGCTATGATGAAGCTCTGGCTCAATGGGAGCTGGCTAAGCGTAAAAATAGGCTGTCATTGTTAGTGCTTAACTCAGGGCAGGCGCTGATCATCGCGGTTGCTATGACTTTAATGATGGCGCTAGCCGCCACTGAGGTGGCAAACAATAAGATGACAATCGGCGATTTTGTGCTGATTAACGCCTTTATGATGCAGCTGTTTATCCCGCTTAACTTCCTCGGGTTCGTATACCGAGAGATCCGCGGCGCCTTAGCCAATATTGAAAAAATGTTCGAGCTATTAGCCCTGACCCCTAAGATTGTGAATTCAAGCAATGCTATCGAATACTCACCCCAAGAGGCGCAAATCGAATTTAATAATGTGCAGTTTGACTATGATGGCCGGCCTATCATTCAAGGCATTAGCTTTGTTGTGCCTGCGGGTAAAAAGGTCGCCGTCGTTGGTGATAGCGGCGCAGGGAAATCGACACTAATAAAGCTGCTGTTTCGATTTTATGATGTGGAACAAGGTAGAATCAGTATCGGCGGTACAGATATTCGCAGCTTGAGTTTATCGGCATTGAGGCAAACCATTGCGATTGTTCCCCAAGATACAGTGCTATTTAATGACACCCTATACGACAATATTCGCTATGGGCGACCAGACGCAACAGATGCGGAAATCAAGCAGGCGGCGCAGTTGGCTCACTTGAGTGAATTTATTGAATCACTGCCACTTCAATGGCAAACCAAGGTGGGGGAGCGCGGCTTAAAGCTTTCTGGTGGTGAGAAACAGCGGGTATCAATTGCCAGAGCCATACTCAAAGGTGCCAGCATATTGGTTTTTGATGAGGCGACATCATCTCTAGACAGCCACGCCGAAAGGGCCATTTTAGATGCCTTAAAGGCTGCAGCTAAAGGGCATACAAGTCTTGTGGTTGCTCACAGGTTATCAACCATAGTTGATGCCGACATGATTTTAGTCTTAAGTCAGGGGAAAATAGTCGAGCAAGGCACTCATGAGGGTTTATTAAACAAGCAGGGCTTATATGCACGATTATGGCACTTACAAAATGAAGTGTAATAGCCGAGGTTAAGTAGGTAATGGCAATAGTACTGGGTTGCTCTAGCTGGTAGAGTTAAGAGCAGCCTATAAGCCTGAGGTGTCCATCAGCTGTTGAGTTGGGCTTATGTCATAGCTATAAAAAAAGGCTTAAGCTAATAAATTGAGGCTAGAAAGTGTTGGGTTAAATTAATGTCGTGTTTTAGTGATAGGGCTAGGTTCTATGTGCTAGGTTTTATGGTTACTTGTTCTTGTCTCTTTGCCATGCATGGCAATACATCTTAAGTAAGGGGGTTGCAGAGGCATCCTCAACTAAACGGATAATTTTACCATTTTCAAAGCATACGCGCTGACCTTCAATTTCAGTCAGTTTACTGCAATTTTCACAACTGGTACTGACAGTTTTTTGTGTGATACTGATGCTTTGTGGCGTAGGTTTCAACATGTATCCCTTTCCGTTGATGCTAGTGTTTACGTTCATCTAATATGGCGCCTTAAAAAGGCGTTATGCCATTTAATTGAGTCGATATTTTACACTGAATGTTGATCAGGTTCAAAGTATTGCGGTTAATTTCCCTGAAAGTATTTATTTTACTATACAATTTTATGCTTTTTGTTAATTGGTTCTTATTTCGCTAAGGACTAGATTAAGTCATTAATGCTTCATTTTTACCATCTTCCCACTTCATATTGCGCTACATTTGTGGTGTAAAAATTATACCGAGTTAAGTTTTCACTTTTGGTGCCGATAGCATGATTATCGGTCATTCTTTATACAGCAAAGGTGAGTAATATGGACATCAATAAACAGACACAGGTCGGCGGGCACACTTCCAACCCAGCAGTTAAGCATGCTCATGGTCAAGATGTATCTCAGGTTGCAAAAAATCCACCTCAAATTGAGAAAAATCAGGGACAAGATGTTAAGCAAGTCGCCAGTAAAGCCACCGCATCAGAATTAAGTCGCCAGATGACCAATGCCAACATTCTTGCCGCTCAGGAAAAAGTACAATTAGAGTCTGGTGATAAGTCGATGACCTTACTTTATAAGGCGGCTGTAGAGGCTATCGATAAAGAACTGGCACCTACTCTCGGGGTAAACAGCACTCAGAAGCACGTGGATAGTAATGTCGACTATTCCCCTGAGGCAACGGCCGAGCGTATTGTCAGCTTTGCCACTCAGTTTTTTCCACTTCATCAAGAGCGTAATAGTAATATGAGCCTAGATGAACAGCTTGAAAGTTTTATGGGGATTATTGGTGGTGCAATTGATCAAGGCTTTGGTGAGGCTAAGGATATTTTAAAAGGTTTGCAGGTGCTTCAAGGCGATATCGAGTCTGGGGTTAATTCTACCTATGAATTTGTCCAAAAGGGTTTACAAGATTTTAGAGATAAAATTATTCCACCTAAAACCCCTGAAACTAGTGATTAGTCTATTTCGATTAATTATCAAGTGGTTACCTTGATTTTTTTCAGGTGTAAACCTTGAGGTGCATCACTATGTTCTAGACTATTGATTGGCAGTGATGATACAAGGTTAACCCTATTTGTTTTATTGATTTATTGTGAATGAAATAAAGGGGGAATGTATGTGGACTCAGGGTCAGGTTGTCGCTCGTAGAGATTGGAGTGACAAATTATTTACCTTATCCATTAAGGCCGAAATAGCCCCGTTTATTGCGGGACAATTTATTAAATTGAGCCAAGGCAATACTGACAAACGTATCGCAAGAGCTTACTCCATTGTCAGTGCTCCAGATGCCGAATTACTCGAAGTGTTGGCAGTAAAAGTGCCTGATGGGCAGTTATCCCCAGCGCTGCATCAGTTGGCCATTGGGGCCGAAATAGAAGTCAGCACTAAAGCTGCTGGCTTTTTGACCTTAGAGGAATTACCTCAAGCGGCGAACTATCGTCACCTATGGTTTATCGCCACAGGTACTGGTGTCGGACCGTTTATTTCTATGCTGCGCACCCAAGCTCCTTGGCTTAAATATGAGAAAATCATCTTGGTCTATGGCGTGAGTTATTACAGCGACCTTGCCTACCAAGATGTTATCCAACAGCTCCAGCAGCAATACCCTCAACAATTTGTATTTATCCCCATGGTGACGCGAGAGTCTAAGGCCGTTGAAGGCATGGCAGCATTAGATTGCCGTATACCTCAAGGGTTAGTTTCTGGTGAATTAGAAGCGCTGGCTCAAGTGGATATTTCGCCTCTAGATTCACAAGTGATGATCTGCGGTAATCCGGCGATGATAACTGAAGTACAAACTATGCTGCTTGAAAGAGGGCTGACTAAAAATCTGCGCCGCGCACCGGGGCAAATTACCTTAGAAAAATATTGGTGAGCCAAGGTGACATAGCGAAGACTTAAAACGCATGCAATTGATAATTATTATCACTTGTGTATAGTGATTAACCTCAACGCTGCCACTATTTAGAGGGATCCCAATGTTTGCTCAATCCATTAAAGTCGTTTGTGCCGTCATGGCGCTGACGAGTATTACCGCTAGCGCAGAAGACAATATTACCGTCTATTCATACCGTCAAAATTTTCTGATAGAGCCTATTCTCGAACAATTTACTGATAAAACCGGCATTAAGGTTGACCTGGTATTCGCTAAGGATGGCTTAAGTGAGCGCATTGCACGGGAGGGGCGTTTATCTCCCGCTGATCTGATACTAACCTCTGATTTTTCACGCTTAATGGAATTGGTTGATAAGCAGTTAGTGCAGTCGGTCGACAATCCTGAGCTACAAGAAAATATCCCAGCACAATATCGCTCACCTAAGAATGAGTGGTTTGCACTGACCATGCGGGTACGTAATCTGTATTCCTCTAAGGAACGCCTTGGTAAGATTGATATCGATTATGAAGACTTAGCTAAGCCTGAATATCAAGGCAAAATTTGTACTCGTAGTGGTAAGCATCCTTATAACATCGCATTGGTTGCCTCTATGATAGCCAACATAGGTGAGGCAAAAACCAAGCAGTGGCTCAACGGCCTCAAAGCAAACTTAGCGCGCAAACCTCAAGGTAACGATCGAGACCAAGTCTTAGCGGTTAAAGAGGGGCTGTGTGACATCGCCATCGGCAACAGTTATTACTATGGCAATATGATGGCTGATGACACCCAAAAAGCGTGGGCTGAAGCCGTCTATATTAATTTCCCTAATCAGGATAATCGCGGCGCGCACATTAATGTGTCGGGGATGGCGTTAGCAAAACATGCGCCAAATAAAGCGCAAGCCATCAAGTTAATGACGTTCCTTTCTGCCGATTTAGCCCAACAAAGCTATGCTGAAATAAACATGGAATACCCAGTCAAAGCAGACGTTAACCCTTCGGCATTGGTGGCCTCTTGGGGGGAGTTTAAGGCCGATAGTTTAGCCATAGATAAGCTGGCACAATTTCACCAAGCTGCGATTAAACTGTTGGACGAAGTGCAATTTGATTTGTAACTAGGATCTGTTTTTTGCGCTAATGCTGAGTATTGCTAACCTCTTAAGGCATGCCTTAGGAGGTTAGTTTTTATATAAGGCGCAAAACAACTAAAAAGAGAGGTATAGATGGTATTGGGGTTACGCCGGAGTTGGTCTTATCTTGGGATAGGTATCACGGCGGTGCTACTGCTGCCGTTGCTGGCTTTACTGCTGCAAGCCAGTCAGAGCGATGAAGCCGTATTCGCACATTTACTTGCAACTGTGCTCCCAACTTACATCATCAATACGTTAGTGGTTATTTTAGGGGTGAGCATAGGCTCATTAATGCTTGCGGTTCCAGCGGCTTGGCTGGTGGCTCGTTGTCAGTTCCCACTGGCGAAGTATTTCCAATGGGCCTTGTTGCTACCTTTGGCAATGCCGGGCTATATCGTAGCTTACGTTTATACGGATCTGCTGGATTACGCCGGCCCAGTACAGCGCAACTTGCGACTGTTCTTTGGCTGGAGCAGCCCACAGGATTATGACTTTCCCGCCATCAGAAGCTTAGGCGGGGCCATTATTGTGCTGTCGCTAGTGCTATTTCCTTATGTGTATTTATTGGCTCGCACCGCATTTATGGAACAATCATCGAACTTGCAGCACGCTTCAAAAGTCATGGGCTGCGGGCCGTGGGGCAGCTTTTTTCGTTTATCATTGCCTATGGCAAGGCCTGCATTGGCAGTAGGTTTGTCACTTATCGCCATGGAAACCGCCGCCGACTTTGCCACCATGAGCTATTTTGCGGTGCCCACTTTAACAACTGCGGTATACGATACTTGGCTCGGTTATGGCAGCCTAACGGCAGCAGCCAAGTTATCAGTATTTATCTTATTGATTATATTTGTATTGGTAGGCAGTGAACGCTTTGCTCGCAGAAGGCAAAAGCTCTATCAAAAACAATCCCAGCTAGAAAATGCTGACAAATACCTCCTCAAAGGCGTGAAAGCGTTTATGGCTTGTGGCTATTGTTTGGGGCTATTGACGACGGCATTTCTAGTGCCATTTTTTATTTTGTGCAGTTATGCCTTCGCGCGCTTTGACAGCAGCTTTAGTCATGAGTTTTTTCAATACAGCGGCAACAGTTTACTAGTGGCGAGCCTAGTGAGCCTAGTTTGCATCATCCTAGCCATGGTATTGCTATTCTTGCGCCGAGTGAGCCCAAGACCTATGGATAGCTGGTTAGCTCCCCTTGCCACTACGGGTTACGCTTTACCCGGTACAGTGCTTGCCATTGGGGTATTAGTGCCGTTAACTATGCTGGATTTTGCTATTAATGATGTGTATCAGTGGCTGGGTGAGAAGGGCCCAGGGCTAGTGCTTACAGGCAGCTTAGTGGCATTGGTGTTTGCCTTTTGCATTCGCTTTTTAGCCATATCTATCGGCAGCATCGAGGCCAGTTACAAACGATTGTCGCCTTCGCTTGATATGGCATGCCTGACTATGGGGCGCACCCCACTGCAAATGTTAACTAAAGTGCATCTACCTTTATTGTATAAAGGCATCTTCACTGGTGCCTTACTGGTATTTATTGAGAGTATGAAAGAGTTGCCTGCGACCTTATTGCTAAGACCTATTGGATTTGAAAATCTTGCCAGTCATGTGTTTCAGCTGGTGTCCGATGAGCGTTTAGAGCAAGGGGCATTGGCGGCAATTACCATAGTATTGGTTGGACTCATCCCATTAATCTATCTTAATTTTTTCCTAGAGGATGCCAAGTAAGATGACTAGGTTAAGCGTTACAGAGCTTCACTGTGGATTTGGTGAGCAGACTATCTTAAAAGGGGTGAACTTAACTCTGGCCCAAGGGGAAATTTTGGCCTTGCTTGGCCCTAGCGGCTGCGGAAAAACCACCTTATTGCGCGCTATTGCAGGTTTGCAACCCATAACCTCAGGGCAGATAGTGATAAAAGGATCAGAAGTGAATGGCCCTGATACCTTTGTTACCAGTGATCAGCGTGGTGTGGGGCTCATTTTTCAGGATTATGCCTTATTTCCCCATTTAACCGTGGCGCAAAATGTGCTTTTTGGCGTTAAGCTTAAAGGCCAGCAAAAGGCTGATAAGCTTGATGAAATGCTAACCTTGGTTAAGCTTCAGGGTCTAGGTGAACGCTACCCCCATGAATTATCCGGCGGTCAACAGCAGCGGGTGTCTATCGCCCGTTCACTGGCTTATGAAGCCGAAATCTTGCTGTTGGATGAGCCTTTTTCTAACATAGACCCTCAAGTGCGTCACGAGATGATGCTAGATATTCGCCAAATTCTAAAGCAGCGTAATATCAGCGCCGTTTTTGTGACCCACAGTAAAGAAGAGGCCTTTGCTTTTGCCGATACCTTGGCACTGTTTAAAAGCGGGAGTATAGTGCAGCAAGGCACACCTGAGCAGCTCTACCAAACCCCGAAAGAGGCCTATGTGGCCGAGTTTTTAGGGCCTGTAAATTACCTAGATATTAACGTGCTCAATGAGACTCAGCTGAGCAGTTCATTAGGGGTAATTGACAGCAATATAAGCCTAGATAAGCCAGTGGGTGAAAAAGGTGTTTTGATGCTAAGGCCTCAAAATATCGAGTTTATTTCTGATAAACTCGGGGATGCCATAGTGACACAGCGGCGATTCTTAGGCAGTATGTGTCATTATCAGTTGCAGTATCAGCAACACATTTTTGAGCTCCACAGTATGCAGTTGCAGCTGGTGATAGGCCAAAAAGGTCACTTGAGAGTCAAAGAGCATGGCTTAATTATTTTTTAAACTATCCTTTTCTAGACTAAAACAGTGCTATCAATAACGTGCTATAAAAAATAGCGCGATAAGAATAAAACCAAATAAGCCACCCACTGCACCTAATGGGGGCAATCAAAACGATCAGTCATATCGGGTTGAGCCTTATCAAAGCAGTGCTTGCTTTAACAATGGAACCGCAAACTATGCCTCGCGAACAATTAGGGATTTGTGCTGAGATTAACCTACACAGCGTCTATTTGATGTTTAATGCCATCGAAGGAGAAGAGGTGCTTCTTCGCCCTTGTATCGCTAATGTCGCTGAGTATATCCATGAATTATCAGATCAATATGGCGACAGTGCCTTTAATGGTTTTGTCGGGATCGGGGCGAATTTTTGGGATGTGTTTTACCCTCAAGCTCGGCCGAATAAGCTCAGGCCCTTTCCAGCAATGAGCCAAGGTAGTCGTGAAGCGCCGGCTATCGAATATGATGTGTTTATCCATCTGCGCTGCGATCGCTACGACGTGTTGCATTTGGTGGCCAATGAAATTAATCAAATGTTTGAAGGACTGGTAGAGCTGATGGAAGAAGAGCGCGGCTTTCGCTTTATGGATAGCCGTGATTTAACGGGGTTTGTGGATGGCACAGAAAACCCCAAAGGTCGTCACCGTCAGCAGGTGGCATTAGTGGGGGATGATGATGCTGAATTTAAAAATGGCAGTTACGTCCACGTGCAAAAATTTGCCCATGATTTAAGTAGCTGGCAGAGATTAAGCGTTAAAAAGCAAGAAGATATTATTGGCCGCACTAAGTCAGACAATATCGAGTACGCCTCAAAAGATAAGCCGTTAACCAGCCATATAAAGCGGGTTAACCTTAAAAATGATCAAGGCGAGTCGATGGAAATATTGCGTCAAAGCATGCCTTATGGCTCGCTAAAAGAACAAGGGCTGATGTTTATCTCTTTGTGCCACACGCCTGAGTATTTTGAAAAAATGCTTCACAGCATGGTACACGGTGATGGTGCGGGTAATCATGATCATTTGATGAACTTCACCCAGGCACTAACGGGAGCTTCCTTCTTTGTGCCCTCGGTGGACTTTTTAGCCCAGTTCGAAGAAGAATAGTTAACCGTTTTTGAACGTTGTAGTTCCAGTCTTAACGCACCTAAAAGGTGCGTTTTTTATGGCTGCCATTTAGTAATATCTTGTTGCCACTTGTGGGCAATAAAGTCGATAAAGGCGCGCACATGCAGCAGTTGATAGCTGCGAGATAAGTACACCGCCCACAGGGGTTTACCGGGGCAGACATATTGCGGTAGCACTTCTACCAATTGCCCATTAGCCAGATACGGATTGGCTAAATCTGCCGGTAAACATACTAAGCCTTTAGCCAGCAGCGCCGCCTTTATCAATACCCCCATGTCATTCGCTTGTAAGTTGCCACTCACATTTAACTGCAGTTGTTGATTATCTATCAGCCAGTGCCATTGAGACTGACTGCTGTGCAATAGGCAATTATGATGGCCGACATCGGCAATGTCTGTGATGGGAGTGTGATGCGCCAGATACTCAGGGGCTGCGCAAATAACGTTATCAATTTTCATCAAACGCCGTGCAATTAAGCTGTCATCTGGTTGGTGGGTAAAACGCAGCGCGATATCCACCCGCTCGCCCACCATGGCGGCTAATGAATCTGCGAGCACAAATTGAAATTTAACATTGGGGTGCAGGGCGATAAATTCATCCACTGCATCAAACAATTTATGCTGACCAAGGCCGATAGGAGAGGCAAGGCGAATGCTGCCCACAAGCTCGGTGTTGTGCTGCTGAGCCCGAGTTTGCATCTGCGCCACATCACTTAAAATACCTTGGCAATAACTTAAGGTTTCTTCGCCCTCTAAGGTCAGGCTAACGCTGCGAGTCGTACGATGCAACAGCCTTAAATTAAGCCATTGCTCCAACTCGTTAACATGCCTTGATACTTGTAAACGGCTTAAATTAAGCTGCTCTGCGGCTTGAGTGAAACTGGCGCAATCGGCCACTTGAACGAAACTGCGCATTGCCGTGAGTCTATCCATCATGCTCGCCTTATTGGTATCTTGTATTGATACAATCATGTGACAATATCGATATTTATCATCTTAATTGTCACAAGTAAACTGGCTTCATTGTTAATCATCAATGAGGTTAGAACATGAAAATCGGTATTTTAGGCGCAACAGGTTGGATAGGCAGTGAATTATTAACTCAAGCTAGAGCGCGTGGTTACGCTTTAGCCGCATTGGTGAGAGACCCAAGTAAATTAGCGGGTACTGAGCTTGATGTGCGCGCTATCGACTTAGACGGCGCGTTAATAGCTGAAAGCTTTGCAGATTTAGATGTAGTTATTTGTGCCGTAGGTGGCAGAGCTGTCCTCGATGGCAAATCAAATCATCAACTGGTGCCTAAAACGGCTGCTAAATTGTTGGCGTTATTACCGCACACTCAAGTGAAAAGACTGCTTTGGGTTGGCGGCGCAGGGAGTTTGGAAGTGGCGTCTGGGGTGAGCTTAGTTTCAACGCCAGAGTTTCCTGAAGAGTACAAGGCAGAAGCCTTAGCCCAAGGAGAAGCCTTAGCCATATTTCAAGGATATCAAGGTGAGCTTAACTGGACGTTTGTGAGCCCCGCAGCCGAAATTTATCCCGGTGACAGTCAGGGAGATTATCGCGTCGGCGGAGATAGCTTCTTTACTGATGAAAAGGGTCGCAGCCATATTTCGGTGACTGACTACGCCCGTGCCATGTTAGATGAGCTTGATAGCGGCAAGCATCCACAACAGAGAATAAGCATCGCTTATTAAGCCCAATTTAATGGTTGCAAAACTAACGTATTTAAATCAAAGGAATAAAAAAACAGGCGATGAATGCCTGTTTTTTCATTGAAATTTTTAGCGTAAAGCGGCGTTAGTTTTATTCGGTATAGTTGAATAACGACTTAACGGTTTCCAAGGTGTCATCTATGGTTTTAATGCTTGCTGGGCAGATAAAGATGGTGTCATCCCCAGCAATGGTGCCTAAGATGCCTTCAGGCTTGCCTATTGAATCCAATAAGCGCGCAATAAGCTGCGCCGCACCAGGGCTTGTTCTCACCACTATCATGGCTTGATTGTGATCAACGTCTAATACCAGATTTTTCACCGGACTGCCTGCGGTAGGTACGCCAAGCTCGGCAGGTAGGCAGTAAACCATATCTTGCTTAGCATTACGGGTGCGCACAGCCCCGAATTTACTCAGCATACGGGAAACTTTAGACTGGTTAATATTACCAAACCCTTCGGCTTGCAAGGCGGTGACGATTTCACTTTGACTGGCGAAGCTTTCATCCTTTAACAGTGTCTTAAAGGTTTTAATGAGTTCGTCCGGCTGTTTCGGTGCTGACATAGGTATTTTTCATCTTGTTGTATTATTCAAAATGGTACTATTCAAAAATCTTACGCATTGTGAATAAATAAAGTGATTTGGTCAAGAAAAGTCGACTTCAGTGAATAAAAATTCACTTGGTGAGTCCGAACAGGGCTACACTAGCACAGGTACTCGATATTAATGATAATTTTACCCCAGAATTTACCCCATATTTACTTAAGTCTACCAAGGTATAATTGAAATTATTGTTACTATGCAGTAATGTGACGCCACAATTAATGTGGACGTATGTCACACACTTAAAAACTAAATGGAGATAATCATGAAAGTTGCCGTTCTTGGTGCTGCTGGCGGTATTGGCCAGGCCTTAGCTTTATTGTTAAAAACTCAACTACCTGCGGGTTCTAAGTTGTCTCTGTATGATATTGCGCCTGTGACTCCAGGTGTTGCAGTGGACTTAAGCCACATCCCAACAGCCGTTGAAATCAAAGGTTTTGCCGGTGAAGATCCCACTCCAGCTTTAGTCGATGCTGACGTAGTATTGATTTCTGCCGGTGTTGCACGTAAGCCGGGTATGGACCGTTCAGATTTATTCAACATCAACGCGGGTATCGTACGTAACCTAATGGAAAAAGTGGCAGCGACTTGCCCTAAAGCCTTAGTGGGTATTATCACTAACCCAGTGAACACTACCGTTGCTATTGCAGCTGAAGTGATGAAAAAAGCCGGTGTTTACGATAAGAACCGTTTATTTGGTGTGACGACTCTTGATGTTATCCGCTCAGAAACCTTCATCGCTGAATTAAAAGGCCTGAATGTTGCTGACGTGAACATCAATGTGATCGGCGGCCACAGTGGTGTAACGATTCTGCCATTATTGTCTCAAGTTAAAGGCGTAAGCTTCACTGATGAGGAAGTTGCTGCACTAACAACTCGCATTCAAAACGCTGGCACTGAAGTGGTTGAAGCTAAAGCCGGTGGCGGCAGCGCAACCTTATCTATGGGTCAAGCAGCGTGCCGTTTCGGTCTGTCTTTAGTTCGTGGTCTTCAAGGTGAAGCTAATGTTGTTGAATGTGCCTATGTTGACGGCGGCAGCGAACACGCTCAGTTCTTCGCTCAGCCAGTATTACTTGGCAAAAACGGTGTAGAGAAAGTCTTGGCTTACGGTGACGTAAGTGCATTTGAAGCAGCAGCTCGTGATGCTATGCTTGACACACTAAATGCTGACATCAAACTAGGTGTTGAATTCGTTAAGTAATCCACTTAATGAGTTAACCTAAATAAAAACGCTAAGCCTTAGGCTTAGCGTTTTTTTATGGGTGATAGCCATAGCATAGCGATTACCAAGTTATTGGCTTACCTTGCCAATCAAGATAGCTTGCAGCCCCATCAGGTTCGTTATTATTCATAATGTTATCTAATTGTTTATAAATAATTTATATTCCATCAAGCTGTCACTTTAGCTTACAGTCATCACAGATGCCGCGCTTCTCACCTGTTAGCAGATAGGATATACGGTAGCGATGCCTTGCAAAAGTTAAGTAGGCAATATCAGCCACAGGCTTAATAAGCGGTAAGCGCAATAATTTTATCCACTTATGCTTGCCTGTTAAGCCCCAGGCTTTAGCTGTGACATCTAGGCCATAAAGCCAGTCGCCATTAGCTTGCAGTCCGTGGAGTAGGGTATTAGCTTTTACTGTATTTAACTCAGGAAACCTTGCATTAATTTCTGGTGCGTTCAGATCTTCAAATTGAATTTTATCTAAAGTATCGTGATATTTTAATTGGTCCATCTCCCTACGACATAGGGGGCAAGCACCATCATAGAAAATGATGAGTTCCATAATAACTCCTATTGTTTAACATTTATCGCCAGTTTTTACCTTATCCAGTGATGTTATGGGTTGAGTTTTTACTGGGCACTTATCCTCAATTATCAATCTTCATCATTAATGTTTAGCGTAGCGGCATAAATACCGGCGATATATTGTACGTATTGAAAGGGAAAATAGTTCAATTGATCTTTATTTCCTTTACTGGCGTATAAACTAAAAATAATTAACAGGGGCTAATTCATGCCATTAAGCCAAGCCATTATTAAGGTCACTAACCTGCGTTTACGCACTTTTATAGGATTTAATCCTGATGAACGTGAAAAACAGCAAGATGTAGTGATAAATATCGAAATCCATTATCCAGCGGACAAGTCATTTGAAACTGATGATGTTGCCGATGCTCTGAATTACAAACATATCACTAAGAAGGTGATAGCCCATGTAGAAGAAGGGCGTTTTTTGTTACTGGAGAAGTTAGTTGCTGATGTATTAGAGATTTGTTGTCAACATTGTTCAGTGACGTTGGCAAAGGTCACAATAGATAAGCCCCATGCCTTACGTTTTGCTGACTCAGTTTCTTTATCGCTTGAATATCAAAGCTAAAGCGAAAATTTTACTCATTAAGGATGTTAATATGAATCGTGATCCACTAATCACAAGTCAATTGTCTGATGCTGCACACAAGGTCCAGCAAGCGCTGATAGCCCAGGGGCTAGAAACTCCTATGATAGATGTACAGATGAGCAGTGATGAAAAGTATCAACGCATTAAAGGCTTGATGACGGAACTTGTGTCAATCTTGGGCTTAGACTTAACTGATGATAGCTTAGCTGAGACACCTCATCGAATTGCAAAAATGTACCTTGATGAGATTTTTTCAGGGCTTGATTACAATAATTTCCCTAAAATCTCTCAAATCGACAATAAAATGGGCGTCGATGAAATGGTTAAAATTAGTGATATAGGTGTAGTCAGCACCTGTGAGCATCATTTTGTAACGATAGACGGTATGGCGAAAGTGGCTTATATCCCAAAGGGTAAGATTATTGGTTTATCTAAAATTAATCGTATTGTGCGCTTTTTTGCTCAGCGTCCTCAAGTACAAGAAAGGTTAACTAAGCAGATCCTAGTTGCATTACAAACCTTACTAGAAACTCAAGATGTGGCAGTCACTATAGCTGCTACGCATTATTGTGTTAAATCACGGGGGATCATGGATAGCACATCACAGACCCAAACAACGGCATTAGGTGGTTGCTTTAAGACAAACCTTGCTACCCGTGCAGAGTTTTTAGCTTAATGAAGAGAATAACATGAAAAAAACAGTTCTTATTACAGGTGTCGGTAAGCGCATTGGTCTTGCGCTAGCGCGATATTATTTGGCTCAGGGTGCCCAGGTTATTGGCACTTATCGCAGTCATTATTCAAGTTTAGATGAGCTAGCTCAATTAGGGGCGCACTTATATCAATGTGATTTAACTGACTCCCAGGCTATCGATGCGCTTATTGCTCAAGTAGTGCAACATCATCCAAGCTTAAACAGCTTAATTCATAATGCATCTGATTGGTTACCTGACAATAAAGCCGGTCTTAGTCCTGGAGAAGTGATGCAGCGTATGATGCAGATCCATGTATCAGCACCTTATCAGCTTAATCTTGGTCTAGCGCCGTTATTGGCCAGTGCAGCTAAAAGTCATAATGATGCCGTGGCTCAAATCGGCGCCAGTAACATTGTACATATCACAGATTATGTGGCGGAGAAGGGCAGTAAAAAGCACATCGCTTATGCAGCCAGTAAAGCGGCGCTACACAATATGACCTTATCTTTTGCCGCCAAATTGGCCCCAGAAATCAAAGTGAATTCTATTGCACCGGCAATGATTCTATTTAACGAGGGAGATGATGCAGCCTATCAAGCCAAGACATTGGCTAAGGCTGCGTTGCCAAAAGAGGCGGGCACTGAAGAAATGATTGCTTTAGTAGATTACTTACTGGGCAGCCACTATGTCACAGGTCGCAGCTTTGCTGTCGATGGCGGCAGGCATTTAGTTTGACGATGTAAAAAATTAAGATAACGGACGGAAAACGGAACGCTGTGCTTACGGGAAAACGGAACGCTGTGCTTACGGGGAAACGGAACGCTGCGCTTACAGAAAACGGAACGCTGTGCTTACGGCAAACAGAACTCTGTGCTTACGGGAAAACGGGACGCTGCGCTTACGGGAAGCGGAGCGCTGTGTTTAGGTCAAACGGAACTGTATTCCGTAGCCCGAAGGGCGTTCAGTAGGCTCAAAGAGCCGTTCTGGCTCGCTTGCGAGTTCCTAAGCTTAAGCCTTTAACTGCGGCGTTATGCGTCTTGTGGGGGTAATGACCATAGCTAAGGGAATATCCCAAGCTTCAACGGGGATATAGCTCACTTGTTGGCAATCATGGGCAAAGCCGATGGCGATAGGCGGCGTGAGAGCTTGAAATGCTGGTGGACCAAAAGCTAATGCTTGGGGAGTTAACGCCCCTAAACAGCGATCATAATAACCGCCGCCCATGCCAATTCGGTTGCCATAGATATCAAATGCCACCAGTGGCGTTAAGATCACATCAAGCTTAAAGGCTGGCATCAGCTGAGTCACATCAAGCTTGGGCTCTAAAATCCCAAATTGATTGGCTTCAAGCTGAGTCTGCTTATCATAATGCAAGAATATTAGCTGACCTTTACGAAATGGATGCAGGCGCGGTAGATAGGTTTTTACGCCCTCTTGCCACAAGGTCTCGATAAGTTTATCTGTCGCCAGTTCACCATCATTGGCACGGTATAACGCCACATGTTTGGCATTTGAGGCTTGAATTTCAGCCAAAATATGTCGGCTGGCGATAAGGGCCAACTGCTCTTGTTCATCTTGATTGATACAGTTACGGCTCTGCCTGACTAATGTGCGTATTTCAGTACGGCTTAAGCCATCAGTGGCTAAGGCATGGCTATTGGCCGCGCTAGAGGAAAAGTAGGCCACATTAGCGTGTGGTTCGCTGGCTGCCATAACGGGCGTTGGATTAACAACATGTCCCATTAAGTCAATGGCATGCTGCGCTTGTGCATTGTGGTTCATAAGATAGGATGCTCCCCAAAATACCGCTGCCGGTGTAGCCCTTGAACCGTAGGTTCAAGGCGGGTAAATGATTACCTCCTAAGGCTTCTCAGTACAAGCTGAGCATGCGCAATGTCAGTAAAAACATTCACCCTGGTTTAAAAATTATCGGCACAGGGACATAACCAACTGGCGAATATCCCAGGGAGCAAAACTGGATTTAGAAAAGTGTCATAGACACAGTGCTAATATAACTTGAGTTTAGTCTTCTTTACGGGTCCGCTCAACCAAAGCTGATTCTAACGTGACCTGAAGCAAAGAAATTCGCTCATCCATTTGCGCCATATATTGTTTATTTTTTTGTTTTTCTTCAAACAGTTCATAGCCAATATTTAGCGCAGCCATGATGGCTAATTCTTCGCGACTTAAATTATTGGTGCGAGTTCTAAGGGTGGCAAGCTGTTGCTCAACTTCTCTAGCCACAGCGCGCAAGGCTTCCTCGCGACCCCGTGGGCATGCGATAGAGTAGGTGCGACCCAGTAGGGTGATATCAATGGCACTGTTACTCATAATTGGCGGCTTAAGATCCTTATTCTCGACACAAGGCGGACTATATAGGGCTGATCTTAAAAGTGCAAGCTGTGGCCGCCCATTGAGTGCCATTTGCTGCTTGAGTGAGCGATTGCCATGCCGACGGGAATATCGAATCACTCATCGCCGTTAACAGGTAACAGCTCAGAATTCATAGCTATAAAAGCTAAGCTATTGACCCAGATAGGAGCAAGTATGGCCTAGATCACGTTTATGCTGACTTTAATCTGGCTTGCGGATGGCTAATTCTGCTAGCATTGCAGCAGTTATCCTATAAATTGGAACCCATTATGGCTACCCCTCCTTCATTATGTATCGACAATCTTAAGCAAGCACTCAATAGCGCCGACATAGGTCAGCACCCAGTGGAAGTTCACGGCGCGTTAGTTGGGCTGGTGTGCGGTGGTGTGGAGCAAGAAGGCCTTGCCTGGGTTAATCCATTATTGGACTTGATGAACGACGGTCAAGCCTTGCCGCCTGATTTGCAGCAGTTGATCCTTGAACTCTACCAAGACACGGTCGCGCGTCTTGGGGATATGGAATTTGGTTTCACGCCTTTATTGCCCGAAGAAGAGGCATCATTAAGTGAGCGGGTTGAAGCCTTATCCTTATGGACCCAAAGCTTTTTAACTGGCCTTGCCATCATTCAGCCTGCACTGAATAAAGCCTCAGCGGACGTACGAGAAGTGATCCAAGATTTATCTGAAATTGCTCGAGTGGAGTTTGATGTCTCCGATGATGAAGAGTCGGAAGCGGCTTTCGTTGAATTGCACGAGTTTGTGAGAATGGCCGCCATCTTATGTTATTCAGAATTTGGCCCAGAGCCTGAGCTGGGCGACAGTGAGCCGAGCGCCGCGCTACATTAATTTTTAATCCACCCCGGCTAGCTTAAGGTCACTCCAATGTCAGAGTTACAGGCACAGTCACAAATAAATGCTGTGGATATCGCCATCGTTGGCGGTGCTATGGCTGGCAGTATCTTAGCCTTAGGTTTACGCAAACTTAAGGGCTCGCAGCCACTGAAAATAGCCCTTATCGAAGCATTCGAGCCAAGCGCTAGCCATCCAGGTTTTGATGCTCGCTCAATCGCGCTTGCTCATGGCTCTATCTTCGAATTGACGCGCCTTGGGCTGTGGGACAAACTTGCACCTCTTGGCACCGCCATTAAGCACATTCACGTGTCTGACAGAGGCCATTTTGGCATGACCTGCCTTAATGCCGCGCAATTTAACCTTGCAGCCATGGGGCAGGTGGTTGAGCTATCCCGAGTGGGCAGCGTGCTGTTTGATGAGTTAAGCCAAAGCGGTATCAGCCTATATTGCCCCGATACCTTAGTAAGTATTGCGGCCGAGCCTGAGCATCAACGGCTTACTTTAGCTAGCGGCGCTCAAATTCAAGCCAAATTATTAATCGCCGCAGATGGCGCTAACTCTGTGGTAGCAAAGCATTTCAAGCTTCCGCGCACTCAAGTGGATTTTAATCAAACCGCCATCGTTGCCAATATCGTCAGCGAATGTCCTCATCAATACCACGCCTATGAGCGCTTCACAGATTCTGGCCCACTGGCCTTGCTGCCCATGTCAGATAATGACGCTAAGCACAGGTTTTCTCTAGTATGGGCGCTGGAGCCTTTGCGCGCGGCGCAGTTACTTAGTGCACCAAAGGATGAGTTTCTCAATCAGCTGCAACAGGCTTTTGGCTATCGCGCTGGTCAGTTTATCGATGTGGGCCAGCGGGTGAGTTATCCTTTGAGTTTGTCTTATTTGCCAAGGCCTCAGCATCATAGAAGCTTATTTGTCGGCAACGCCGCGCAAACCTTGCACCCGATTGCAGGCCAAGGGTTTAATTTAGGTCTTCGAGATGTGGTAAGCCTCATCGATACACTGGCACAGGCCATGGATGCAGAAGCTGATAGTGAGCAGCCGCTGGATTGTGGTCACAGTAAATTGCTACACCAGTTTACCTTGGCTCGAGAGCCAGATAGGCGCAGCACCTTAAGTTACATCGAGTTTTTAGTGCGCGGTTTTTCGAATCAACACTGGCCCTTAGTGGCGGGGCGAAATTTGGGGCTAAGACTCTTGTCATGGTGCCCGCCGCTGAAACAACCCGTAGGCCAAAGGGCCATGGGTTGGCACAAGTATTAATCGGCTTAGTTGGCACTAATTGCCACTAATTTCCATAAAAAGAGTGAAGGAATGACCTATGTTTTCAACGCAAACCTTTGATGTTGCCATAGTGGGTGGCGGCATGGTGGGGCTCGCTACCGCCATAGGTCTGGCGCTCAATGACATTAATGTGGTGGTGATCGATGCCGGCCAAACCACGGACGTCAGCGGTGAGCCAAAACTTAGGGTCAGCGCCATTAATCATGCCAGTCAGCAACTGCTGGAAAACTTAGGCGCTTGGGGCTATTTAGGCTCATCGCGCTTAAGCCCTTACAGCAAAATGGCGGTATGGGATAAGGACGGCCTAGGGAAAATTGGCTTCGATGCCCATACCTTGGCTCAATCTCACCTTGGCACCATAGTTGAAAACCAAGCCATTAGCGCAGCCCTTGCCACCCGCGCCGCTGAGTTACGCCCATTGCGTCATATTCAAGGTCAGCGGCTAGAGCGCTTAGCCTTTGGTGAGCGAGAAGCTTGGCTCACCCTAGGCAATGGCGACAGCATTAGCGCCGCCGTGGTCATCGCCGCCGATGGCGCTAATTCTTGGGTGCGAGAGCAATGCAAAATTCCGCAGACATTTTGGGACTACGGCCATCATGCCATCGTCGCCACAGTGCGAACCGCAGAGCCTCATCAAGACACCGCAAGGCAAGTCTTCCTTCCCGATGGCCCCTTGGCGTTATTGCCGCTATTTGAGCCAAATCTACATTCTATTGTGTGGTCAGTGCCGCCGGAGCAAGCGACTCGGTTACTGAATATGGACAAGGATGCGTTTTCTAAAGCCTTAACCGCCGCCTTTGATGCTCGCCTAGGGCTGTGTACGCTTGTGAGTGAACGTCAAAGCCATCCCTTAAGAATGCGTTATGCGCGCCACTTTGCCCGCCATAGGCTGATCCTGGCAGGAGACGCCGCCCACACCATACACCCATTAGCGGGGCAAGGGGTTAACTTAGGCTTTCTTGATGCTGCTAGCATAGTGCAAACCTTAACTGAACTAAATGAGCAAGGTCGAGACTTGGGCGATTACGCTAACCTTAGGCCCTTAGAGCGCTGGCGAAAAGCCGAAGCCATGGAGATGATAGCGGCGATGGAAGGCTTTAAACGCCTCTTTGCCGGCAGTCATCCCCTTAAAAAAGCCATCCGCGATCTGGGGTTAAACCTAGTGGATAATGTCGCTGGGCTGAAAACAGTGTTCATCAAACAGGCTATGGGCTACAAAAGTGACCTACCTAAGCTGTGCCGCCCAGAAAATTAACCATAGCCAAGCTGAACAGATGAGCAGAAACTGCTTTAATATCAGTGGATGAGCGGAAGCTGCTGATTAAGTTATGAAATAAGCCAATATCAATCATTAGTAAAACTAATGATGTAGCTAATGGATTAGAAAATTTTTCTCTATACAATTCAATCTTGGTGAGTATACTTTTGAGCAGATTTTATCAAAAGCAGACCCATGGTTAATACCTGTAAGAGGCCCCAAAAAAGGGATTAAAATGGCTAATAAAACTGTACTGTTTCACAAGCATCTCGAATCAAACGCCAAAATGGTGGATTTTCACGGCTGGGATATGCCGCTGAACTACGGCTCGCAAATTGAAGAGCACCACGCCGTGCGTCAAGACGCTGGCATGTTTGATGTGTCTCACATGACAGTGGTAGATGTAACCGGCCAAGATGCCCGTGACTTCCTACGTAAATTATTAGCCAATGATGTTGCTAAATTGACCGTCCCCGGTAAAGCCCTTTACGGCGGCATGCTAGATGAAAACGCTGGCGTTATTGATGATCTCATTACTTATTACCTCAGCGACACCCACTACCGCGTGGTGGTCAATTCGGCCACCCGTGAAAAAGACTTAGCCTGGATTGCCAAACAGTCAGCGCCTTTTAGCGTCACTATTACAGAGCGCCCTGAACTTGCGATGATCGCAGTACAAGGCCCCAACGCAAAAGCTAAAGCCGCCACAGTATTTAATGCAGAGCAAAACAGCGCAATAGAAGGCATGAAGCCTTTCTTTGGGGTGCAATCAGGTAACTTATTTATCGCCACCACAGGCTACACTGGAGAAGCTGGCTACGAAATTACCGTGCCAGAGCAAGACGCCGAAGATTTATGGCAAGCGCTATTGGATGCCGGTGTTAAGCCCTGCGGCCTTGGTGCCCGCGATACCCTTCGCCTTGAAGCTGGCATGAATCTCTACGGCCTAGACATGGATGAAACCATCAACCCACTAGCGGCCAACATGGGCTGGACTGTGGCATGGGAGCCAAGTGAGCGTGACTTTATTGGCCGCGCCGCGCTGAGCGAATTAAAAGCCAAAGGCACAGAAAAACTAGTCGGATTGGTAATGGAAGAAAAGGGCGTTTTACGCCATGATATGCCAGTATTCTTTACCGATAGTGACGGCGTTGAGCAGCAAGGCTATATTACTAGCGGTACGTTTTCGCCAACATTAGGCTACTCTATTGCCATGGCCCGCGTACCTGCTGGCATTGGCGCTACTGCCGATGTTGAAATGCGCAAAAAGCGCGTCGCCGTGAAAGTGATCGCACCTAGCTTTGTGCGCAACGGTAAACAAGCTTTCTAGCTTGGCGTTAAACTAAATTTAATCGATATTTTAAAATTATAAAAAGTACCTGAACTTAAGGAACAAATACAATGAGCACTATCCCGACAGAACTAAAATTTGCCTCTTCGCACGAATGGGTTCGCAAGGAAGATGACGGTAGCTACACAGTGGGCATTACAGAACACGCTCAAGAGCTGTTAGGCGACATGGTATTCGTGGAATTACCAGAAGTGGGTGATTCAGTTAGTGCCGGCGAAGAATGCGCCGTTGCTGAGTCGGTAAAAGCGGCATCAGACATCTACTCACCTATCTCAGGTGAAGTGGTTGCCGTGAATAGCGCATTAGAAGATTCACCAGAATTAGTGAACAGCGACGCATACGGTGACGGCTGGTTCTTCCGCGTTATGCCATCTGATGAATCAGAATTAGATGCGCTGCTTGATGCTGAAGGCTATCAAGAAGTGATTGACGAAGCCTAATCACATTTGTCTGCATAGAAGCTCCCTTGGGAGCTTCTTTGCTATTGGCTTTGAGGTATTTAAACGACTGTTTAGGCTGTATGCCTTGCCCAGCGTTTATTTAAATATCAGTACTCATTCCGGTCTTTTTCGAGCGCCCAGTGCCCTACATGCCTAGGCGGATACGACTAAGATGCGTACGACTAAGACTGGCAGATTTGGAACATAAGTTTATCATGACCAAGCAAACACTTACCCAACTAGAGCAGCACGAACTCTTCTTAACTCGCCATATCGGCCCTAATGCCGCACAACAACAAGAAATGCTGAGTTTTATTGGCGCAGAGTCGTTAGAGGATTTAACCGCGCAAACTGTGCCAGGAAAAATTCGTCTGCCTCAAGATCTCACCATAGGTGACTCATGCGGTGAAGCCGAAGGCATAGCTTACATACGCAATATAGCCGATAAAAACAAAGTCTTTAAAAACTATATTGGTATGGGTTATTACGGCGTGCAAGTGCCGAATGTGATTTTGCGTAACGTGTTTGAAAACCCAGGTTGGTACACAGCTTATACCCCTTATCAGCCAGAAATTGCTCAGGGCCGTTTAGAAGCGATTCTTAACTTCCAACAAGTGTCTATGGATTTAACCGGTCTAGACTTAGCCTCTGCTTCTTTATTGGATGAGGCCACCGCTGGCGCCGAAGCCATGGCGCTGGCAAAACGCGTCTCTAAAGCTAAAAAAGCCAACATCTTCTTCGTTGCCGATGACGTGTTCCCGCAGACCTTAGATGTGGTTAAAACCCGCGCCGAGTGTTTCGGTTTTGAAGTGGTGGTGGGCCCTGCCGCCGATGCCGTTAACTATGAGCTATTTGGCGCCTTGTTTCAATACTCTAACCGCCATGGTCAAATCACTGACTACACTGAGCTTTTTGGCGAACTTCGCGCTAAAAACGTGGTCGTGACAGTGGCCGCTGATTTGATGGCCTTAATGTTACTTAAATCACCAGGCGCCATGGGCGCAGACGTGGTCTTCGGCAGTGCCCAGCGCTTTGGCGTACCTATGGGTTACGGCGGCCCACACGCGGCATTTTTTGTTGCCCGTGATGAGCACAAGCGCTCAATGCCTGGGCGCATTATCGGGGTGTCTAAAGACACCCGTGGCAACATGGCACTACGGATGGCAATGCAGACCCGCGAGCAACATATTCGCCGCGAAAAAGCCAACTCAAACATTTGTACCGCGCAAATTTTATTGGCCAACATGGCCTCGTTCTACGCCGTATTCCATGGTCCACAAGGGCTTAAAACTATCGCGACGCGTATTAATCGCCTGACGGATATCTTAGCGGCAGGCCTTAAAGCTAAAGGCTTAAGCCTAGTGAACGACACTTGGTTTGATACCATCAGCATTCACGGCGCTGACACGGCAGCCATTCAAGCGCGCGCTATCGCGGCTAACATTAACCTGCGTATCGATGCCGATGGCGTGTTCGGTATAAGCCTTGATGAAACCACACTGCGCACTGATATCACGGCTTTGTTTGATGTGATTTTAGGCGCGGGCCATGGCCTAGATGTGGCGGCTATCGATGCCGAGTTGGTGGCGGCTAACAGCAGCTCAATTCCAGCGGCATTAGTGCGTACAGACGCGGTATTAACTCATCCAACCTTTAATCGCTACCAGAGCGAAACAGAGATGATGCGTTACATCAAGCGCCTTGAAAACAAAGATTTAGCCTTGAACCATTCGATGATTTCACTGGGTTCATGCACCATGAAGCTAAACGCTGCGGTAGAAATGCTGCCAGTAAGCTGGCCAGAATTTGCCAACATGCACCCCTTCTGCCCGCTAGATCAAGCACAAGGTTACACTCAGCTAATCAATGAACTGTCTGAATACCTTGTTAAAATTACCGGATACGATGCCGTGTGTATCCAGCCAAACTCAGGCGCACAGGGCGAGTACGCAGGGCTACTGGCGATTAAGAAATACCACGAGTCTCGCGGCGATGGTCACAGGGATATCTGTTTAATCCCCCAATCTGCCCACGGTACCAACCCAGCTTCTGCCCAGCTTGCTGGCATGAAAGTGGTGGTAACCGCCTGTGATAAGCAAGGTAACGTGGATTTAGATGATTTACGCGCTAAAGCAAGCGAGCTTGCCGATAGCCTGTCATGCATCATGATCACTTATCCTTCGACCCACGGCGTGTATGAAGAATCCATCCGCGAAGTGTGTGAAATCGTCCACCAATACGGCGGTCAAGTGTACTTAGATGGCGCGAACATGAATGCTCAGGTAGGTTTAACTTCACCTGGCTTTATCGGCGCCGACGTATCCCATTTGAACCTGCACAAGACGTTTGCTATCCCGCACGGCGGCGGTGGTCCAGGCATGGGCCCAATCGGGGTGAAATCTCACCTGGCGCCCTTTGTGGCAGGGCACGTAGTCGTCAAGCCTGGGCGCGAAAGCGATAACAACGGCGCAGTATCGGCAGCCCCATACGGCAGTGCCAGCATATTGCCCATCAGCTGGATGTACATCAAGCTGCTAGGTACCAAAGGCATTAAGCAGTCGACGCAAACCGCGCTATTAAACGCTAACTATGTGATGAAAAAGCTGTCGGCGCATTACCCAGTCTTGTTTACTGGCCGTAACGATCGCGTCGCTCACGAGTGTATTATCGACTTGCGCCCACTCAAAGAAACCTCAGGCGTCACTGAGATGGATATCGCCAAGCGCCTTAACGATTATGGCTTCCACGCGCCAACCATGAGTTTCCCAGTGGCTGGTACCTTGATGATAGAGCCAACCGAGTCTGAATCTAAGGTCGAGCTTGACCGCTTCATCGAGGCCATGGTGTCGATACGCGGCGAAATCGCCAAGGTAGAAGCAGGCGAGTGGCCAGTGGATAACAACCCACTGCACAACGCACCGCATACCATGGCGGACATTATGGATGTGGAGTTTGATTCACGTCCTTACAGCCGTGAAGTGGCCGTGTTCCCAAGTGCTGCGGTGAAAGCTAATAAGTTCTGGCCAACGGTGAATCGCATCGATGATGTGTATGGCGACCGGAATTTAATGTGCTCATGTGCACCTATGGAAGACTATCAATAGTTATAATGGCTACTTGGCCTCGATAATGCGGCGTCAGCCGACACTTTTCTCTGCTCATTGACACCAGTCAACTCCGCGGAGAAAAGCATCGGCTTCCTTGCCTTCTCATCGGCAGTAACGCCATTATGTTATGGTTAGCTGCGGTGGTTTTATTGAGTTAAAGCATTAAAAAGCGAACCGAAAGGTTCGCTTTTTTGTGGGTAAAATAAAATTTACTTTCCCAGATGTAAAAGAGTAGTTAATAGCCCTTCATAAACGTTAAACTTTAGAACAAGTGAATGAATTTTTAATATTTTGATGATGGTAAGAACCTATCGAACTTGCGTTCATTAATCCTTCATATATGTCGTGTGGTACACCATAGTACTGATACATTCCACTTCGAAACTCTACCTCAAGGGTTGATGTATTTCTGTCGTAACCAACAGATACTAAATTACTTGAAATAACGGCCTGTCTTTCCATAGTACTCTCCATAATAAATGGTTAATTAACTTCAGTTAAACCCTGTTGTCGCCATGATGCAACTAAGTCTTTAAAATCATGATCCAGCCTATCTTTAGACCAGTTTTTAGAAACTTTAGGATCGTGGCTATTAGGGAATTGCCCTTCTTGCGGTATTCTAAATTTAAACCTCATTGGTAATTTTGCCGCTTCTCCAGTTACTATTGCTTCGCCAGTCCTTAAAATAGGGAGTGAATCTACTATTCCAGATAAACTGTCTGACATCGCTGACTTAACTCTTGCTCTATCAGTAGCATTGCTGATTCGAAGCGAAAATAGCGTTCCGCATTGAGATAAAATGGTTTCATCAATTTCAGAGGGTCTTTGGCTTATTAGCATAGAACCAACACCGAATTTTCTACCTTCTTTTGCTATCCTTCTTACCATAGATTTAGATAAACCAGAGCTGTCAGAAGAGAGATAACGATGAGCCTCTTCCATAACAAGTAATAGTGGATTTGTTTTCATGCCTTCATCTAAATTTTTACTCCAAATGGCAGCTTCAAATAATATGTCTAGCATGGAGCCAAGTAAGAGATCTAATCGTTCAGAAGGCATGCCTGAAAGATCTAAGATTGTTATAGGCTTGTTGTTTCCTATCCAGTTTTGTATCAGTTTTGGCAAATCACTTTTAATTTCATACTCGATATTTGGAGTCCAACCTCCAGGAGTTAGAAAGAATGAGTATTGACTATCAAAAAGCTTTGAACGCATGTTGTCTAAGCTTTTTTTCCATTTGTTATCACCACCCTTCTTAACAAAATTATCATTACTTGTACTTGCTGGCCGAAAGCGAGGTGCGATGAGTTTGTTGGCGTCACCTTCCCCATCTGCAGTATATGCAGGTGTCTCCATTTCTTTTTCATTCCAATTGACACTGTCAAAATGATATAGGTCATACCAAATTTTATTTAAACTAAAAGGTATTGGAGTGTAGGGCGTTATTTTATTAGTATCTAAATTAAGACCTTTGTTTTTATTGGCAAATGCTATTTTTTCATCTACGATAAAATCCATGAATTTACTTTTTAGATCTGCGCTTGGATTACATAGGAAATCAATTAAACTTTCAGGGGAAACACACCAGTATGGGATATATAAATTTTCAGTCCCTGGTTCAGCATTAATAGAAAATACATCAGCAATATCACCCAAAGCTGAAGAGTATTCACCATGCAAGTCAAATAGGACTATTCTTGCCGATGGCATTAAAATGTCTTGTGTGTGTGAGGTGACAATTGCTCTTAAAAGACTCGCAACGCTTGTTGATTTCCCTGAACCGGTTGAACCTAAAACAGCACTATGCTTGTTCACTAAATTATCGAGATCAATACTTACATTAATACTGTCAGAACTAGATAATTTCCCTATGATTATTTGACCTTCGTTTTCTGAACCATAAATATTTTTTAAATCTTGTTCAGTTACAAGGTGAACTTCTTCTGATATAGAGGGGAACTGGCTGATTCCACGCTCAAAATCACAGCCAATAGCCTCTCCAACTAGTTCGATTTTAATTTGCCTGTTTGAAATAAACTTATTAGAGTTATTTGTATCGACAGAATTCTCAGAAGTTTCAGATATTATTCCAAAAAGATTGTTATAACCTTGCGGAATTCTAACAAAGCTTCCAACTTGTCCTATTCTGTGTGTTTTACCTTCAATTACTAGTAAGCCAGAAACTACTTGGGGAGTAAGTTCTACGAAGATTGAAGCCCCTGAAACAGATATGATTTTCCCTAGATATGTTGGAAGCTTATTCATTGTTACTTCCTTCGTTATTATCATTCGTCATCTTTTCTGGAGTCTTTGATAATGACCCTCCTGAACTAGCAAGAAATTTTGCGAAAGTCACAAAATCACCAAGTTTGAATTTATTAGACTCTGCAGACCAATATTCACTTCTGATTACTTCCCAGTTTTTACTTGGTGGCTCCCCTATAACCCATGGTGCTTTTACTCCATTAATTACTGCACCATCAGCGCAATAAACACTAATGTTTGGGGTTCTCATTGCAGCTTTTGTAGCAAATATTTCTTCTTCTAATTTTTTATATTGAAAGGCTAAAATGGCAGAGGATCTATTTTCTGATAAACACTCATCGAGTTTTGCTGTGATATGAGCATCTGCAAATGAGAAGCCTGCAGTAAGAAGTAATGTGTCAGGTTCAAGGAGAAAGTTCTTTAACCGGTCAAATAAAGAAGAAAATGGAGCTGACTGTGTTTGATCATATTTTATATGTGAAGGGTAAACCATTGTACCTTCTGCTTCACTACTTCCTCTAACAACCTCACCTTTATCATTTCTAGACCAGTTTATAGAGCCATGAAGTTTCCATAGTCGAATCCATTTTGCGGGAAGATCATTGCTTGAAATACTAGAAGGATCAAAAAATGCGTTTCTAGATCCTGAAAATCCATCAAAATATGGAGTTCGAACTCTTTCCATTGCTTCTTCTAAAAGAAGGTCATAATTTGTAGTGAAAACTTCAACTGCACAATCTCTATTAATACCATTTATCCATGAAACTAAATGACTATATGGATTTTCATATTCTGGTAATTGCTTGTTAACAACTTCTTTTATTATCCTACATATCTTTAGAGAAAGTTGTTCGTAACCGATAGAATCAAGGTTGTGAACCTTAAAGTTACCAATAACCTCACTTAATGATCGCACTCGTGAAAGTATAAGTTCAATGTTTCTATTTCCAAGTTCAGCAGATAAAGCATCAAAAGCAAGTTTTTCTATTTTATCATCAAGACCGTTGTAAACTATATTTGTTAAACCAGCTATGTCTGGAATTAAAGAAATATGTTCATTTGAAACTTTGGATATATTAATGCTTACTGGTGCACCAGCACCGATAAGTATTCCAATCTTCTTTTTACTATGTGTTAGTAGATGTCGAAAATCGTACATGTATTGATCAGGATTGTGAACTGATGATGTTGGCATATTTATTAAATCCTTTATCAAGGTCATGTAATAGATCAGGGGTTAACGGTGCCAGCCAGCGTTAATTCTTGTCGTATTTGTTGTTGAAAAAAGCGTTCGATTGGCTGGATCGGTTAACGGTGCCACCCAGCGTAAAATTTTGTTGTGGCGTTAAGCCGATTGTGGGCATGCCGATAACTTGCTGCTTTCGCGCTGATGAACTCACAGTGTTAACCGTGCCTGCCATTGCTACTACCAGTGCGGCTGATACAAGTGCCATCGCTAGGGGGGGCAGTAATACAAGTGCAATAGCTAATACAACTGACGGTACCTCGGGTAGCGATGGGGCTGCAAGCGATAGCGCTATGGGGAGTGGTGCTAAAAGTAGGGTTATCATGTTCATCCTTGAAGGCAATGTGAGCCAACGCGCTATATCTTTGGCTGTTAACCTGTAGAGCTTCAACCAGCTAAGCGCTAATCTCTTATGGCAAAAAGTTTCGTTCTAAATCCATGAATGCGTAGATAATATACTCTCAGTTTTGAAAAAATGTAAGCCTTTATTGCCCCCTTTTTAACGCTGCTAGCCAGACTCATAGAAGATAACCCGCTTTCCAGCTTGGCATAAATTCTGGACAGGCTTTAACGAGGGTGAGCTTATGCCGTGCCGTAGAAGAAGTCGGGTGGGTGTTGAACTTTTGGTTTTAACATCAGGCCTATGTACCATTGCTGTAGCCTGTAGCCCTGTAGTGCGTAGAAATTAATGGTGCACCTAATACAAATTATGATGGTTCACAAAGACCTCGTGACTTATTTTGAAGAAAGCGACCTCGTGGATCGCTTTTTAGTTGAGTTTTAAAGTCAGGCAGTTTTATTCAGTGGGTGAATCTACGCCTTGAAGAATGAGTGATTTTAAGCGTTCGTTCATTTCTGCAAGAGCCTTTAGATGTTCTTCTTGTACGTTAGGATTAAGTGCGAGTCTTTGCTCCTGCACTAACATGTTGGCATTGAATGACTCAATGTTACTTTCTAGTTGTTTCTGTTTGTAGAGGATTTCTTGTGAAGATAACTTACGTTGCTCTAACGCTTTTGTTATTTCAACTAACCCTGCCATTAATGAGCATTGTGAGTGATACTTTTGAATATCAATTAAGGCCAGCTGAACCGTGTATGGTGAATCACTATCAGTTAAGAGTTTTCGCTCAATAGCTGCTAATGATTTGACTCTACCGACATCCATTGCTCTTACAATCGTTGTGCCCATGGCATTGGCGTAGATTTCTTCATTCGTTATTGATTGAATACCTGTGACAGCGGTTGCCGCCGCCGCCAGTTCTGCAGTTGTTTGAGCGTGACTAATAACGGCAGCGGTTCCAGTCAATAACATAGATAAACTACCCATACCTACATTCCAAGCATTGCCATTGCTAATAATCGTTGCCTGATGTTGGGTGCATTTTTTATCTGAACTTAATATGGCTTGAGCGATAAAGGCTTTTCGTAGTTTTTCATCAGCATTAAGTGTGGTTATATCTTGGATGGTTAATGTAATTTCGCCATCAGGATTAAAATAGGGGATGGTGTTACCTTTATCTTTATTATCGGCGATAAGTGGATCAGGAAGGTAAGTCTTTGCGATCGTGCCACATCCTTGGATCAGAGTCACTATTACAAAAAACAGTAGTTTATTCATACTATATCCTTATATTTTAAACGCCGCTGTCGAGCGGTTTTTTTGTACATCATCAGTATTAAATTTAGTCTAAAAAAGCCGGATACAGGAATCATCGATTAGTATTAAAGTTTGTTTTTAAACTGTAATGAAAAAGCGAACTCATTAGTTCGCTTTTCTTGTGGGCGAAGGGTTTCACAGGTCCTATTGTGCTAAAACTGTCATCATTGCTTATTGACCTACGCAGCCAGCCATTGTGAAATCTTGCTTTGGTGCTATTGGTGCTATTGGTGCTATTGGCGTTGTTGATGTTGGAGTCTTGCATGTCACTGTCTCCTAGTGGCTAGATACGGAACTAAACGCTTTTATGTCATAGTCAAAAAACCATAAAACCTACAAATGAAACGACATTAAAACCTATAAATGGTATGGCATTAAAACCTATAAATTAAATGACATTAAAACCTATAAATGGTACAACATTAAAACCGAGGTTTAATATAAATTGTGCGTAGCCATTAGGATCTCAAATGAACCCTGTATCACAAAAGCTAGCGGATTCTCTCGAACAGCTGAAACTGCTTCAGGAATCAGGCTCTGTTGCCATACAATCAAAGCAACTTAGCCGCTTACATCGTGAGCGGTTACTTAAGCACGGATTCATCCGCGAAGTTATTCGAGGTTGGTATATTCCTGCTATGCCCGATGAAAAGCTAGGTGACAGCACGTCTTGGTACACATGCTTCTGGGATTTCTGCGGTGCCTATTTGTCAGAGCGGTTCGACCAATCTTGGTGCTTATCGCCTGAGCAGTCTATAAATCACCATATTGGTGACAAAACGGTTCCCCAACAGTTGCTGGTGCGCTCTCCAAAGGGTAACAATAAGCCGACTGACTTCTTGTATAACACTTCTATCTTTGACGTTAGACTAAATTTGCCTGATGTCGAACATATCCAAAGCCTGGCTGGGCTTAATATCTATAGTTTGCCAGCGGCATTAGTTTATTGCTCGCCTAAGTCGTTTGTTAATTCTCCTATCCAAATGCGCACGGCGCTGTCAATGGTGACTGATGCCTCGGATCTCTTGTCCATATTATTGGCCGCTAATCATAGTGTTATAGCGGGCCGATTAGTGGGCGCTTTTAGGAACATTGGCCGGGATCTTATTGCGGACAACATACTAAAAGGCATGAACGCGGCCGACTTCGTTGTGCTAGAAGAGGATCCTTTCGTAGAAAAAGTGCAACTAAACTTGGGCCGCCGCGATGTCTCACCCTATGTTAATCGAATTCGACTGATGTGGGCGCAGATGCGTGAAGATGTTATCGCATACTTTCCTGAGCCTATGAACCCGAGCGTCGATATCGACACTTACATGGCCGAGGTGGAAGAGCAATACGTCACTGACGCCTATCACTCATTGTCCATTGAAGGTTATCGAGTCACTCGTGAACTCATCGAACTGGTTCGTTCTGGAAGTTGGCAGGCCGACGACGGGTCAGGCGAAAGTAAGAAATACTTAGATGCCATGGCTGCTAAAGGCTACTGGGATGCATTTGGGGAAGTGAAAAAAACCGTTAGAGCTGTCTTGGAGGGCAAGAATCCAGGTGATATGTTGGAGCGAGCACATAGTGACTGGTATTTAGCTTTATTTGGCCCAAGTGTTGCTGCCGGTATCATTAAACAATCGGATCTCGCTGGCTACCGAACGGGGCCTGTGTATATTCGCCAGTCTATGCATACGCCTCCTAGTCGGGATGCCGTTAGGACAATGATGCCGACATTGTTTGATTTGCTGGCACAGGAAGAAAATGCGGCAGTAAGGCTTGTGCTGGGGCACTTTATTTTTGTGTATATTCATCCTTACTTTGATGGCAATGGCAGAATGGGAAGGTTTATTATGAACTTAATGATGGCCTCGGGGGCTTACCCCTGGACTGTCGTACCAGTCGAACGACGCAGTGAATATATGCAGGCATTGGAATCGGCCAGCGTTAAACAGGATATTGTGCCTTTCACTCAGTTTCTGGCATCACTATTACTTTAGAAATACCGCTTTAGAAAAGCTGGGGGTGACAGCTTCAGACTTGCTTCGCCAGACATTAGAGTATGTAGCACAGCAAGGAAAACTTCCCTTTAAACCTATGCTGCTAACCGATGAAGATCACGCGCTTATTGAGCTGGCAAGATCCCGTTTACTTGATCCACATTATTGTATTTAACGCTGCTAGCCATCGCTAATTCCATCATGGTGATATCTTGTGGCCTTTAATCTTATTAATGTTCCATATCGGTTACATAAAAACCTTTAACAGACAATTAATGAGTACTATTTTACTCATTAATTGGTTGTTGCCGTATTTAATGAGTGATTGGGGTTACATAAATGTTTGGGCTAGTATGAGCGATGAGCGCAACAGCAGTAATAGCAAAGCCAAACTGGAACAGACAAAAAAAACAGTGCGCCTTGGGCGAACTGCATTAGCCGCTAAACGTCAGAATTTAGATATCTCAGCCCGTGACAACTTAATGCTGCATGTATGCCAAGGCTTATTAAGCGGCAAGCTGACACAAGGTGAGGCATTAAGAAAGCTCAGGTTAGGGCTGCTATCTGTCAATCAAGAGCAATACGCAAAAATGGTTGGTGTAAGCCGTAAATTATTGTCTGAAATCGAAAGTGATAAAGCCAATACTAGCGTGCTAGTGCTTGATAAAGTGTTTCGTGGCGTGGGGCTAGTGTTGACGTTAATGCCTAAAGATCCTGTATTACGGCAACAATTAACGGATAAAGCCTAGTCTTTGTAAAGGCGTCAATTTACCAATTTAACGTGCCATGCTTAATTGCAGTGGTGTTAAAAAATTTAACGCTGGCAGCCACCAGCAATTCTTCCAGCTCTAATGCCTCTGAGCGCATTTATTTCTGCAGTATATCGATAGCGCCACCTTGGACGCTATCGTTAGTAATCCTTAGTATCGTTAGTTATTGTTAGCGAATGATAGTCATCGAGGTTATGGATTAGCCATTAACCCTAAACGGATCTTGGCAGTCGACTAGTAGCCTCTGCAAGTTACCGTGTAATTCTGGGGTGTTATCGACTTTTGAACCTTTGACTGTGATTAATTGAATTTTGGCGCTGGGTTGGCCTGTTTTGATAGCATCTAACCACACGGGCATCATGTTCATTGGATTGATAAAGTAGTAGGTTTTGCTGTGATGGTCTGCCATATTTGTCCAGCGTGTGCAGGTGGCATGGTCAGATTTTTTGGGATTGAATTGATAAGGAATAGCGCCTTTTTGCATAAAAGCGCGGGTTTGTGCCAGCACGTCTGCTGGCTGCTGTGCCATGTCGGACAAGGTTAAATAGAAGGCCGCGTTATCGAAACTTTGGGTTGGGGTATAGCCGCCCAGTACAGTGTAAATTGGCGTCTCGATACTCGGCTGAGTCTGGCCCCACAAGTATTGCCAATGCTTTAAGATGCTCAACTGGGTTTCGTAGTCTGGCTCGTTAGTGACCACTTGGTATTTTGGGCTTTCATAAACTGTGAGTATTCCCTTGCTGATCTCTATGATGGTTGAATTCCCGGCTTTATCTGACACGGCAAGGTGAATGTGTGCGGGGACTAACTCTCGTTCATTCCCACCTTCAGGCACTAGGTCATCTAAGATCACTAAGGTGTTATGGCGCGCATATTCAGCCACGCTTTTGGCATCGGCAAAGCAGTCTAAAATATATTGCGGCCAACAGAGCACGCTAATATTACTGTTCTCTAGGCGGGGTTTGGCAGTTGCGTAAGTTGCGGGGGTGTCATATAGCGCATTGACCATAAGACCTTGATCATTCATGCCATCCACAGCAGCATAACCTTGCTCGTCATCACCCATCATGGCGACTACGCTGGCATAGCTTGAACGCCACTTAAAGACAGCGCTCTGGGACAGGTCAAATGTGCGCATTTGTCGGTGAGTTAGACCTTGTTTCTCTAGTCCTTGGGCAAAGCGATACAGGCTGACATTGATAGGCCTAAACCAATTCATATTCCTGCCAGTGACGGGATATTGCTCATTTAAATTATTCAGTACTCGTAAACACATATGCTCTCCTAAATGGATTTTTAATAAATCATTGTTTTGATATCAAGCCAAGATGAAATAACATAAAGCTAATCAAGATGATATGGAAGTGTTATGCATGATGTTGAGTTAGATAAAACCCACAGGTTAAGAACAAAAGTGTTGATCTGGACTTGTGGATTACTTGGGGTGATTGGCGTTGTTCTCGGGATCATAAATTTCCTGTATATCCGGCCACGGCCAGTGTTAGCGAGTTTACAGCTGGGTTATGCCTTGTTGTCATTCTGGTTAATGCGACGGGCACTCAGTGAGCAACATCAGCGTTGGGAGACGAATTTATACGTTGCCGGCTTAAGCATTTTGGTGATGTATGTTATTTACATATCCGATCTATTAGGATTTTTAGTGTGCTGGGCACTGGTGCTCCCCATTCTCTATTATCTGATGCTGGGTAAAAAAACCGCCACCATCCCAACGGGCATGTTACTCCTTTTCGTGTGGGTCGATATCTATATCAAGTCTCCCCCGTTTTTTTGGCCTGTGGTTGTTAATTTTTCCTGCAGTTATGTTTTGATTTGGGTCATTTCTTATGCCTATGAAAACAATAGGGAACGCTCTGAAAATGAATTGCAAACATTGGCACTGCTTGACCCCTTAACTCAGCATTACAATCGCTTAGCCTTAAGTAAGCGGTTCCAAACTTTTTCTCAAGACTCCACTATGCCTATGTGCATATTGTTGTTAGATCTCGATTACTTTAAAGCGATTAATGATACTTATGGTCATGAAGCCGGTGACATTGTTTTGCAGGAATGTGCTAAAAAAATAAGCAGTGTGGCGGGCTATAATGGCACCTTTAGGGTCGGTGGTGAAGAGTTCTGTGTGCTAGTACAAGTGGAGCATCCCAGACAAGCCGTTGAGTTGGCGGAGTCAATTCGACAGCTGATAAGTAACACTGAGTTTTTATTTGAAAACCAAACCTTAGCTGTGACAGTCAGTGTTGGGATAGCCCAATTCGACACTAACACTAACACTAAGGTGTCTTTGTCGAATTTGCTCGCCAAAGCAGATAAACAGCTTTATTTAGCCAAAGACTTAGGCAGGAATAAGGTGATGTTTGACGTTGATTGCTGAGATCTAGGTTCAAGGCTCTTATTGTTAATGCCAAGTGATACATTTATAACTATGGCTCTTGAGCATAAGGCTGGTATTGCCTACAATAGCGCACGATTTATTTATCACAGACCAGATCATGAACGATACGACAACGAAACCAGCATTACCAGACCGTCTATCCGTTAACCCACGTAGCCCGCACCATGTGGAAGCGATTTTCGAATTCGAAATTGGCATTACCATTAACGGCAAAGAGCGTTTTGACGTTGAAGAATATTGCATCAGCGAAGGTTGGATTAAAGTCGCGGCTCATAAGGCGTTAGATCGTCGTGGCCAGCCACTATTGACCACACTAAAAGGCACTGTCGAAGCCTTTTATAAATAGTGCTAATTGGTACTGGCTAAGTTAATTTTTAGCGCTCATTTGGAAGGCTAACCCTAAGGTTGGCCTTTTTTGTGTCCGAATTTTACAGATTGTGGTGCCTTTATCGTCAATAAAGCCTGCCAACTTTTCCTGTGCTTTAGGCACAAGATGATATTAATTCATCTTAGAAAACGGTAGGATCCGCGCCTTTAATTGCAGGGCACTGTAAAGCGCTCACTGCTAGCCATTAACCATTAACCATTAACCCAGAATTAGTGCATTTATTATGATTGATTTAGCTCTACTGCCTGTTTATTTGACTAGCGTTATCGCGCTGTTATTGATCCCCGGCCCCGATATGTTACTTATTGCCAGCTCGAGCTTGAGCTATGGCCGCAAAGTGGGCGTGTATGCAAGCCTTGGCAATGCAACCTCGGGCATTATTTTAACCTTGCTTGCGGCTATGGGGGTGTCTGCTTTGGTGGCCGTTAATCCTCTGGCATTGGAGATCTTAAGATTACTCGGCGGGGCTTATTTGCTCAAAATGGGTTGGGATTGCATGCGCAGTAGCGAAGTGGCAGCGCCTGAAATTGAACAGCAACGTAATCTAGCGAGATTGCTTTATCAACGGGCGGTGATGAGTAACTTACTGAACCCTAAGGCGTTGATATTTTTTGTGTTATTTTTGCCTCAGTTTGTTTCAACCCAACTTAGTGCCTCGTCAGGCGAGCAAATGCTGGCTTTGGGTCTATTGCTAAATGTCATGGGGTTAAGCTTTAACTTATTGTTAGTGGCATTAGTGGGCACTTTAGGCAAGCCTTTACTAAAACATGATAAATTTCGCATGTATCAAAATAAATTTATGGGGCTGATATTCTTTGCCTTGGCGATTTGGTTATTAGCATCGCAAGTGCAGGCTTAAGTACAGCCTCAAGCAATGGGCATTATCTCGCAGAGATGATGGCACCCAGATAAAAAACCACGCAAGATAAGCGTGGTTTTTTATGTTTGAGCTATGAGCTATGAGGTTAGCGGTTATGTTAACGCCGCCAATTCTTGTTCTACCGCTTGCACCACAGCGTGTGGGCTTGAGAGGTATTTAGAGTGGTCGATAAAAATGGCGTTATCATTTTGGGTCATCACTAATACTGGAAAGCCTTCAGTGCCTATCACTTGCTGAATTTCGGCTATGCCTTCTAATGCGTATTCGGCTTCTATGCTAAGTTCATCTTTAAACACTTTATTGGAGGGTGACAGCTTAAACTTTTCAGCAATGGCGTTGAAATCGTGTTTATTGTCTAGCGGGTTGCCTTCAATAAAATGCGCACGCTGTAATGCGTTGAGCACCTCAAGTTGCTTATCGGCTCGCTTTTCCTGCAGCCATGCCATGAAATTAGCCGTTTTTATCGAGCTTTTAGGGCTGTTAACGTAGCGAATATGATCGCGACCAAACTTAAGCCCGCTTATTCTCGCAGCCGCTTCCATCTGGGCTTCGCCGGCACTGTCTTTGCCTATGTAATGGGCGCTATGTAGCAGGACTAGTTTCATCTCTGGGTAGGCCGCTTGCAAAGCATTCACTAACGGCGTGGTGGCATAACTCCAAGGGCAATGGGAGTCGTAGATAAAATACAGTTCGCGGGTCATAGGTTCATTCTTGTTATCGATCAGAGGCGCCGATCCTAGTGAGTTTATTGGCATTATTCAATCATTGAAAATATCAAACGTAAATATATACGCACATTTGATACCACTTTGATGTGGTTACACCATCAGCGCTTGGGGATCCGGGGCCCGCATGCGTTCCCACCAGTCACTATCGGCAACAATTTGGCCTTGCTCATCGATAGCGGGATAGGGGATTTGCTTACGGCGGCACGCCTTAGCGTAAATGGGATGACCTTGCTCAAACAGCATTTTTTGGCAGTAGGCGTCATCAAGTTTGCGGGTGCCGTACATGTTGGCAAGGGTGCGTTGGCGCTGGGCTTCATACATGACTAAGGCCGCAGCCACCGACACATTTAGAGATTGCACCATGCCTATCATGGGAATAATGATGTGTTGAGACGCCGCTGCGATGGCCTCGGGACTGGTGCCATCACGCTCATTACCTAGCACTATGGCTGTGGGTTTGGTGTAATCAATCTCGCGAAAATCTACTGCTGTGTCTGAAAAGGTGGTGGTTAAAATCTGCATGTTTTGCGCGTTAAAGGCGTGTTCTGCTTCTTCAAAACGATAATGCTTGATGGTTTTTACCCATTGCTGGCTGCCAGAGGCAGTATTGCCTGATACGCGCATGTCGATATCTGGCCACACAGCATGAATTTGATGTATGCCCACGCAATCAGCCGTGCGAAGAACCGCCGCAATATTATTGGTTTTATGCACTTTATCTAAGCAAACGGTTAAGTCTACTTGGCGATTATCAAGCATCTGGTTTATGCGGGCGAAACGTTCTGGGCTCATGGGGTAACTCAACTTCTGTTATTCAGCAGGGCATTAAAAAAGGGCATTTAATTTAACGTGCAGTATCTTACAGCATTCCACAGGTTTAGCAGGCTAGCCCTATTTGCTTTGTGTGATGGCTATTGATCGCAATACGATTGGTATTATACCCTTAAAGCGCTAAGGCTAACCCATTAGATTGTTAAAAATGTCATGAATAACACCATACAAGTCCCACTGGCTGCGCTTATTCATCGAATAGGCTCAGATAATACTAAACAAGCCAAAGTGATAGCGGCGCAATATGATTGTGAGCTTAAGCGGGTGCGCCGCTCGAGGAATTGGCTGTTACTCGGTGAGGCGATGGATGTGCAATCTTTTTGCCGTGTATTGAAATCGCAGCACAGCGCGGCATTTGCGCACCTTATCGGTAAAATTGATGCAGCGCTGCTGTGTCATGGCGACAAGCTCGAGCCTTTAACGGCCAAACTTGCCCGCTTAATTGCTGCCACTCCAAGTATTACTTTGGGTGAACTGATGCAAATAACGCAGTGCAGCCTAACAGAAGCTAGGCTGGCCCGTTTTAATGCAGATGCTTGGGACTAACTCGCTAAATAAACATCAATAAAAAAGCCAGTTGTGAGACTGGCTTTTTTTTTAGTTAATTGATTTTCATCAATTAACATCCATTAACGCTAGTGTTTAAGGCTATTTTAGCTGCTGCATTAAGTAAGCGTACACTAAGCTTGAAAGCTCAGCAGATTGCTTGTTATCAGCAGCGCCAGCGTGGCCACCTTCCATGTTTTCATAATAAAGCACATCTATGCCCATGGACTCCATCTTAGCGACCATTTTACGGGCGTGAGCTGGGTGTACTCTGTCATCACGGGTAGACGTGGTGAAGAAGGCTTTAGGGTATTTTTTGCTACTATCAAGATTATGATATGGCGAGTAGGTTTTAATATAGGCCCAATCTTCGGCTATATCTGGGTTGCCGTATTCGCCCATCCAGCTGGCACCTGCCAATAACTTACTGAAACGCTGCATGTCCAGCAAAGGCACTTGGCAAACAACGGCATTGTATAAGTCTGGTCGGCGAGTAAGCGCTGCGCCCATGAGTAGGCCGCCATTGCTGCCACCTTGAATGCCTAAGTGTGGGCTTGAGGTGATTTTACGGCTAATAAGATCTTCAGCAATTGCTTCAAAATCCTCATAGGCCTTATGGCGATTGTGCTTCAGTGCCGCTTGGTGCCAAGCTGGGCCGTATTCGCCGCCACCACGTATGTTTGATAGTACGTATACGCCACCTTGCTCTAGCCAGTTTTTGCCAATAGTGGCCGAGTACTTAGGCTTTAAGGCTACTTCAAACCCACCGTAACCGTATAACAAGGTTGGGTTTTTGCTATTGAACTTAAGGTTTTTATCCATCACCACAAAATAGGGGACTTTAGTGCCATCTTTGGAGGTGGCAAAATATTGTTTAGTCACAAACTTATCCGCTGCAAATTGCTGCGGTAATGACTTTAATTTATTGATAGCAAGATCAGTGCCTTTGACTTCATAGAGACTTGAAGGCTCAAGGAAGCTGTTGTAATCAACAAAAAAGTCATCGCTGTCTTGCTGCATATCAAAAATAGCTAAGCTACCGTTAGCATCAAATGCCACTGGGGTTTGCTGCCAGTGATTATCGGCTTTTGGCTCAAAACGCACCAGCTTGCTTTTCACATCTTCAAGGTAATTGACGTATACCGCGCTCTTGCTAAATTCCACCTGTGCTATGGATGAATGCGCATCGGGGGCGGTTAATTGTTGGTATTCAGGCTTATCGCTGATAAGCGAAGTAACAGGGGCGTAGACCACAGCGCCTTGGGCAAAGTGTTGCTTGCCAGTGCTTAAGGCGCTTTTTAGTTCAAGGTAAATGTTCCCTTTGAAATAGCCTTTAATATCAGCATCTTTAGGTATGTTTAGCGCGGTGAGTTTATCTTCGGCGTAGACAAAGAATTTGCTGGTGTAAAAGGTAAGAAAATCACCAATAAGCACCACTTTTGATTGGCCATCATCAAGCACTTGAGCCCCAGCGGCCACTGAGCTTTTATCAGCTTGATAGATAAAGGTTGCTTTATCTAGGCTGTCGCCTCTTTGCCATAATTTAACCGTGCTGGCGTAACCTGAATCTGTCATGCCGTGCTCACCGCCAAAATCCGTGGCCACTAAGACGCTATCTTGAGCTAACCAGGTCATGTCTGACTTAGCTTCTGGCAAGCTGTAGCCCTGTTTTACAAAGCTTTTAGTGGTTAAATTAAATTCACGTACTTCTACCGCATCGGCGCCGCCGCGAGATAATGACACTAGGCAGATTTCATTCTTTGGCTCAAAACACGTCATGCCTTTGTAAACCCAGCTGACACCATCGGCTTTAGCAATAGCATCTATGTCTAGTACGGTTTCCCATGTGGGGTTTTCTTTGCTGTATTGAGCAAGGCTAGTGCGGCGATAAATGCCGCGCACATGGGTTTCATCTTTCCAAAAATTGTACAGATACTCGCCCTTGCGCTCGGCATAGGGGATCCTGTCTTTACTGTTAAGTATGGCTAGCGAGTTTTCAACTAAAGTGTCGAAGCCTTTATAAGCCTTAATACTGGCCGCGCTGTGGGCATTTTTCTCTTTAACCCAAGCAAGAGGCTTGGCGCCTTCAACGTCTTCAAGCCATTGAAAATTATCTTTTTGTTCTTTTTCTTGATGCATTTTTTTCTCAGCGATTGGCTGGCTATTTGATTCGGCAAAAGCCTGACCTGCTCCTAGTGCGCTTAAGACGCACAATGACACGAGTGCCTTATTCATATCCTTATTCCTATTTTCATGGTCAATAGTAAAGGCGTTAAACTAACCTAAGTACGAATAAAATCAAACAATGAGCCAACCTTTAACCTGATAAAAACTGTAAATCATTTTAACGCTTGGGTTTGAGCGCATGAATTGGGTGAATAAAAAAAGCCTCTAAGCTATGCACCTTAGAGGCTCAATAGATGTACTCATAGTGCGGTTTAGCTTAAATGGCGTTTTTGCCAGGCATGACTTGCAAAGCGGCGGATAAGGGTTTTCTCAAGCTCTACGAGTAACAATACGCTTGATGATACCAGCAGGATACGGGCCCACATGGTAGGGCTTAAGTCTGCAGTGCCAAACAAGGCTTGCATAGGTGACCAATAGGTGAATAGCAATTGGAAAAGGCCTAATACTAGGATGGCAATAAGCACGTAGTAATTGCCTGTTAATCCGCGCCAGTTCAATACCGGAGCGGAAATGTAACGGGCGCTAAACAGGTAAAATATCTCAAACATCACTAAGGTATTGACCGCAACTGTGCGGGCTAAGGTGATGTCATGACCTTGGGCTTGCTCCCAAAGGAAGAGCCCGAAGGTGCCTAACATCAAAATCAGTGACACAAAGCCAATACGCCACAGTAAATAGCCCGATAACAGCGGATCGGCAGCGTTTCTTGGCGGCCTGTGCATTACGCTTTTCTCTGATGGCTCAAAGGCAAGCGACAAGGCTAAGGTGACAGCTGTGATCATATTGACCCATAGAATTTGCACTGGTGTCATGGGCAGCTGAGTAAACCCCATTAGCACAGCCGCTAGAACGATTAACGCTTCGCCGCCATTGGTGGGCAAAATAAAGATAATGGCTTTCTTGATGTTGTCATAAACCGTACGCCCTTGCTCCACCGCATGGCTGATGGAGGCAAAGTTATCATCGGCCAGCACCATTTCGGCAGCTTCCTTGGCGGCTTCTGTGCCATTTTGCCCCATGGCGGTGCCCACGTCGGCGCGCTTTAATGCTGGCGCGTCATTAACACCATCACCCGTCATGGCCACAATAAGTCCATGTTCTTGCAGTAATCTCACTAGGCGTAATTTGTGCTCCGGAGTGACTCTAGCAAACACGTCTACATTGAGCACTTGCTGGGCAAGTTTTTCATCGTCGAGGTCGTCCAGTTCTTGCCCCGTTAGGACTTGGCTTGAATTGGCAAGCTTGAGCTGTTTGGCGATGGCCAAGGCTGTAATGCCGTGATCGCCAGTGATCATTTTAACTTGTATCCCAGCCTTAGCGCAGCGCGCGACTGCCGCGATGGCTTCTTCACGGGGCGGATCTATCAAGCCAAATAGCCCTAGCATCACCATGCCTTGCTCTACATGTTCAAAGTCGAGCTCGCGTTGCTGATGATCCACTTGTTTGGCTGCAATGGCTAGGACTCGCTGGCCCTGCTCGGCTAACAATTCAATTTGTTTCAGCCAATAGCCAGTATCTATGGGGCTTTCACCGGTTGAGCTTTGCTGGCTTGCACACATATCTAGCACTTTTTCAGGTGCGCCTTTGAGATAAATAAAGGCTTTTCCATGGTGGCTGTGATGCAAACTCGCCATAAACTTATGCTCAGATTCGAAAGGGATGAGATCTGTACGCGGATAGGCCTTAGCTTCAAAATCAAGATCTAACCCTGCCTTTAGCCCAGCAGTTAACAGGGCGCCTTCCATGGGATCGCCACTAACGCTCCACTGGCCATTTTCTTGGCTCAAGCTAGCATCGTTACATAATACCGCTGCAAGCAGAGCCTGTTGTAACACAGGATATTGCTCAAGCTGTACAGGGGCTGTGCTGGTGTTGGCGCAAATATCTCCATGGGGATCGTAACCTGCCCCTGAAAGACTAAAGGCTTGCTGGTAGCAGGCAATGCTGCTTAGGGTCATTTCATTGCGGGTTAAGGTACCGGTTTTATCCGAACAAATAACAGAGACAGCCCCTAAGGTTTCTACCGCGGGCAATTTACGGATAATGGCATTGCGCTTAGCCATCCGCTGTACCCCAATGGCTAAGGTTATGGTCATAATCGCCGGTAAGCCCTCAGGAATAGCGGCCACAGCAAGACTCACTGAGGCTAAAAACATGTCTGTCATCGAGTAGCCGTGAACCAGCACCCCGAAGACAAAGTTAACTGCTGCGATAACCAGAATACCTAAAGTGAGCCAATGGCCAAATTGTGCCATTTGCTTTAATAAGGGTGTCGTTACGCTGTCCACATTAGCAACCAAGGCACTGATATGGCCAATTTGGGTCGACATGCCCGTAGCCACCACAACCCCCGTAGCTTGACCGTGGGTAACTATGGTTCCTGAATAAGCCATGCAGAGACGGTCACCCAAGACGGCTTGCTCATCGACGAGCGGGGTATCCTTACTTATGGCTAAGGATTCACCGGTTAATGCCGCTTCTTGTACTTGCAAACCTTTGACCTTAAAAAGCCTGACATCGGCAGGTACCTTGTCGCCAGATTGAAGTAACACAATATCACCAGGGACTAGGTTGCCTGCTTTTACGGTCAGGTGTTTGCCATCCCTGAGTACTATGGCATTAGATGACAACATCTGGCGTATGGCTTTAAGGGCGTTCTCGGCTTTACCTTCTTGAATGAAACCTATGATGGCATTGACTAAGACCACGGCGAAAATAACCCCAGCGTCTATCCAGTGTTGCAGCGCTGCTGTCATAACGCCTGCGCCAATGAGCACGTAGATCAATACATTATGGAATTGAGCCAAGAAACGCATCAATGGACTCTTACCTTCGGCGGCTGCGAGTTCATTAGTGCCAAAACGGGCTAATCTTTGTTGTACTTGAGCCTTAGTTAGCCCTTGTTCTGCTGCAGTGACTTGAGAGATTTCAAGTGCCTCAAAGGTTTGCTCTGGCGTCATGGCATGCCATTGCAGTTGAGCCTGGGAGTATGGCTTGGGTGATGTTGATGCTACAACTTTGCTCATAAAATAGTCCTTATGGGGCTGTACTTTATACCAATCACATCATTAATGTGATTGGTATTTTAAGCCGTGAGTCAGTCGCAAGTCTTATGTAGGTGAAAGTCAATTAAAGTAGCGATTTACTGTCTACATCTGGACCTATAACAAGTAAATCTGTGTGGGCCACATGGATAATTTTTTCTGCGGTATTGCCCACTAATTTACCCATAATGCCTTTGCGTCCCATGGAGCCAACCACTAAACATTGGCTATGAAGTTTTTTGGAAAGGTTAGCTAATACGCCCCAAGGTTCCCCCTCGAGAATGTGAACACACTCTTTAGTTATGTCGTAGTCAGCCAGTAGTGTATCCATATTTGCTTGAGCACGGACTTTGATTTTATTGGTATAGGTCTTTGGGTCAACCAAGTCTAAATCCTTCAATAGTGTTGGGATTTTTATTACATAAGCGCAGTGCAGCTTGGCATCAGTTTGTACCGCTAAGCGAAATGCCGACTCTAAAAGCTGGCTATTAAGCACTTGCTTTTCGGTGGATTTGGCTAAGGCATCAAGGGCAACCAGTACCACTTTTTCACACTTATGTTTTTGAGGCTCAACCACGTAGACAGGAATAGGTGAATCACGAAATAGCATCCAATCTGTGGGAGTGTAAAAGCTGGTTTCACTGCGATGACCCGTTTTTACAATCAAGTCGTATTTATTGGCGCTGCATTCTTTAATTACCCAATCGTGCAATTGCTTATGCCAGACAACTTCAACATCTATGGTGAGGTTTGAGTCGTATTGGTTAATTTGTTTTTGCCAAAACTCTTTATGTTGTTGGATTATTTTTTCTTTAATACTGCCGCTATCAAAATCTGAATCATTAAGTTCGGCGAAGGATTCATAACACACTGCAGCAACATGGATGCTAGCACAGGAGCTATGGGCTAAAGACAAGGCTTTAATGAACGCGTTTTGCAGCTGCGTTAAGGGATCGGCAATAACCAGTATTTTATCCATGTCAGCGGTTCCTTCTGAGTTGTTTTATATGCAGTAAAACCGATTGCTTTACTACTCGTTTTAACTTAAGCAGTAGAAATAAAAGGTTTTAATTGACAAAAATAATAACATGGAAGTAAAAGCGAAACAGTAACCTCTGAATGAAAAAACAACTATATCGGCGATAAGTGATCCAGATCACTGATTATTTGCTAAGGGGAATTCAGTTGAATAATAACCCTTCGATTGAACTCGAAGTCGCAAGGGAAAGCTGGGAACAAAAGGGCTGGCGTCATTCGGCCATCACTGAAGCGTTCTGGCCGAAACTTGAATCAAAGTCAATTTTTAATTGATTGTAAAATAACGAATTTACCGTTAGAGGCCACTGTGGTGCAGTTACCAAATAAGCGTTTTAGCTTAACGTGATAGTTAAGGTGACGATTGCCGACAATGTGCAGCATGCCGCCACTGACAAGCCTGTGCTTGGCGTCATTAAACATCTGCCAAGCGATATGATCTGTGATGGCTTCGCCTTGGTGAAACGGCGGGTTGCACAAGACCAGATCCGGCTGCACGGTTTCATCTAAATGGCTCATGCAGTCATCCCAATGAAACTCGCCCCGGGCACTGTCTAAACCATTTAACGCCCAGTTGGCTTGGCTTGATGCCACGGCCATTTCTGAGTCATCAATAAAATGTAGTTTAGCTTTTGGGTACAAGCTCGCGGCGCGAAGGCCCAAAACACCATTGCCACAGCCTAAATCGATTATGGTGTTGAACTCACCCTTGGGCATATTTTCCAGCATGATACGGGCGCCAATATCTAACTTATTAGCGGCAAACACATTGCTTAAGTTTGAGATTTCAAGCTGATACTCTGGCACCGACCAAGTGATAGCTTTAGGCTGCGAACGAACACGACCATCGGTGATGCAAGTGATAACTCGGGTGTTTTTCCAGGCAAGGCTGGCGCTGGCGGGGCCCAAATGCTCAGCCAATAATTTGATAAGTGCCGGATTAATGGACTTGGCTTTAGCGCCAATCCAAACTTGAGTCCCTTGGGGTAAAACTTGAGAAAGGCTTCGTAATTGCTGAGCAAAATAAGCTAAGTTTTTAGGCAGCTTCATCAGCACTAAGCTTAAGTCTTGAGGCAAAGGCTCACGGCTGGTTAGCCACTCGATACCACCCGCATCTAGTTGATTACGAGTTAAATTTTCCTTTGCGCCTAATTGGCTGGTCTTAGCGTCTGAAATCACGGCTAAGGGCCAGCTTGAGTCCATACGCATAAGGGCGCAGCTTAAGGCACCAAAACTGTCGTTAATGATGGCACAAGGCACAGGAGTAACGGCATTTTCATCAAGGACTCGAATGATATGTTCATCTGCGGCATCCCAAGCTTGAAGGTTTGATACTTGGTGGCTGGGATAGCGTAATAGCTCAAGGGAGAGCCCCGCAGTTGAAAATGGCTTTGTCATTGGAAAATACCTTATAAAAATCAGCGGCAGATTATCTCAGATATCCTCAGTCTAGGCGAGCATCGTCATAAATGATTAGTAACCTTTTACCTGCAGTTAATCTTGGCTTTTTAGGTTAGTATTTGGGTTAGTCTTTATGTGTTGTTATTTTTTGAGAAAGGATCGCGCTTGAACACCTCACAATCCGTTGCTGTAATTCCTTGGTTAAGCAGTTTTTTACGCCCCTATCGCTGGCGAGTCGTGGCTGCAATCATCTTTTTATTTTTAGGCTCACTGGCGTGGTTATCCCTAGGCCAAGGGGTACGGTTAATGGTGGATGAAGGCTTTATGGCTGACAATGCTGACCGTTTAAATGAAATCATGGTGTTTATTTTACTGATAACCTTAGTCAGCGGCACTGCGGTGTTCTTTCGATTTTATTTAATGACTTGGCTTGGAGAGCGGGTGAGCGCCGATATTCGCTTGACCGTATACCGGCATTTATTGTCGTTATCGCCTAACTTTTTTGCATCCCAGCGCACAGGGGAAGTGATCTCGCGCTTTACCGCCGACACTACTTTGCTGCAAAGCGTGGTGGGGGCCAGTTTATCCATGGCGCTGCGCTCCTGCGTGACTGTGATTGGCGGCATGGTGATGATGGGCTTTACCAGCGTGAAACTCACCTTGTTGGTATTATTGGCGGTGCCATTAGTGTTGGCGCCAGTGGCCATACTCGGTAAAAAAGTGCGTGAGTTATCCCGTAAAAGCCAAGATAAAGTCGGCGATCTCGGGGCCTATATCGATGAAACCTTGCATGAAATCCACACAGTGCAGGCTTACACCCATGAAGATAAAGACAGGCAATTGTTTTCTGAGCGAGTCGAAGCCGTGATGCTGGTGGCCAAAGCTAGAATTGGCTATCGCGCGCTGCTAATTTCATCTGTGATGCTATTGAGCATAGGCGCTATCGCCTGCGTGACTTGGGTGGGCGCCAAAGATGTGGTCAGCGGCGCTATCACAGGCGGCGAGCTGTCGGCTTTTATGTTTTATGCGGTTATGGTTGCAGGGGCCGTGGCGACCATCAGTGAGGTCTTCAGTGAAATTCAGCGCGCCTCCGGCGCCGCCGAGCGTTTAATCGAGCTTGCCAACACCCCAGTGGATTTGCCAGAACTTGAAAGCCCTAAACGTCTGCCAAGCAAAACCGAGCTTAAGTTAAGCGGGGCTCTCAGCCTTGAAAATGTGCACTTCTCTTATCCTTCAAGCCAAGATCAAAAAGCCATTTCAGGGCTTAATTTAACCTTAAAACCTGGAGAGCGAGTCGCCTTGGTTGGCCCAAGTGGCGCAGGCAAGAGCACCTTGTTTGAATTGTTACTGCGCTTTTACCGCCTAGATGCAGGCAGCATTAAACTCGATGGCGTAGATATCGCAGAACTTAGCCTTAAAGAGCTTCGCAGCCAATACGCATTAGTGCCGCAAGAGTCGGTGATTTTTGCCCACAACGTATTGGAAAACGTGCGTTACGGCAGGCCAGATGCTACAGAAGAAGAGGTAATAGCGGCCTGTGAAGCGGCCAAAGCACACGAGTTTATTACAGAATTTAAAGACGGTTACCAAACCTATTTAGGCGAGCGCGGGGTGCGTTTATCCGGCGGTCAAAAGCAGCGTATCGCCATTGCCAGAGCCATACTTGCCGACAGACCTTTGCTATTACTGGATGAAGCCACCAGTGCCTTGGACGCCATTAATGAAGATAAGGTCAAGCAAGCCTTGGATACCTTAATGCAGGGTCGCACCAGTTTAGTTATCGCCCATCGCTTAGCAACGGTTATCAATGTGGATCGCATTATCGTGTTAGATAAAGGCTGCGTAGTCGCCACTGGCAATCATCAAACCTTGATGCAGACCAGTGAGCTGTACCGCGAGTTTGCCAGTTTGCAACTGCTTACTGAGCCTAAGCCTATTCTCGAAGCGCTTTAACGATTTTTTTAGCTAGAGGAGTTTCATATTATGCCGTCACTTGAGCTTAAAGTGCCGCCCGTTGCCGTGATGCTACTTGTGGCACTTCTGATGTGGCTTTCTCTTTGATAACACCTGTAATAGCACTCACATTCTTTGTGCGGCTGTTCATAGGCACCATGTTTGCCGCTGTTGGCATTGCCGTTGCGCTTGCTGGGGTTACATCGTTTATGCGGGCCAATACTACGGTTAATCCCACCACACCAAACTCAGCATCAAGCTTGGTGGATAGCGGAATTTATCGGTTCACTCGCAACCCCATGTATTTAGGATTACTGAGCATGCTGCTTGGCTGGGCCGTGTTTCTTGCCAGCCCTTTGACCTTAATCGGTGCCCTAGTGTTTGTTGTTTATATGAACCGCTTTCAAATTAAACCCAAAGAAAGTGCACTGCTGAATGTGTTTGGCACAGCGTTTTTACAGTACCAAGCCAAAGTGAGACGCTGGCTGTAAATGATGGTTCAACAAGCAGGATTCATCTTGTTGAATCCTGCTTGAGCGCATGTCGAAAGTGGAGTATGTTATTGTTTTATAATGACGAATTCGATTTATTACTATGAGAATAGAATGGAAGAAATAAGAGTAATTATTTTAAGCGTGGTTTCAGGTATTGTAACAGCAGCATTTCTGTATTGGTTTTCTCTAATGATCAAACGGATAATTATTCCTGCTTATCAACGAATTGCCTACAAAGGAATCGACGTGTCTGGCGATTGGTCTGGAGAGTGGAAACACTCTGACCAAATTGCTTTTAATTTTTCAATGTCACTAAAGCAAAATGCACATGATTTAGTCGGAACATTTAATGTGCTAAAGCTAAAAAGTGGTGAGCAAGAAAAGATTACAAACATGACCGTGCAGGGGGAAATTTGGGAAGGATTTTTATCGCTTAAATGTAGAACGATAAGCAATAAAGAATTATCTTTTGGTTCTGCTCTTCTTAAAGTCAACTCATCCACACTTGATGGTAAGTACATTTTCAGAAACCTTGTAAAAGCAGGTGACGAGATCGGCGCATTTAACTTACTTCTTGTGAGACATAATGAAAAGACTTAATAAGCCTCTTTTATCTGATCTCTGGCATCTGTGATACAAAAATACTGCTCAAAGTATAATTTTACGATCCACCCAAATTATATTTGGTACTTACTCTTTAAATCATAGAGTTACACATAAACTGAAAAGGTGAGTTATGAGTGTTTGCGAGACGATCGTCCGACCCACATCTGACTCTGATTTAAATCAAAAGTAAAACGCTACGTGTCGGTGACTTCTTGTAAAACAAATCGACCATGGCAAGCCTATATGGCAGAGTTTCAGTCAATAAGGGCATGAATAAGTTCGCCTTACGAAGGCAGGAAAAGGTGAGTAGCCAATGGCAAATGTATTCTCTGGTGCATAACATTGAAAAATTAAGACATAGTCTGGGTTAATAGACTTTTGGGAGTAATTTGTCGCTGTATTTCCCTCCGTAACCGCCTGCAAAAGTTCATCAAACTCACCAAAACTCGATGCAATAAATATTATCAATGAAAACAGTGGTTTCAGTTGAATGACTACTGAAAGTCAGTTAATGTTTATTTCAATAATAAATTACAAGAAAACGAGTAATTCTACAGGCTCGTTAGAACTCAAGGGAGGACTATGGATCGTTTCGTTGAATCAATAGAAAAAAGTATTGAAATTGAAAATTGGTATGCGGCTTTAACTTTAGCTATTACATTGCCAGATATTTGTGGGCGGCTAAATAATCCTAAGTTGGGTTCCCAAAAGCGTTTTGAAAAATGGTTCAATAAATACATGTACCATCATTATGAAAGTCCTTTTCATGGTGAGGGTTTTACATTTTTATCAGCATCTGATAGTTATGCATTACGTTGTGCGTTTCTTCACGAAGGTACAGATGATGTAACTCGTCAACGGGCTAGAGAAGTTGTATCTAAATTTACATTTTCTACAACAGGCTCACATAAGTGTATGTTTAATGATGTTCTTTTATTAAACCTCCAATCATTTTGTTCTGAGATATGTGAAGGAGTTAGAGCTTGGCAAAAAGAATACGAAAATAATTCTGATGTTGTAAATGGTTTGGCTGAACTGTTAAAAGTACAAACAAAGGGCTTTTCGCCTGCACCTGGGATATTTGTGCAATGAGTTCTAACAAGAAAAGGCAGAGCGACGCCATAAACTGGCACGCTTGCTTTTGGTGTTATATTTCTTATGAGTATCAGCATAATAACTAAACCTGAGGAGAAGCACTTGCCTTGGTGGAAGAGGTCTACTGCGCCGTGGTGGTTAATTCCATTGTTCTTTTGTTACGTTATTTATAACGTGATAACTGTGAATCAAGCTTCTCAAGAAAGCTTCGAAAAATTCAAGTCTGAACTTACTGAAGTTCAAAAACCTATTGAATACTATGTTGTATCCAAAATTACAGAAGAACCAACACCAACCTCTGAAAAGCTAGAAATCACAGGTGAGGCGTTGAGGTGTTTACTAAATGCTTCTGATTCATCAAAGCGTCCACCTTCCAATGAATATGCTACTTTTTTAAGCTTTGAGTTGGCGGGAAATAAAGTTCACCTAGAAGTAAGGCAATACAATCAAATATTTTGGTATATGCCATGGGTTAAACAGGACGTAGGTTATAAAGGTTATGGTTTTACGGCTTCTGGTAAATGCAAAGTGCAAATAGGATACAAAGAAATACAATAAGGATAGGTCGCGCGAAGCCGCGTTCTACTTATGTCCAGAATGAGTCAAGTGTATCTCTTGTTTACGTGAGTAGCCCGGGACCTACCTTTAATAGTGATCTTTCTTAACTAAATGGCAGATCGAGAATACGATCTGTTTGGTGTGGTGTTAAACAGTTCACTTGTGCTTGCGCTTCTTCATCGCTAATTTTAGCTAAGCATTTTTCGCTGGTTAGACGGGCGTTACCCCTAGAAATCTTAATCCAAAACTTACTCATTCGAGCTAAAAGCTTAGTTCGAAAATGTCAAAAAATGAGCTAGTGAATCACTCTGGCCCAGAGTGATTCATGGATACTATTTTAATCAAAAATTGCTTTCAAAGTGATGGTTGAAGTGATGTTAAATGTACAAAGTGCGATTCTGATAGGGACTAACTTAATTAGTTCAAAGGCTCAAGAGGGGCCTTTGAATATTAGTGAGCGGCAAGAGCTGCGTAGATTTTGGGATCATCCTGAATAGTAGCAAGCACTTTTGCTGCTAATCCTGCAGGATTGCGACGTTTGCCCTCCCAGCTTTTAATGGTGTCTAAGCTGACCCCCATCGCGGCAGCAAATTCGACCTGAGTAACCTTAAGTAGATCTTCACGGATTGCCTTAACGTCGGCAACCTCATAACGGGTTATTCTGGCGGTTTTTTTGAGACCATGATGAATTTCTACAGCTTCTTCAAGGGAGGCTTGAAGCTCGTTAAATATACTCATTTTCCCTCTCCTTTAAGTGATTGAACTATTTGTTTTAACTTGGACTTTTCTTCCTCAGTTAGGCTATCTTTAACTGATTTAGGATAAGCTAGCACAAGGTAAATCTTGTCGGCGTGAGTAAGGACGTATAACACCCGTACACTACCACTCTTACCCTTGTTACCTACTGCCATTCTAACCTTTCGTAGGCCGCCCGTACCTCTGATAATATCGCCCTTATCAGGCTGAGCAATAAGCTCTGCTTGCAAATTTTTTAGTTCGTCATCTGTTGCAAGTTCCTTGATCTGTCTTGTAAAGATCGAGGTTTCGACAAACTCAATAGCATGGCTCACTAATCAAAATCCTTATGCCATCTTTTAAGTGTACAGTGTACACCCTTGCATTGCTGTAATCAACACTGGGCCGTTTATCATTGCTATTTAGGATCACTCTTGGGGATACTTTTTTCAATGAAACAGACTTGCCTAGCGTGATTCACTAGCTTATGCAGCTTAACCCTGACATCCCATAATCGCTTTTGGCTAACGGGCTGTCGTCCAAAATGAGTTTGGTCTGAGTACTGGAGATATAGCCTGATAGTAAAGAATGGTTTGTAATCTTCAAGGCTAACAGATACACAAATGCTAAGAGGTGAACCATGCCGCTACACCATAAGAGTTGCGAGCCGACGGTCCGACCCACAGATGACTCTGATTTAACTCTGGTTCAATTCTGGTTTAAATCAAAAGTAAAACGCTGGGTGTCGGTGACTTCTTGTAAAAAATCGACCATAGCGAGCCTGTATGCTGGAGTTTAAGTACTCTCTTAATCGCAATATCTGTCTTGGCAGTATCAATCAGAGGCAAAAAGTAAAAAGCCAACATGGGAATGCTGGCTTTTTCTTTAGGCTTTAAAGTCTAGGCTCTCGTTGCTTTATTGTAAGGGTTCACCAACTACCTAGATTTTTAGATTAGCTTAGCTATTGCTTTGTCTTAGCTCGCGCCTGAGGATTTTTCCCACTGTGCTTTTAGGCAGCTGGGTTTTAAATTCAAAGATCTTAGGTATTTTGTAGCCGGTCAGTTGCTTGCGGCAGTGAGCTTCTATGTCTGCTTTGGCTATTTGAGGGTCTAAGCTTGGGTCCTTGAGCACGATAACAGCTTTGACGGCTTCGCCGCTGTGCTCATCAGGCACGCCGACGACGGCGGCTTCTAATACTAATGGATGGGTGGCGAGGATGTTTTCTACTTCATTGGGGTAGACGTTAAAACCTGAGACTATCACCATGTCTTTTTTGCGATCAACAATAGTGTAAAAACCATCTTCGGAGACCAGCGCGATATCGCCAGTTTTAAAATAACCTTGGTCAGTCATCACTTTGGCCGTTTCAGCGGCTTGCTGCCAATAACCACTCATTACCTGCGGCCCGCGCACCGCAAGCTCGCCTGTGTCGCCCACAGGCACTGGCTTGTCATTGGCATCCAGTATCATCACTTCAGTGGCTATCACTGCCTTGCCTATGGTGCCAAGGCGCTGAAAACCAGAAGCATTAAGGCACACGACTGGGGAGGTTTCAGACAAACCATAACCTTCGCACACCATGCAACCTGTGGTGTGTTGCCATGCATCTGCGGCGGCGCTGGTGAGCGCTGTGCCACCAGAAATGGTGATTTTAAGTTGACTAAAGTCAAGTTTTTTAAAAGCTTCTTGATGACAAAGGGCGACAAACAGGGTGTTAAGACCGGCAAAGCCTGTGAATGGCTGTTTTGCCATAGTGTTGATAAGCCCCGGAATGTCCCTAGGGTTTGGAATAAGCACGCAGCAAGCGCCAGTTTCAAAGTACAGCACCAAATTCACCATAAAGGCGTAAATATGATAAATCGGCAGCGGGGCGATAAATACATCTTCACCTGGCGTCAGGGTATTGGCGATGCGAGATTTTACTTGATAGGCATTAGCCAGCATATTGCCGTGACTGAGCATGGCGCCTTTTGATAACCCTGTGGTGCCGCCTGTGTATTGCAGTGCGGCCAAAGCAGTTTGCTGTGGATAAACCGGGGCGAACTCAAGCTCGGCGCCTTGTTTAAGCAGACTTAAAAACTCTATAGTGTCGATATTGGTTTTAGGCTGAACTTGGGGCGCCAGCATATCGGCGGCGTGGGTTGAAATGACGTATTGTATTGGCGTGCTGGCGACCACTTTTGCAAGAATAGGCAGTAAGTCTGACAGCACCACCACAGCTTTTGCGCCTGAGTCGTTAAATTGGTGGATAAGCTCTCGCTCTGTGTATTGTGGGTTAGTGTTTACTAGCACCATACCTGCGCGGATAACTCCGTAGGCGGCAATAACAAATTGAGTAATGTTGGGCAGCTGAATGGCGACTCTGTCACCAGGTTGTAAATCGGTTTTATTCTGTAAGTAAGATGCAAAATAACGTGAGCTTTGCTCTATGTCGTTAAAACTGCTGGGTTTGTCTAAACAGAGGTAAGCGGTTTTATCGCCATAGCGTTTTGTTGTTTGCTCTATCAAGTCAACAAGGGAAGTGTACTGAGATAAATCTACTTGAGTTTGAGCATCATACGTCATGTTATCACCTTAAAGTGCTTTTGATTATTATGTTAACAGTGTCACCTTAGAGTAGTGTGCTTTGCTAGTTAGGGTCAATGGTATTTCATCGTAATGGATTGACTCAATAAAAATGGACAGCCTAGGCTATCCATTTTCATTGAGTACCAACAAGCAGTAGAGATAACTATGAGCTTGGGCTAAAGAAGCTGCTACTCTGAGTCACGTTTTGTTTTGGGTTGTTGATATCAATAACACTGAATTGAAGTGTTTCTCGGCCATGGATTAAGTCTGCTAATTTAGCTTTCACTGTGATTGGGTATTCGAGTTGCTCGGCGGCAGAGACGTGGATAACACTCGGGCTCATTAATTCAAATAACTCAGGCTTATCTAAGCTGATGCGGTAGTGTTTCAGCGTTTGGGTTTTGTTGCGTATTCTTAGTTGATAGGTGTTTTCTATCTCAGCAACGCTCACTTCGCGGTAAAGGCTTTGGCGGTCACGAAGAATATTAAACTGAATTTCACTGATGCTGGATAAATCCACTAAAGTCACAATCACAAACGTCACTAAAGCAAGGCCATAGGATACAAATCGGCCAGAACGCCACACGGGTTTAGCTTCACCTTTGAGTTCATTTTCACTGATAAAACTAATCAGGTTTGGCTGATAGCCAAATTGATCCATGGTTTGGTTACAAGCATCGACGCAGGCGCCGCAGTTAATGCATTCATATTGCAGGCCGTTACGTATATCTATGCCCGTGGGGCAAACATCGACGCACAGATTACAATCAACGCAATCACCGAGCTCGGTAGCTTGATTACGCTTACGTGGGCCACGGCTTTCACCGCGGGCGGCATCATAAGTGACAGTTTTAGTACTGCCATCAAACATTACCGCCTGAAAGCGTGAATAAGGGCAGCAATGCAGGCACATTTGCTCGCGCATCCAACCAGCGTTTAAATAGGTGCAAATGGCGAAAAACCACACCCAACTGCTCACCCAGAAACTGGCATTTAGGCTGAAAATATCTAAGTATAATTCCCGCGCTGGCACAAAGTAGCCGATAAAGCCGCAGCCTGTCAGTAAGGCGACTAAGGCCCATAAGCCGTGTTTACTGCTCCGTTTAAGGATTTTATTGCTGGTCCATGGGGCTTTATCTAACAGTTTGCGTTTATTGCTGCTGCCTTCAATGCGAGATTCAATCCACACGTACATAAAGGTCCAAGCAGTTTGCGGGCATAAAAACCCGCACCAGACTCGGCCCCAAAATACGGTAATAAAAAACAAGCCAAAGGCTGCGGCAATCAATACCCAAGCCAGCAAGGTAAAATCTTGAGGCCAAAGGGTCAGTGAGAAGAAGTGAAATTGCTGTTTATCGACATCAAATAGGATGGCTTGCCGCCCCTGATAATTAATGAAAGGGATCATGAAAAAAATCAGCACCAGTAAGCTGTTCAGTAAGCTTCTTAGCTGCTGAAAAGGACCTTTTTGTTCACGAAATTGGATTTTACTCTTATTGCTTGGCGATGACTCAAGCTTAGATTTCGACGGGTTAAGCTTAATTGGCGTCTCGGGCGACTCAATTTGGACTACGGCTATTCTCTGTGAATTAGCTTGGGAGGACTCTGGTACTGGGCTCGACATGCAGGTTACCTAAAAATGAAACAACATGCTGGTAAAGCAAGAGCTAGGCCAATCCGATTGGTTATTTATCTATATGAATTTTAATGGTATTCATAAATGCAATTGTTTTGCGCTCCACGATATATCGTCATCTGTCGATATATCGTGACTTTGGCCTCTAGTGTTTACCACAAGTCTGCACCATGGTTAAGGTGTAGCATGGTTGTTTACTGTCCGGTTCTGGCCAATCTATGGTCGTAAAATGCCAAGTTTTTGCATTTTAGAACGTAAAGTACTTGGCGGTAACCCCAGTATTTTTGCGGCGCCTTGAGGGCCTGATATTTTCCAATTCAACGCAATCAAGGTGTGCTTAATATGGTTGGCCTGAGCCGTGGCTAGGCTCACTAGGCTATCCTCTACTAACAGAGCGTTGTTTGCAGGCATAGCGTTAATTTCAAGCATGTTTCCTTGAGATAAAATGGCCTCTCGTTCGAGAATGTTTTGCAGCTCCCTGACATTGCCAGGCCAATGATAAGCTTTGAGCTTGTTGAGACCTTTAGCGTTTATTCCCTGAATTTTTTTAGCGAGCTTTTTGTTTAAGCTTTGCAGCATATGCTGGGCTAGCTCGTCGATATCATCTAGGCGCTCACGAAGGGCGGGCACGTTAATCGGGAACACATTGAGCCGATAGTAGAGATCCATTCTGAATAGACCTTGTTCGACCCGCTTCAGTAAATCATGGTGGCTGGCTGCAATTAAGCGAATATCTACTTTTATGGTTTCACTGCCCCCAAGCCGTTGAAATTCTTGCTCTTGAATAACCCTCAATAGCTTGGATTGCGCTTCTGGGGTGAGTTCAGCAACTTCATCAAGAAACAGCGTGCCCAAGTGTGCCAATTCAAATTTACCCTTACGCTTACTGCTGGCACCGGTAAAAGCGCCTTTCTCATGGCCAAAAAGCTCACTTTCTAGTAGCGAGGGGGAAAATGCGGCGCAATTAACGCTGATCATGGGTTTGTCTCGTCGGCGGCTTTGCTGGTGCAAGTTGCGGGCGACGAGCTCTTTTCCTGTGCCATTCTCACCGCAAATAAGCACAGTACTGTCTGTGTTAGCTACAAGCGCAATTTGTTGCAGCATGTGCTGAATCACTTGGCTACTGCCTGCGATACCAGTACTGCCATTAGTGTCAGCAAGGGCTTGTTGCAGATAGTGGTTTTCTTGAGTGAGTTGTTCAGACAAGGCTTGAACTTGACTAAGAGCTTGCCTTAATGCGTGCTCAGTTTGCTTTTGCATGCTTATGTCACGAAATATCGCGATCACGCCAACCAACAGCTTATCCTGATAGACGGGAGTTGAGCTGTAAAATACTGGAAAGCAGCTACCGTCTTTACGCCAAAACACATCATGGTTAACTTCACGGGCAATACCATCCTTAAGGGTTTGGTATATGGGGCAGCTTTCCTGCGGGTAAGGGCTGCCATCAGCATGACTATGATGGTGGCAGTTATGGATATTTTTCCCTAATAATTCAGCATTACGCCATCCAGTCATTTGCTCAGCAGCGCGGTTAATAAACACCGCATTACCTTGTAAGTCGAAGCCGTAAATTCCTTCGCCTACGGCATCGAGTAGTAAGGTGTTCTCTGGTAAGAAATGTGCTGTGGGACTGGGTTGAGTACGACTGAACATAAGGCAAGACTATCCGAGGGAAGCGATTGATGACGACAGTATAGCCTTTAGCGAAAACTAACGAAATATCGTGTTGTAGTTTACATTTTAGCTATCGCTAATTCAGCATGCTTTATGCTTGATTAACAAGATTTTTTGTCAAAGTGAGAAAAAAGATTGAAATTAATATGTGATCTAAGTCACTGATATTAATGCCATCACATCAGCGATGATTGATTAATTGTTATTTAATGTTGGATCTTGTTTTAAATATGTTATAGAAATGTTCTTGTTGTGGCGTTTAGTCATTCGTGGGTTGTACTCTTTTTCTTTAAGCTCAGACACATGGGTAGGTTAAGGGACAATTATTGAAAAAATAATAAGCAGTGAGAGCATAGATGATGACCAAAAAGAAAAATAATTTTGATTTAAGCAGCTTGAGTTTAGCGGTTTCTTTAGCCTTAACAGGCACTTTATTGAGTACAGGTGCATACGCTGCCGATGAAGAAACTGACACTAAAGCGAAAAAAGACAATGTTGAAAAAATTGCAGTTGTAGGCACCCGTGCCGCCCCTCGATCAATTGGTGACTCCCCCGTTCCTATTGACATCATTAGCAGTGATGACCTAAAGAAAAATGGCTCTACAGATATGATTGATATGTTAGTCACTTCTGTGCCTTCTTTTAACTCTCGCGCCCAGCCTATTAGTGATGCCGCAACTCTTATTCGTCCGGTGAATTTACGTGGACTCCCTTCAGATAGCACCTTAATTTTAGTCAATGGTAAACGTCGTCACCGCGCTTCTGTTATTGCTTTTCAAGGCGGTGGTATTAATGACGGTGCCCAGGGGCCTGATATCTCAGTTATTCCAAGCTCAGCCTTAAAGCAGGTTGAAGTATTACGTGATGGTGCCGCGGCGCAGTACGGTTCAGATGCTATCGCAGGTGTAATGAATTTTGTATTAAAAGATGATCGTGAAGGTGGCTCACTGACTTATTCAAAAGGTGAGTATTACGAGGGAGATGGTACTTCAACCACTATAGATGGCAATATTGGCTTACCTCTTACTGAAGATGGCTTTATTAATATTAGTGGTCAATACAAAATGGCTGATGCTACCAGTCGTAGTGTTCAGCGTCCTGATGCAGCAGCCTTAGCCGCTGCGGGAAATAGCTATATTCAAGATCCAGCACAGACTTGGGGTAATCCTGAGCTTAGTGATGACTTTTCGGTATTTGTTAACTCTGGCTTAGAGCTTAACGATACAACTCGCTTGTATGCATTTGGTAACATGTCTTCACGTAATGCTGTTGGAGGGTTTTATTACCGTAACCCCCATAATCGTGGGCAAGTGTACTCAAATGATGAAGGTAAAACCTTATTAGTGGGGGCTGTTAACGGTATTCAGTCAAGTTGTGCGCCAGTTGCTGCTAATGTGCCTAACGTGCTTGCGACTCAAGCTTATAAAGACATGGTTGCTGACCAGAACTGCTTCTCAATGAACCAGATCCGTCCGGGCGGCTATACACCTCAATTTGCTGGTAAGATAGAAGATAGTTCTTTTGTGGCAGGTATTAAAGGTGAGCTAGGTGAGTGGAGTTATGATGCCAGTGCGGGCACAGGTAATAACCAAGCAAGCTTCGGTCTAAAAAATTCATTAAACCCATCTCTAGGTTTAGAAACTCCAACGGATTTTGATACTGGTGCTTATACACAAAATGAGTCCAGCATTAACATTGATTTCTCCCGCTTTGTTAATATTGGCTCTATTGAAGATGTAAGCTTTGCCACAGGATTTGAATGGCGCGAAGAGTCATTTAAGATTACTCAAGGCGATGAGGCATCTTGGGTTGCTGGTCCCTATGCTGAGCAAGGATTTAATATAGGTTCACACGGTTTTAAAGGGTTTGGTCCTGAGTCTGCGGGGAAAAATACTCGTAATAACATAGGTCTTTATACTGACGTTGAAGCATATTTGAATGATGACTGGTTACTTGGTGTTGCACTACGTTATGAGGACTTTTCAACCTTCGGCGATACTTTAAACTATAAAATTACAGCGCAATATATCGCTACAGATGAATTGTCATTCCGCGCTTCGCACAGTACTGGTTTCCGGGCTCCGACGGTAGGTCAGGAAAACGTAGTTAATACACAGACTAAGATCTTAAATGGTGATTTAGTACAGAGCTTCATTGCACCACCTTCTGATCCTTTAGCGCAATTTTATGGTGCTAAAGTACTGCAACCAGAAGAGTCTGTTAGCTATGCTGTAGGCTTGGTGTATGAGTACGAAGATTTTTTCCTCACTTTAGACTATTACAATATTGAAGTTGAAGGGCGCCTAGCGCAGACCAGTGATATCGATGTGAGGCCACAAGATTATGCAGCGTTAAGGGCCGCTGGTGTGGAGTTCCCTGAGTTGATTTCTACAGTGACATATTATGCTAATGATTTTGATACTACGACTCAAGGTATCGATATTGTTGCTAACTACAATATGGAAGTTTTTTCTGGTGATGCTAAGTTAAGTTTGGCTTATGGCTGGACAGACACTAGTGTCGATAAGTTCAATGCAGATACTACAACACCTTTTAAGGTGCGTCGTTTAGAAGATGGCATTCCAGCACATCGCGCAACGTTAACTTGGGCCCAGTCTTGGGATGACTTAAGTATGTCCGTCCGTGGTAACTATTTTGGTGAATACTTTGCAACTCATGCCGACAGCGAAGATGCTGGTTGGTCTGAAGATGTTGGCTCTGCTATGACCTTAGATTTAGAGTTCAGTTATGCATTAAACGATGCGATTACTCTATCAGTAGGTGCTAATAATCTCTTTGATAAAGAAGCGCAAAAGCTACAAGATGATGTACTGGGCGCAGTTGGCGGCGTGTACTATGAAAGTGGTCCATACGACTATAACGGTGGTTTCTACTACGGCCGTGTAAATTACCGCTTCTAATTTAATGTTACTAAATTGCTCGTTAAATTAATGCCTATAAAAAACCAGCCAAAATTGGCTGGTTTTTTTATGGCCCTTTACTGGATAATGTACAGTTCATAAGATTATTGAAATTGAGAGTGTAAATGAGCATTGATACTTGGTTGGGGCTATTGGCCATTTGTTGTTTAGGGGCCATGTCACCGGGACCGAGCTTGGCTATGGTTGTGCGCCATACCCTTTCGGGTGGTCGATTACATGGCATAGTTTGCGCTTGGGCGCACTCAATAGGGATAGGTTTCTATGCATTAGTGACCTTGTTAGGTTTAGGCGTAGTACTTAAAGAGGCGCCTTTAGTATTTAACATTATTGCTATATTAGGGGCGTTGTATTTGGCCTGGCTTGGGTTGCAGGCATTAGGCTCTAAAGGTGCGTCAGAACAAAAATTGGAAGCTAGGTCCCAGAGCGGCTTATTAGTAGCGGCCCGAGATGGCTTAGGGATTTCGTTATTTAATCCTAAAATTTTGTTATTTTTTCTCGCTCTGTTTAGTCAATTTGTGCTGGCAGCCAACACCGCTTCTGGGCAGTTACTGATAGTAGCAACGCCGCTTATTATCGACGGGCTTTGGTACACAGTAATCGCTATGTTGTTGTCCCATGGTTCTGTGTTGCCTAAATTAAGGGCTAAGTCGGCCTTGATTGATAAGGTATCAGGCATAGTATTGATTGTATTAGCAATTAATGTTCTTTATCGTTTGTTTTAGTTCGATTTCTTAGGGCGTAGTTATTGCTTAAGGCTTAGGGAGGCATGTGTATGAAATCTTGGCAGGCATTGATTGATCTGGAACAAAGTAAAGATTATTTTCAAGCCCTGGATGCTAAAGTCGCTGGGGCGCGAGCAAAAGGGATTCAAGTATTTCCACCTAGTGAAGAAGTGTTTGAGGCGTTTAAGAAAACCCCTTTCGATAAAGTCAAAGTGGTGATTTTAGGGCAAGATCCTTATCATGGAAAAGGGCAAGCTCACGGCTTATGTTTCTCGGTTTCTAACGGTATTAAGATCCCCCCCTCTTTGGCCAATATTTATAAAGAATTAGCAGACGATATTGAAGGCTTTAGTGTGCCAGAACAGGGCGATTTGAGGGCTTGGGCAGATCAAGGGATATTGCTGCTAAATACTGTATTGACGGTTGAAGAAGGTAAGGCGCATTCCCATGCTAAATGGGGCTGGGAACGCTTTACCGATGAAGTATTAATAGCCCTCAATGAGCGTGATGCGCCAGTTATATTTGTACTTTGGGGCGCGCATGCCATTAAAAAAGGTAAGGTAATTACCGCGTCTCAACATACTATTTTGCAGGGGCCTCATCCATCACCACTTTCGGCATATCGAGGTTTTTTCGGTTGTAAACACTTCTCTGCCATTAATGCGTTGTTGATTAAACAAGGCGAAAAAACGATAGATTGGCAAGTGTAAGTGGCTTAGCCCCGAGTTAGAGCCAAACTAGCAACGACTAATGACAAAAAGGCCTAGGGCCTGTTGATCTTTGCTGGTTGAATTTTGTTCGAGTTAAAAACGTTTTAATCGAGGCGAATGGATTGAAGCCTAGTCATCTAAGCAAAATCTATTCAACAAAGAGTAAAAGGTTTTTAGCCGAACCCTTTGGGCGGCGTTTGTTGGCCATTTCTACAGCGTTATCGACTTTTTATGTAGAATAACTACACTTCAAAGTCTCTGCCTTGTATAAATGGCCAACAATTCGCTGCAAAAACAACCTTGAAAGATCAACAGGCCCTAGATAATGAGTTATCTAGGCCTTTTTATGTTTGGGGTTTATATCAGCGCATTAGCTCGGTTTAGTTATTACGATTTACCGCGATATTAGCCAAGGATATTAGCGCGTCCTTATACGGACTAGCCTTAATGCAAGATAACGCTGCTATGGCCTTCTCAGCTTCTCCTATGGCTTTATTTTTGGTGTACTCTAATGCACCTGAATCAGTTAAGGCGTTAACTATCTCATTGATAGCCTGAGTGCCGTCCCCTTGTTCAATCGCATGCTTAATTAATGCTTTGGCCTGGTTGCTACCGTGCTCCATGGCAAAAATAAGCGGCAGAGTGGGTTTTCCTTCTGCTAGGTCATCGCCGATATTCTTGCCTAACTCGTCGCTACTGGCGGTGTAGTCAAGTAAATCATCAGTTAATTGAAATGCGGTACCCAAAAATTTGCCGTACTCACCCAGTGCCGTTTGTTCAGTTTCACTGGCTCCAGCTAATACACCGGCAAGCAAAGTTGCCGCTTCAAATAATTTAGCTGTTTTACAGTAAATTACCCGCATGTAATTGTCTTCTGTGGTGTCAGGATCATTGCAATTCATTAACTGCAATACTTCCCCTTCTGCCAACACATTGGTGGTGTTAGCCAACACTTTTAGTACATGCAGGCTATCGAGCTCAGTCATCATCTGGAATGAGCGAGTGTAGAGGAAATCCCCCACGAGTACGCTGGCGCTATTACCAAAGAGTGCGTTAGCGGTTTCACGGCCGCGACGCAATAGGGATTCATCGACAACATCATCATGGAGTAAAGACGCAGTATGGATAAACTCAACAATAGCGGCCAGTTTTAAGTGTTTGTCACCTTCATAACCCATTGCCCTTGAAGCCAATACGGTTAATAGGGGGCGAAGACGTTTACCACCGCTTTTGATGATGTAAAACGCTAATTGATTGATCAGGGCAACATCAGATTCAAGTTGTTGGTATATTAGCTGATCAACTGCTTTCATATCAGTGTCAGCCAGTTCACGAATGGCGTTTAAATCCATGGTAGTCTCTGGTAATTTTTAGGCGATGGGGTAACAATTGCTATTGACCCCAGTTTATATTGTTTATAATGCCGTCAGTAATATAATCACATTTGCAGTGACAGATTTCCTGCTAGGATAACATCCTTCAATGTCAGGAAATTGCGATAAGGCAAATTTTACCTAATATTCTTGCACATGACAGCATTTGTTAACATAAGTGACGTAGCGATTATGGCTTTTTTTATTGTTTTACATTTAAGTCTTGCCAGTTCAATGTTCTTCGCGTAAACTCCGCGCCCATTGTCATTAAAGTTTTTTTAGCACTCATGCCTCACCTGATGTGAGCTGATGTGTTAGTCATTTGGAGTGAAATAGCTATGTACGCTGTTTTTCAAAGTGGCGGTAAGCAACACCGTGTTGCCGAAGGTCATACAGTTCGTTTAGAGAAATTAGAAGTTGCTACTGGTTCAACCGTAGAATTCGATCAAGTGTTATTGATCGCTGACGGCGAGACAGTACATGTTGGTGCTCCTTTAGTTGCTGGCGGTAAAGTCGTAGCTGAAGTTGTTAGCCACGGTCGCGGCGAAAAGGTAACTATCGTTAAGTTCCGTCGTCGTAAGCATCACGATAAGAAGATGGGCCATCGTCAATGGTTCACCGAAGTTAAAATCACAGCGATCAACGCTTAATTTAGGAGTCTAACTCATGGCACATAAAAAAGCTGGCGGTAGTACTCGTAACGGCCGCGATTCAGAAAGTAAACGTCTTGGTGTTAAGCGCTTTGGCGGTGAATCAGTTCTAGCAGGTAACATTATCGTTCGTCAACGTGGTACTAAGTTCCACGCTGGTGTAAACGTAGGTATTGGTCGTGACCATACTTTGTTTGCATTATCAGACGGTAAAGTAAAGTTTGAAGTTAAAGGTCCTAATAACCGTAAGTTTATTAGTATCGAAGCTTAATTCTTTACAAAAGCTAGTCTTCGAAAGCCCTGCCTCCGGTAGGGCTTTTGTGTTTCTTTATCCCATTGAGCGTTTGTTCCTCAGGGGTATTAAAAATTTTAACTGCAAGAGAGTGTAATTTTTCTTGTAGAACAATTAGATGCGGTAGGCGATATTGTGGTGTTTGCTATCTTCGGCGCTTTCCTGCACATCCCATGTATTTGGGGTTATAATTTACAGATTGAGTGGTGTCAGGAGTAGGTATGAAGTTTATTGATGAGGCAAGTATTAGGGTTGAGGCTGGTGATGGTGGCAGTGGCTGCGTTAGCTTTCGACGTGAAAAATACGTACCTGATGGTGGCCCTGATGGCGGCGACGGTGGTGATGGCGGCAGTGTATTTCTGCAAGCCGATGAAAACTACAACACTTTAATTGATTATCGCTTTGAGCGTTTTCATATGGCCGAACGTGGCAGTAATGGCCGTGGTCGTGATTGTACTGGACACGGCGGTGCTGATCTGATCCTCAAAGTTCCTGTTGGTACTCGTGCTGTGGATGATGAAACTCAAGAGCTTATTGGCGATTTGACGGTTCATGACCAAAAGTTGCTCGTTGCAAAAGGTGGCTTCCATGGCTTAGGCAACACTCGCTTTAAAAGCAGTACTAACCGTGCGCCACGTCAAAAAACTTTAGGTACGCCAGGCGAAGTGCGTTCGCTTAGGTTAGAATTGTTGCTGCTTGCTGATGTTGGCTTATTAGGCATGCCTAATGCGGGTAAATCCACCTTTATACGTGCAGTATCAAGAGCAACGCCTAAAGTTGCAGATTACCCGTTTACGACTTTGGTGCCTAACCTTGGCGTAGTTAATCCTCGTCCAGGTCAAAGCTTCGTTATTGCAGATATTCCAGGTTTGATTGAAGGTGCATCTGATGGTGCCGGTCTTGGTATTCGTTTCCTTAAGCACTTAGAACGTTGCCGTGTATTGCTGCATGTTTTGGATATCGAGCCTATTGATGGCAGTTCTCCTGCAGAAGCGGCAAGAGCTATTGTTGCCGAGCTTGAAAAATATTCACCTAAGCTTGCTGCTAAGCCGCGTTGGTTAGTCTTTAACAAGACAGATTTAATGCTAGAAGAAGAGCTTCAGGCTAAAGTTGATGCCATAGTTGCGGAAATGGATTGGCAGGGTGATGTCTATACCATGTCAGCCTTTAATCGCATTGGTACTAAGGAATTGAGTCTTAAACTGTTGGATTATATTGCCAGTCTTCCTCCTGTGGATGAAAGTATTGATCCTGACAGCGAAGTTGAGTTTAAGTGGGATAATTACCACGAAGCTAACGCAGAATCAGTTAATGAAGATTACAATGATGATTTTGATGATGATTTTGATGACGACGATTACGATGTCGAAGTTATTTATCAAAGGTAGTCATTTACTTACCATGAGATAAGTGTGTATACAGAAACTCAAAATGATATTACACGCTTAGTAGTTCGCACCGCGCAGCTACTCTTGGCCTATGGCGCTGAATCTGAACTTATTGAAGAGATCAGTCAGCGTCTTGGTAAAGCCTTAGGCCTTGCTAGTGTTGAATTATCACTTTCCTCAAATTCGTTAGTGCTCACTAGCCTAGTTCATGGCCGTTGTATAACCACCACTCGTCGTATTCGCGATCATGGTTTAAACATGATGATTGTCTGTGAATTACAACGTATCTGTATTTTGGCTGAAAAAGGCATTTATGGTGCTGATGAAGTTCGCCGCCGTTTAGCTCGTATCACGCCTAGAACCTATCCCGCAAAGCTGGTTGTGTTTATGATTGGCCTATCTTGTGCCAGCTTTTGTCATTTATTTGGTGGCGATATTGCTGCCAGCGTGATCACATTCATTGCATCAGCCATAGGCATGGCTGTGCGACTAAGTTTAGCGAAAGGGCATTTTAATCCATTAGTCAATTTTGCTGTAACCGCATTTATTACCACCATGGTGGCCCAAAGTGGCTACCTTATTCCGTTAACTCAAACCCCTAAGATTGCTATGGCTGCCTGTGTATTGATGTTAGTACCTGGATTTCCACTCATCAATGCCATTTCAGATATGGTTAAAGGGCATATGGGGGTGGGAATTTCTCGTTGGGCTTATGCAAGTTTGCTTACGCTCGCATCTGTTATCGGGATAAGTATTGCGATGCAGTTAGGAGGCTTATTTCTCTAATGGATTTATTGCTGACTTTACTTAACGATGCGCTTTTTTCGGCAATCCCAGCTGTGGGTTTTGCTATGGTGTTTAATGTTCCGCGACGATTTCTACCTTATTGCGCTCTGGCAGGAGCCATAGGCCATAGTTGCCGCACTCTGCTACTCACTATCGCTATGCCGATTGAATGGGCTACCTTCGCTGCAGCAGCTATTATAGGCGTAGTAACAATTGGCTTTGCCAAGCGACATATGGCACCGCCGCTAATGTATTCAGTGGCGGCCGTAATTCCAATGATCCCAGGTACCTACGCATTCAATACCATGATAGCCTTGGTGCAGATGACATCCCAGCCACAGATTGATGCTGAACTCACAGCGGCAGTCATCACTAATGGACTTAAGACGGTATTTATTTTAGGTGCGCTTGCTGTAGGTTTAGCCATGCCGAGCTTAGTGTATTACCGTACACGTCCAATTATTTAATTCCACAAAGGTAAGGATAAAAAATGCGGATCGCCCTGATTGCTGCGATGGCAAATAATCGCGTCATAGGAAAAGATAATCAGATGCCATGGCATCTTCCCGAAGATCTGCGCCATTTTAAGGCTATGACGTTAGGAAAACCTGTGGTCATGGGCCGAAAAACTTTTGAGTCTATTGGTCGGCCATTGCCAGGCAGGCATAATATTGTGATCACTCGTCAAGCTGATTATGTTATTGATGGTGTCTCTTGTGTATCTTCATTCGAAGAAGCTAAGGCGCTTGCCGGTGATTGTGAGGAGTTGATCGTGATGGGGGGGGGGCAGCTTTACGCAGAAATTCTCCCCATGGCCGATATTATGTATCTGACCTTTATTAAGTTAGATATTGAAGGTGACACCTTTTTCCCTTTATGGAACGAGCAAGATTGGCAAACGATACAAACGGAAAATGTAACAAATGATAATGAATTAGAATATAGCTTTAACACTCTGGTGAAAAAGTGTTAAATTAGGGGGCTTTTTTACCCTTGAGCAAGAATTTGTATTACATTTTCTTAATAACACCGAATAATAAAGGAGTGTCAGATGCGTTTAGTGCCAATAGCGATCGCCGCTGTGATCGCAGCATCTTCAGTGTCAGCCCCAGTTCATGCAAATACAGATCAATTAGTTGCTAACATTTGTGATTACGTAAAATCTGACGATAAGAATAGATTACGTAAAAAACTGAAAGAAAGTCGTGCAAAATTGCGCAATATTTATACTGGCATTTCTTGCGATGGTGTCAGTCTTCTGCGTACTGCTTATGCAGCCAATGCTGGCGATGTTGGCGAGTATGTTGCTAAGCGCTTAAGCGCTGATGAGCTAAGTGTTGCTGAAGGAGATGGTAAGACTATCTTAGATTGGGCCAATGCAAACGGGCATGGTGCTAGCCCAATTACTGCTGCAATTAAAGAAAGATTAGGTAACTAGAACGAGTTAGCTTTTTTGATACATAGTTAAATCTTTATAGTTAATAAAGCCAAGTCAAACTGACTTGGCTTTATTTTTAGTTTAAATTTGGAATAAATGTTATTTAACCTCAGGTAGGGATAATAAATGCTGTATCAAACAGCTCCTTGTACCGCTAATTACATTGAATTTATTTGCAATAGGTTAGCGATTGGCGCATAAATTCATCTTATTATTAGGCAGAGTTCAAGTTTGAATATCAGACGTCGAATTTAAACTGCTTCAATGTCATTGATTCATCTCTTAATTCAAATTAAGGTTGTTTTTTGTTCATTGTGATGAGTTAAAAAAGGCCCTCGTGGGCCTTTTTTATTTGTTGTCGAGCAGTAAAGTTAGACTTTAAATTCACCCACAGAAGATTGCAGCTCTTCAGCAAGCTTAGCGACTTGAAGACTGGATTGAGATGTCTGGTTTGCGCCACTTGCTGTTTCTTCCGAAATTGAAGCAATATGTTCAAGTTTTTCAGAAACTTGTTGACTTACTAGATTCTGCTCTTGGGCTGCATGAGCAATATGGCTACCTGCATCAAAGGCTTTATGAACTGATTGGCTGATACTTTCTAGCGCAAGGTTGGCTTGTTCTGTTTTATCAACACAGGTATTAGCTTGTTCTCTGCCTAAATCCATGGCAGCAACAGCTTGCTGGGCACCTTTTTGCAGCACTTCAATCATCTGCTGAATTTCTTGAGTCGATACTTGGGTACGTGATGCTAGGCTCCTCACTTCATCAGCAACTACCGCAAAACCACGACCTTGCTCTCCTGCTCGAGCCGCTTCAATTGCGGCGTTAAGGGCGAGTAAATTAGTCTGCTCTGCAATACCGCGGATTACGTCTAAGATCGAGCCAATAGCAGCGCTGTCAGAGTGAAGTTTATTGATCACTATGTTCGCCTTACCGATTTCATCGGCCAGTGACAAGATGGTGTGTTTGTTTTCATCTGCGATACTGCGCATGTGTTGAGTTTCTTGATCTGCTTGCTTTATCTGCTCTAATGCATGATCAGCGCTCAGAGAGACCTGCTGTGCACTTGAGCTTAACTCTGTGGTGGCGGTGGCAATTTGATCGACCTGATTCTTTTGCTCTTGAATACTAATGGTTGTTTGATTGGTTATGGATGAGGTTTGCTCCGCCGCTGAGGCAAGTTGGTTTGATCTATCTAAAATACCAACAATTAAGCTTCTTAAACTATCAACTAATCGATTACAGTTTTTAGATAGTTCAGCAAATTCATCGTGACCCGAGTCATCAAGTTTATGAGTTAAATCTCCTGATGCTAATACATTTAAGGCTTGATTGACTTTATCTAGAGATTGCGTCAATGGTTTAACCACGGCATAACTGATGCCTATAGCGACAACTATAGCTAGAACAACTACCATCATGGTATTAATGCTGGCTTTATCAATATTACTAATAGCATTATTACTAATTTCAGTGGCAAAGGCATCAATGTTACGAGCCAATATTTTCATTTTAGCGTTAACATCAAGTAAGGAGTTATCCATTTCTGCAAGTTTGGTATGAGCGGCTTGGTTATGGCGGATTTGACTGGCTTTTAATGCGATAATCGAATTATTACCTGATAGCTGAGCAATCACTTTTTCGGTTTCGCTATTAAGGTCTGTTAATATGTCATCATCGAGAATGCCATCGCCTTGGCGATTAATGTACTCAATCTTGTTTTTGATTTCGCTGACCATATAGTCAAGTTCTTTGACTATTAGCTCATATTTACTGTTCTCCTCAGCGCCAACTAAATCATAAACAGTAGTAATGATATTGATAAAGTTGGTTTCAACAAGACTTGCAGAAGCCGCTAGGCTTTTTTCTGTTTGATCTTCACTGCTTTCTAAATCGGTAATATCCATTAATAACGATGATGCATCATCGGCAGCATCTTCTAATTTACTGCGCATTGTGAGTAAGGTTTCTTGTTCACTTAATGCACTATTACGCTCAGAGAGTAGTGTTTGACTCACTTTTTCAAATTGTGCGTAACTAGATTTAAGTTGGCTTAATGGGTTGGTAAACTCGACTTGATTAGCAATTAGTTGGCTGAGCTTGGTGAGCTGAGTATTAAAATCGTTAGCTTGTTGCTTTAATGCTTTTTCTATTGGTGGGATTTTAGTTGAGTGATTGCTGTAATAAGCCAATAGTGCTTGAACTTGTTGAGAACTGATATTCTCCGTTAATTCATTGGTCGCGTTAAGTGCAGGTAAGCTAACGCCCTGCAATGTAGCTGTACTGTCCTTAATACTGGAATTCGTCAGTAGCGTTACACCACCCAGAAGTATCAATAAAAGTGTGACTATACTAAAACCGCCAATAACCCTGGTGGCAACATTTATTTTCATAAAATACTCCGATTATTATTATTTGTTCCCAAGGCACTGAACCAAGTTAGAGGTTTGCGTCCTTTGCAGCATGCTAGATATATCAGGTTACGATTTCTATCGGCTAAATTAGCATTTAGTTTAACGCGAATTTAACTTTGTTTGTGTAATTTTTTCATTATTTTCAACTTGCCACAGAGTTAAATGCTCTCCCCAGCAACATCCTGTATCCAAGGCTTTAATATCATTAACACCAGTTTGCCCCATAAGTGCAGCCCAGTGACCAAATACTTTGGTTTGATTACTGGTAGCTGACTTGAAAGTAAACCAAGGTGTTATGTTTGTATTAAGGTTATCTTGTGGCGGTAATTTGCAATCAAACTCAAGGCTGCCATCTCGATGTAAATAGCGCATCCGAGTGAGCCCATTAATACAATACCTGAGCCTGTCAATATCGCTTAGGGTTTCACTCCATTGAGCTGGGCCATTAATGTACATATGCGCGATTAACGACTCTAGATAATCGCTGCGCTTGAGGGCTTGACTGACTTGTTCAGCTTCAATCGTTAACCTAGTTAGATCCCATTGTGGTGGGACGCCTGCGTGAGTCATCACGATATTATATTCGGGGAGGAATTGGACTAGGGGAAGCTCTCTTAGCCAGCTGATCAATATGTTGAGATCTGTTGCGGCTAAAAGCTCACCAAGATTATCTTTAGGGTTGGCAGATTTAAGCTTACCTTGTACGGCTAATAGGTGCAGATCGTGATTGCCCAATACCAATTTAGCGCTGCTTTCTAAGGACTTTAAATATCGCAATGTTTTTAATGAATCAGGCCCACGAGCGACCATGTCGCCCACAGCCCAAAGCTCATCAATAGACGGGTTAAATCCTACCTTTTGTAATAACAGCTCAAGTTCAGCGAAGCAGCCTTGAATATCTCCGACAAAGTAATGTGCCATTATTGCATGACGCCAGGCATAGCTAAGCGAAAAGCGGGAATATTGGCTTTAAAGACTTCACCTAATCCGCTTTCCATAGTGTAGTTACCGCGCATAAATCCAATAGGAGTTTCAAACACTGTGCCACTAGTGTATTGATAGGCGTTATTGGGGGCTATGGTTGGCGTTTCACCTACGACCCCTGGTCCCTTGACATGGCTTTCTTGACCGTTGGCATCGGTGATCACCCAGTGACGACTTTTCAGAGTTACGTTTACGTCACTGAGATTAACGATAGTGATAGTGTAGGAGAATACGTATTTACCCTCTAAAAGCGATGATTGCTGTTTAAGAAAGTGGCTTTCTACATTAATTTTTATATTATCGGCTGGAAAACTCATGGGCAGTATTATCTCAAGAAATCAAACAAGGCGTTTTTCAGGAATAAAAAAGGGCACCTAGATGCCCTTTAATTATTATTGCTTGTCACAGAGCAGGTTTGCAAGAGCGACATATTGCTCTACGCTAATTTGTTCAGGCCTGAGGCTAGCATCAATGTTCAATAAGCTGAACTCTTCATCGCTAATGAGTTGCTTTAAGTTATTACGTAGGGTTTTACGGCGCATATTAAAGGCCGTTGTACATACATTTCTAAGCACACTTACATCTTTACATGGCCAAGGCTTATTCGCATAAGGCAACAGGCGTACCACGGCTGAATCAACTTTTGGCGCTGGAGTGAAGCTATGTGGCGGCACTTCAAGCACTGGCACAACTTGGCAGTAATATTGCGCCATTACAGTTAAGCGACCGTAGGCTTTACAACCCGGACTTGCAGATAAGCGCAGCACCACTTCTTTTTGTAGCATAAAGTGCATGGTTTCAATAATTTCTGCAAACTCAAACAGATGGAACATCAAAGGCGTAGAGATGTTGTATGGCAAATTACCAAAGACTTTCATCTTTTTACCGGCCTGTTGCAAAGTCGAGAAATCAAATTGCAACGCATCACCTTGATGAATATCGAGCTTATCTTTAAGTGTCGGATGATTTTGCAGTCGTTCAACTAAATCACGGTCGAGTTCCACTACGCTGAGCTTATCTATACTCATGGCAACGGGTTCTGTAATAGCCCCAAGGCCTGGGCCAATTTCTACCATCACATGGTCATTGTCCGGTGCAATCGCGCCCACAATACGACTGATGATACTGTCGTCGGTCAGGAAGTTTTGACCGAATCGTTTTCTAGCCGTATGGCCTAAATGTACTTTATTACTCATTTAAAATTAGTTACTTACTTTTGAGGCCAGTTCAATGGCTTTATTTAAGGCGCAGATAAAACTGCCGCTATCGGCTAAGCCTGTACCTGCCAGTTCTAAGGCGGTGCCATGGTCAACTGAGGTCCTAATATAAGGTAGACCTAAGGTGATATTGACAGATTTACCAAAACCCAAGGATTTTAGCACAGGTAGGCCTTGATCGTGATACATGGCAAGTACCACATCGGCATCCTGTAAATATTTTGGCTGGAACAGGGTGTCCGCAGGCAAAGGTCCGACTAATTGTATTCCTTGCTCTCTAAGCTCGTTTAGCGCGGGGATCATCACATCAAGCTCTTCTCGCCCGATATGACCATCTTCGCCAGCATGAGGGTTTAAGCCGCAGACATAAATTTTCGGAGCACCTAATCCAAATTTGCTTTTAAGCTCTTTATGTAAAATGTTGATGATATGGTGCAGTCTATCTCGAGTGATAGCTTTGGCTACATAAGCTAACGGGATATGGGTTGTCATTAAGGCAACTTGTAACCCAGGCGCGGCTAACATCATCACCACATCTTGACAGTTAGCCTGCACTGCAAAAAATTCTGTGTGGCCACTAAAAGCGATACCCGCTTGATTGATAATGCCTTTATGCACTGGCCCCGTTACCACTGCATCAAATTCACGGCTCATGTTCTTTTCGCCGGCATAGCGTAAAGTATCAACCACATAGTTACTATTAAGCTCATTGAGCACGCCACATTCAACTTCGGCGGCCAGTTCAAAAGGCATAACAGTGAGAGTGCCCGCAGCTTGTGGCTGTGGAGCGCGCTCGGGAACATAAGGGATAAGCGTTAAAGGAAGGCCAAGCTTAGCGGCCCTTGCTAATAATAATTCAGGGTTAGCACAAACAACTAGCTCAGCAGGCCAAGCCTGCTGAGCTAGAGTGATAACAAGATCTGGCCCTATACTGGCAGGTTCCCCTGCCGTAATGGCGATACGTTTGGTCATCAGGACAAGTTACCCACGGTCAACTTCTGGTTCTAATACTTCGATATAAGCATCGCTACGCATCTCATCTAACCATGCTTGCAGTTCTTCATTAAATTTACGACGGAAGATGAGTTGGTGTGCACGGTTACTGTTAAATTGTTCAGTAGCATCTGTGGTGCGTTTAGCAAGTAATTGCGCAAGGTGCCAACCATGAGTGGTTCGAAATGGCTCGCTGATTTCATTGTCTTGTAAGCTATTAAGAGTTTGTGCAAACTCCGGCACATAGACATCTGGGCTTGACCAACCTAATTCGCCACCTTTGGCTGCTGAGCCTGGATCTTCTGAATACTGACGTGCTAATTCAGCAAACTCAGCTTCTCCGCTAAGAATTTGCTTTTGAAAATTAACTAGCATGGCTTTGGCGCGCTCTTCCGATAAAATCGGTGATGGCTTTAGCAAGATATGACGAGATTTAACTTCTTCAACTTCTTTAACTTGTAAGCCACGAGCATCCATGACTTTAATGATATGAAAGCCGGAACCTGACTTAATTGGACCTATGATATCGCCATTCTTAGCGCCATTAACAACTTCGGCAAATAAGGTCGGCATTTCATTGATGTTCATGTAATCCCAAACGCCACCTTCTAGAGCTTTAGGTCCAGAAGAAGAGGCAATGGCGGTTGAGCGAAAATCATCGCCCTCTTTTAAACGTTTTAGTACAAGATTGGCACGTTTACTGGATGCTTCAAGCTGTTCACTGCTTGGGTCGTTTGGTACATCAATTAAGATATGGCCAATTTGAAACTCCACTTCCTTTAACCCTTGTTCCTGCATTAATTTGACTAAGCCGCTAATTTCTTGGGGTGACACTTGGATGCGACGTTGTACTTGAATACGCTGAATTTCACCTAAGGTAATCTCTTCTCTTAGTTGCTCGCGGTATTGGCTAAAGCTTAAACCATCATTTTCTAATTGTTTTTGTAACTGGCTTACTGTTAGTTTTTGTTCTTTTGCAATGCTTTCGATGGTCTGATCTAATTGTAAATCGCCAATTTGTAGACCAATACGTTCTGCCATCTGCAGTTGCAAGCGAGTTAAAATTAAGCGCTCTACCACTTGAGTGCGCAGAGCCTCATCTGATGGTAGCGTTTGGTTAGATTTTTTGGCGTTAGCCCGAACAGTGGCAAGCATGTTGCCTATTTCACTCTCTAGAATGATGCCATCATTAATTTGCACCGAAACGCGATCTAGGGCTACAGGGGCTGCTACTGCAGTGTGGCTCATGGCGAGAGCGAGTAGCGCGGTTACTATTTTTTTACTGTGTTTCATCCACAACATCCTTGGCACATTCAAAATTCGTTATAAAAGGCTTTTTAGCCTAAATTATCATAATACCTTGGGGGTAATTAAGGTATGACGTCTGTTTGACTCTTAATTTGACGCTAGGTTCAGCAATCTAGCATAAAAGTTCAATAAAGCGTGTTTAGTTCCTTAAGTAAAGCGGCTTTCTGTAGTTAAATAAGCCTTCATTTAGCATATCACTAACTCCTAGTGGTCCAGAGCCCCCAAGGCCTTTAATGACAAAGTTTAAGTAAACACCTTTCTCAAACTCTTCTCTACCGTCTATGCTGGCATTAAGCTGATCGTCATAATTGGTTTTTATTCTGTAATGATAACTTAAGCGTACAGCCCAGCAGCAAGACTCATATTGAATGCCTGTATAGGTTTCAATATCACGTTCTTCTTTTAAGTCATGGTACCAATTGCCAACAAAGTACAGTGAGTCTGTTAATGGCCAAGAAGTACGCATGCCTACCTGTGATATATCCACTCGACCATTGGTATTGGTATTAAGTAAATCAGGGACAAAACGGTAACTAAACTGCAGTAACTTATCATTACTCGGGCGATAATCTAAAGTGACTTCGCTTTTTTTATTCTTGCCGTGCTCAGTATCGTGTTGCACAGCGCCACTGATAAACCAGTCTTGGTAAAGCCTTGCATCAAGTTCTACTGCAAGCACGGATGCCGATTGCTTGGCATCCCTTATCCCTTGGTTTAGCAATATTTTACTTTCTTCTAAGTAAAATATTTGTCCTACACTGAGTTTAAATTGCTCACGATTGCTACTATCGAGTAATCGACTGGTTAAGCCCACTGTCGCTTGATTAGCATCTGCAATTCTGTCATGTCCTGAGAAGCGGCGGTCACGAAATAAGCCAAAATAATCATCTTGGAGTTGCGCGGTATCATAAAAACCAATTTGAGATTGGTCCTCATAACCCACATAAAGATACTGCACTTGAGGCTCTAAAGTTTGTCGGTAAGATTCCCCCCAAATATCTGCAGCACGCTCAAAGTTGACTTTACCATGTAAGCGAAGTTGAGGAATGGTACGGCTGACATCTTGGTTATAGATATTGCTAGGGTCGGTCGCCTGCTGAAAAAATTCAGTTTGAAGTAGCTTCATCTCACTGGTGAAAGAGCCAGCAGGTCCTTGAATTGGCCATACTAGGCTTGGGACTAAATGGATCCGAGTTGCCGTATTAAGGCTGTCATCTTGATGCTCAAAATTGGTCAATTCACTATTGAAGTTAAAATCAATAGCTTGCCAAATATCTGCAATGCGATAATTAAGGTTCAGTTGCGGCATTACTCGGTAAGGCTTTTGTGATTCCCCCAAGACTTTGATGTCTTGCACTCGAACGCTCATGTCCCAATTACGCTCGAAATAACTGGCTTCGCCAATGCGGGATAATTGATTATCGGTTGAGCGGTTGACATCAGAATTTAAATCATTGAAATAGTTGTTATCGGAGACATCGGTGAAGTTGCCTTGTACCCGCCAATTATCATTAATGGCACCTTGATGGCTCATGTTGTACAAGTAGCGGTTAGGGGCACCTGCTAATTTATTATCGCCATCTAAATACTCAAAATTAACTTGGCCTTGTTGGGCATCACCCGCCAGATAATTAACTTGAGTTTTAGTAAATAGTCCGCGGGATGACATCATATCAGGGGTGAAGGTAAGGTCATACTCTGGGGCGATATTCCAGTAATAGGGGGTACTGACTTGCACACCATTGGTTGTGCTGGTGCTAAAATTTGGAAACAAAAAGCCCGTTTTACGTTTATCAGAAACCGGCACTGTCATATAAGGAATATACAATATGGGCACATCGGCAATTCGCAGCTTAGCATTCCAGATTTCGCCCCATTCTTCCTTACTGTCGATTTTTATCAGTTCAGCTTCTAATAGCCAAGATTCATCACCTGGAGGGCAAGTGGTAAAATTTGTATCGCTGAGCAGCAAATTATTCTCAGAGGTGATTTGCATTTTACTGGCATCGCCATGAACTTGCTGCCCATGTAACCAATATTTAGTGTTTTCTAAGGTTGCACTGTTACTGCTCATCTGTGCTTCAAGAGAGTCAGCCGTTACAGTGAGTTTTTCATCTTTAAATATAAGGTTGCCTGATGCACTGAGTTGTTGTTGACGTTGATCTAATGTGGCTTCGTCCGCTGCAATATGTCGCAGCCCTTGACTGAAGCTCACATCGCCGACAAAGTGTGCTTGTTTATTAAATGATGCATTGGTGTGATCTGATATGATCACTATGTCATCTACTTTAATACCTGTGAGTTTTTCTCTATCCTCGAATGAACGTGATACAGGTGGCTCAATAAGGCATTGAGAAAAGGCTGGCGCTAGAGTCGGTTCTTCTTCAGCCCATACAAGATGTGGCATTAGGCTGAGTAGCAATAAGTATCGGATCTTCATTATTATCAAATAGTTTGAATTCATAGTCCGGAAAAGAAGTATGGATGCAGCAATCGCTATCAAGTCCACTTGATTGATTTTTTAGCTGTTTCCACATGTTATGATGGCTATAATAAAGCAATTTTTCATTAAGAGCCATTGAGATGAGTTTAACTGATCCAAGATTTTTAGCCTTACAAGAATGGTTAAGGTCGTTTTTCAATTCCAAGATTGATATTTCTTTGATTTGCGGTGATGCAAGCTTTAGGCGCTACTTTCGGGTCGCTCATCAAGATAGCCAGTACATAGTGGCTGATTCACCGCCACATTTGGTGCCAATAGAGCCGTTTGTTGCTATTGCCAATGCTTATCAAGAGGCAGGGCTTTCAGTGCCTAAAGTGCTGCATGCTTGTACTGAACAAGGCTTTGTATTGCAAAGCGATTTGGGTGAGCTTCAATTACTGTCTTTGCTCACACTTAACAATGTGGCCGAGCAATATCGCGCAGCATTAAGATTATTACCGCAAGTTGCCAGAGTGACACAAGTCCAAGTGGCAGCAGATAAAAATAGCCATGGCGTTGATGGTCATCAAGACAAAGCGATTTACCAATCTCTGCCTATTTATAATGCTGAGTTTCTTCAGCGTGAGCTGGGGATTTTCTCTGAGTGGCTATTGAGCATACATCTTGGATTAACCTTAACGGCAAATGAGCAGCAGATGCTTGTAAAGGCTTTTGAATATTTAACCCAAAGCGCACTGGCTCAACCCAAAGTGGGCATGCACAGGGATTTTCATAGTCGTAATTTGATTGTCGCAGCATCATCGTCAGATGACTTAGCATCAGATGCAGTGAGCGACACTCAAGTGATTGCCTCACAAACTCTGGGGATTGTAGATTTTCAAGATGCCGTAATAGGGCCAATCACATACGATGCGGTGTCCTTACTTAGGGATTGCTATATCAAGTGGCCTCAGGCCATCATAGCGCCATTAATTGAATTTCATTATCAGCTGTGCATTGAACAAGGACTTTTGGAGCCCTGCGTTAGCTTAGCGAGCTACACTCGATGGTTTGATTTAATGGGCATGCAGCGCCACATAAAAGCAGCGGGTATTTTTGCGCGGCTTAATTACCGCGACAATAAATCTGGCTATATGGCGGACATTCCTTTGACCTTAAGTTATTTAGTGGATATCGGCAGTCAATACCCTGAGTTAATGGAATTTAGCCAGTGGATAAAAAATACGATTTTACCTTTAGTGGAAAATAAACTCTCAACGGAAACAAAGCAATGAAGGCCATGATATTAGCCGCGGGTCGTGGTGAACGCTTAAGGCCGCTTACGGATACTGTGCCCAAACCTTTAGTGTGTGTTGCAGGTAAGCCTTTGATTATTTATCACCTAGAGAAATTAGCCGCCATCGGGGTGAGTGAAGTGGTCATCAATCACGCTTGGCTTGGACAAAAGCTCATCGACACTTTAGGCTCTGGGCAGCGATGGGGACTCACGATCCACTACAGTGAGGAAGTCCAAGCGCTAGAGACAGCAGGCGGGATAAAAAAAGCCTTACCTTTACTCGGGGATGGGCCTTTTTTGGTGATCAATGGTGATGTGTTTATTGAATCCTTGCCTACATTGCCTGAATTAAATGCTATCAGTCCTGCTAACCATTGCTTGGCTCATCTTTGGCTGGTAAAAAATCCAAGCCAACATCCTAATGGTGACTTTGGGTTTCTCCCTCAAGATGACGAGCAGACTATCTTAACCCAAGGGCTGCTAAGGGATGACTCACTGCTTAAGTTTACTTTTTCCGGGATTGGGCTTTATCATCCACAGCTTTTTGCAGATATTGCTGAAGGCGCAGTTCCTTTAGGGCCACTGTTAAGAGAGAAAATGGCTTTAGGTCAAGTTACTGGCCAGTTACATGATGGTTTTTGGTGCGATGTCGGTACCTTGGAGCGACTAGTCCAATTGGAAGCCAAACTCGAAATAGAATAAGTAAGACATTAATAGAGAGCAAGCAGATGCGAATTTGGGGTAAGGTTTTTGGTTTTATTATTGGTTTTATGTTTGGGCGTTTTTTTGGCGCAATACTTGGACTTTGGTTAGGGCACCTTTACGATAAACGTCAGGGATTAGAAGGCTTAATGACCAAGGGCCGTGAGCGTCAGGCACAGTTTTTTAATACTACCTTTGCCGTGATGGGGCATGTGGCTAAAGCCTCAGGGCAAGTGACTCAGACTGATATTAAAATTGCCTCATTATTGATGGATCAAATGAAGCTTTCGGGACAAGCAAGGCAAGATGCTCAGCAAGCTTTTAAAGCCGGACGTGATGTCGATTTCGATTTACATCAAACACTGGCTGATTTTCGTAAATTGACTTTCGGCCGTCCTGAATTGGTGCAGATGTTTATTGAAATCCAAATTCAGACCGCGCTATCAGATGGTGAAATTGAATCGAAAGAGCGCGCCGTTCTTGGCACAATAGCGAAAGAGTTAGGCCTTCGAGCTCAAGATCTAGATGCACTGTTACAGCGTTGGCAGGCTGAGTTCCACCATCACTCTTCCAGCAGTGGTAGCCAGAAAATGGGCATGGGAGATGCTTATTCTTTGCTGGGCCTTACTGAGTCAGCGAGCGATCAAGAGGTTAAAAAAGCTTACCGAAAACTGATGAATGAGCACCATCCCGATAAGCTGGTTGCTAAGGGCTTACCCGAAGAAATGATGGCGTTAGCGAAAGCCAAAACTCAAGATATTCAATCGGCCTACGAGCGGATAAAAGCCAATCGTGGTATGCGCTAGCATTAGCTGGGTATCAAAAAGTGGAGGCCGTATGGTGATAAATCCAAATATTAACACTCGAGAAAGGCTTGTGGTATTAGATGGGTTTAGCTTAAATCCCGGCGATTTATCTTGGCAACCACTTGCAGCACTGTGTGATTTGAGCGTCTATGAACGCAGTAGCACGGATGATCTGCTGAGACGTTGCCAAGGTGCAAGCATGTTATTGACCAACAAGACGCCAATTAATGCCGCATTGATGGCGATGCTGCCTGAGCTTAAATATATCGGTATTTTAGCCACAGGCACTAATGTTGTTGATCTTGAGGCGGCGAGATTAAAGGGCATAGTGGTGACGAATGTCCCAGCCTATGGTCCAGACGCCGTTGCGCAAATGGTGTTTGCGCATATTTTGCATCACAGTCAGCAAGTGGCCTTACATCATCAAGCTGTGAAAGCGGGCCTGTGGTGTCAATCTGAGGATTTTTGCTTTAGCTTAACTCAGCTTGGTTCGTTAAAAGGCAAGCATTTAGGGTTAGTGGGTTTTGGTAATATAGCTGAAAAAGTGGCCAAGATTGCATTGGCCTTTGAGATGAAAGTATCGGTCAATCGACAAGATAAAACTAAGCCATTGCCTGACAAGCTAAATTATTTGAGCTTAGAGGCGCTGTTGTCAGCGGCGGATATTATTTCACTGCATTGCCCATTAACACCTGTGACTCATCATCTTATTAATCCGCAACGGCTTAAACTAATTAAACCCAATGCGCTGCTAATCAATACCGCCAGAGGCGACTTAATCGATGAGTCAGCTCTTGCCAGCGCGCTCAATGGCGGGCGTTTATTCGCCGGTGTCGATGTATTAAGCACTGAGCCACCTAAGGTAGACAATCCCTTACTCCGAGCCAGTAATATCAGTATCACGCCCCATATTGGTTGGGCTACATTTGAAGCTAGGCAAAACCTACTCAATATTGCCATTGATAATGTCGCTGGTTTTTTACAGGCTAAGATACGTAATAGGGTGAGTTAGCGGCACTATTTATCGTTCGATAAATAACCATTTATGAACATGAAAAATAAAGCTATGCTTAAGGTTAACTTTTGAGCAATAAGGGCCTGTTTTCATGGAGCAGTTAAGCTTTTTCACTCTACCTAGCCCGTGTTTGGGGATCTGTCAGACAGATCCTCGTGGCTATTGTTTGGGCTGTATGCGTAGTCGTGATGAAAGGTTTAATTGGCTTAATTTTAATGATGCGCAAAAGCAAGAGGTGAATCGATTGTGCTTACAACGTAAAAAACGTCGTCAATATGCTATTTTTGTTGAAAAAAGGCAGGCTATTCAGGCTTCAATGGCTGAGTCTCAGGCGCTGTTAAATCCAGAATTTGATTTTGAACCAGCGAATAAAACGTCTGAGCCCAATGAGCCACTATAAGCATTAATTGAACTTGCATGCTTATAATGACAAAGATACCAGTTACTAAATACTTGAGGCTCGTGAGCCATCAGGTGAGCTTATAATGCTGGCGTAGGGTTCTCTGAAGGAAGCAGTCGCTGGTAACCCATTTCATTGAGTTGATCGTTAATACAATCAAATACAAAACTCGCATTTTCCATGTCTTCAATCTTTTCTTCAGCTGCAATTTGGTGACACGCATCACGCAATGAACTTAATACTTCATTTGGGGCTTGTGGTGTTTGATTCTCGTTTGCTGAAGCTGCAAAGCTAAGTGTGAATAATAAGCTTGTCAGTATTTTAATAGTGCGCATTTTAGGTTCCTTCTAGTGAGAACTTCATACATTATTGATTAAAAACTGCCTGTGTCAGGTAGGTTTTTAAGGTTTTCCGCTTGCTTGGTCAGGATAAAAGCTATCGCTTCTTGATCAAGGCAACGCTTAGAAATATAGCTTTTTCCGTTTTTTACCGCAATTAAAAAGCCATGTTCTGTGTCACTAATATTATTAATATTGCTCCATTCTATGCTGTGGTTAACATAATCTGAACGGGTGTGAATACCTTTGTCATTGATGATTAAAGTGACTTGATTACCGGCCGCTTTACTCATCATTTGACGCATCAAGTACCAGGCTTTGTGATATTTAACCTGCAGGGCTTCAATAATGCCAAGACCGATAAAAAAGTACACTAGATAACGGTTGATGTCGGTAAATATCAAGGTAATACCAAATAGCAGGAATACTGCCGCTTTTATATAGGCTTTAGGGCTGGTCTTTGCCGGCATAGATTCACAATAACATTCGTCGTAGTGAGATTTATCAAGGGTGAACTCGGTCGAATAATGAAAGCTGGTGTCCATGAATACCTTAACTGAATGATGTTTGTGGGTGAACTTGACGTTATGGCGCCGATTATACTTGGGATGTAATAAAACTCACCAATAAACTCTTTAGTTTCTCTTGCTCATTTGGACTAAGTTCATGACCTTCAAGATTTGAAAGTAGAAATACATTATCGGCTCGCTCACCCACAGTATTGATGGACGCCGCATGAATATTCAGTCCTAAGCTTCTAAAGGCTTGAGATATTTGCTCCATAAATTCACTGGTTTCTAAAGCTGAAATATGCAATAAACTGCGATTATTGTGCTTGGTGTGTAAAAACTCGATATTGGGTTTGCTGCTAAAGGTTTGGTTGTGCCTTGGGGTGCGTTTTTTGGGGATGCTGGCGCCTTGATCTAGCACTTGCAACAGCTTTTGGGTGATTTGGTTACGCCTTTGGGGGCTTGCTATGGGCTTCTCATCAAAATCCAATACTTTAAATGATTCCACCACAGAGCCATCTTTGGTTTTTGATATTTGGGCTTGCTTAACTGAGATCCTCAGTGCTGCTAAGGTATTAAATAGCTTAACAAATAATCCTGGTCTGTCTTGAGTATAAACAAACACATCTGTGCTGGCTTTAAGCTGTGCATCTTCAATTAAAATCAAGGTGCCGGCTGGTTCGTTGTTTTGAATCGCCGCCAATTCGTGCTGGTGTATGGCTAAGGTATAGCGGGCGATATCATCGGCTTCTGTGTTGCTGAAGAATGATAATGGCAAACGTTTCCACAAGGCTTGCACCGTTTCTAAAGACATATCTTTAATGAGTAATCCCAGGGCCTCCTGTTTTTGCTCTCTAATTTGGCTTCTTAGTTGCAGCACATTTTGAAAACCGTTTTGCAATGCTTTACGGGTCGCGAAATAGAGATCTTTAAGTAAACTTGCCTTCCAATCGTTCCATAAATCATCATTAGTGGCTTGAATATCAGCGACGGTCAGGCAGTAAAGTGCATCGAGACGGGTTTGAGTACCGACGGTTTTGGCAAAGGTATTGACCACTTCAAGGTCGTAAATATCCATACGCTGGGAGGTAATAGACATCAATAGATGATGCTCAACCAGCCAAGTGATTAAGTGCTGCTGTGATTTTTTAAGATCATGGAACTTAGCAAATTGGGCTGCATCTACCGCGCCAAGCTCACTGTGATCACCGCCACGGCCTTTGGCTAAATCATGAAATAATGCCGCAAACAATAGCGATTCTTTCACTGACATTTTTTGAAAAATATCGCTGGCTAACCGGTTACTTCCATCCAAGTTTCCCTGTCTAAACTGATGAATTTTTTTCAGTAATTTATGAGTGTGCTCATCAACGGTATAGGCGTGAAATAAATCAAATTGCATCTGACCTACGACTTCGCGCCATTGGGGGAGGTAGGAGGCTAAAATCCCATGTTCATGCATTAAACTAATCGCCAACCCCATACCTTGAGGATGCTTGAAAATACGTAGAAATTTTTCTCTACAGGCATGAAAATCTTGTAAATCCCCCATCAAACGACGCCTAACTTGGCGCAGCAAGCGTAAGGTCTCAGGGGTAATGCCGACAATGTCTTTATGGTGAATGGCCACCAGTTCAAATAGCACCATAATCTGAGTGCGATCGATAAACACATCTTCATGAACCGCATGTATATGCTTATCTAAAATCTCAAATTGCGGGTTGAGTATTATTTGCTGGTGTTGCGCCTGAGGGCTGATTTCACGGGCGAAATAGGCCAATAACATTTGGTTTAATTCTTTAATGCGCTTCATGGCTCTGAATAGTTGGCGCATCATTTTTTCTATAATGATATTACCGCTGTCACCAAAGCCCATTAAACGGGCAACATCGGCTTGATACTGAAGTAGCAGCCTATTTTCATTACGTTTTGCCGCTTGATGTAGGGCAAATCTTACCCGCCAGAGAAAGTTCTGACACTCGAGCAATTCGGCATATTCATCATTAGTAAAAAAGTTAAACTTTCGCAGCTGCTGCATATCGGCAACGGCAAAATGCTTGCGGGCAACCCAAGTCAGGGTTTGGATGTCACGCATGCCGCCAGGGCTGGTTTTAAGATTGGGCTCTATGCTGTACGCCGTGCCTTGGGCTTTAGCGTGACGCTGTTGTTGTTCAGCAAGTTTGGCATTGAAAAAAGCTTCACTGTGCCACAAATCTTGACTGTATAGGGCGGCTAAGACTCGTTGTTCATGATGTCCAGCACCTGCTAGATGGCGTATTTCAAGTAAGCTTGTGGCCGTAGTGACATCTTCTTTACAGGCAATATAGGTATCATCAAGGCTTCTTACCCCATGGCCCAGTTCAATGCCTAGATCCCAAAGCTGGGTTAAAAACTGGCTGATTTTTTCAGATTCAACTAAGTCTAGGGGCTTATCATGCACCAGACAAATATCGATATCAGAATAGGGGTGTAAGGTTTGGCGGCCATAACCGCCAACGGCATTTAGGGAAATGGTCTCATTACACAGGGATAAGTTGTTCCACAGTACACATAATAAGGTATCGAAAAACTGCGCGCGGTATTTAAGGCTGTCATTGATATCGAAATGGCTGACATTTTGTTCAAGATAGTTATCCATCTCAGTAATGGCTTGCTTGAATTGAGCAATGCTCATGTAGGGATTGAGCTCACTTCCTGCGCTATGGGCTAACATGGGGATCCTTATATGGCTTATCTATGAAAAAGATAAGTGTTTTAGAGTAAGGCATTTACTCTGTGAACTCAAATTACACATAATAGCTTATTATTTTATTTCAATAAGATGTTAACGATATGGCGTCAAAGCGTGCTCGACTCGATCAATTCCTTGCCACTAAACTGCAAGTTCCCCGAAAATCAGTGCGTTTTATGTTACTTGAAGGGCGTGTAAGCGTTAATGGCGTCAAGGTTAGTGCCATGGATATGCAGATAGATGAATTCAGTCGTATTGAATGTGATGGGCTGACATTGCAGCATAATGAAAAGTGCTACTTAATGCTTAATAAGCCCGTGGGCGTGGTGAGTGCCACTAAAGATGATATTCATAAAACGGCAGTGGACTTACTCCACGGCATAGCGCTTGAGATGCTGCACATTGCAGGTAGATTGGATTTAAACTCCAGTGGCTTATTGCTGATTACCAATGATGCACGCTGGTCACAAGCTTTGATGTCACCGAATAATAAAGTGACCAAAAAATACTTAGTGAGCTTAGCAAACCCCATCGATGAGTCTTACATCAAGGGGTTTGCTGAGGGCATGTATTTCGATTATGAAGGCATGACCACTCAGGCTGCAGGACTTGAAATATTGTCATCGCATCAGGCGAGAGTCAGCCTTAATGAAGGCAAATATCATCAGATAAAGCGCATGTTTGGCCGCTTTCGAAATCCGGTTATTGGCTTGCACAGAGAGGCTATTGGTGAGTTATTGCTGGATGAGGCGCTAGCGCCAGGTGAGTTTCGTCACCTGACGCCGGCAGAGGTCGCACTTTTTTAAGCACGTTTGTGTTGCTAAGCCGATTTACCTTGGGCTGCGACGTCTTGGCGCTGAAGCCCTAATAACCACTTACCATAGATAAAAATACCCACAGCTGAAATAATGCCAATGGCGCCAATGATGTACCAGGCCATGCCAATATTGTGAGCATTATAGAGTAGGTGAGTCACTTCTTGTGCCTGCATGCCGGTATATTCAACCAGTCGGGTAAAAGCCTCTCCTTGGGGAATGGCATCAACATCTGTTTGGCTCATGCCGCGAGCGAGTAGATCTTCCCGTGAAAACACTTCTTTCGAGGCATAGATTTGATAAAGCTTAGGGGCAAAATAGCCTTCTAAGGTCCAGCCTATGCCTTGGGGCAGCATCACAAAACCTAAATACATGGCTTTCTTGCCCTCTGGGGCAATATTACCCATAAACTCATTCTTTTTCGGGCTTATCATCATTTCGCCAACCGAGAACATCGCAATGGCCAGCACTATCATCCAAGCGGCGTTAAAAAAGCCAACTAACATGATGGCAGCAATGCTTAATAAGCAGCCAACGAACATCGCTGTGGTAATCCGATACTTAGCCGTGAAAGCCGCGACCAAGAAGCAAGTGGTCATGATCATCCCTGCATTGAGGTTAAGCATGCCTTCTGGCATCACCTTAGTACCTTCATTATTTAACCCCAGCCAGAACTGCAAAATGCCGTTACTTGTGCCTTCAGGGCCAAATAGTGAGGTCACTATTATGCTGGTATCGACCCATTCAGAGATATGAATGGGCAATACATCAAACAGTGAATTGTATAAAAACCAAAAGCCTGCAAACACCAGCATGTAGTAAATGACCACAGGTTTTTTAAGCTCACGTAGGGCATCTTTCCAGAGGGCTTCTTGGTTTATTTCACCGGTTTTCACTTTGCGGGCGCGCTCAAGTCGCTCTGCTTTACCTGGCTCTTTATAGGCCAATAAGAATAGGAAATTCATGGAGATAATTGCAGCACAAGCATAGAACACATTGTCCCAAGAAAGCTGACGCATATGCACAGCAACCAAAGGACCAAGGAAGCCGCCAATATTCACCACTTGATAGAAAATCCCCCAAGCCATGGAGGTATTTTCGCGCTTAGTAGAAAGCACTAAGGTGCCCTGAATGCCGGGCTTAAACACCCCAGTGCCAGCGGCCAGTAACATAGCACCGATGAGGAAACCCCAAAAATCAGGCATTAACGCCATGACTAGGTAGCCACAGATTTTAATAATGGTAGAGACAAAAATGGTCTCTTTGTAACCTACGCGATCTGAAATACCGCCAGTTATCACAGGAATAAAGGTTTGCATTAGCGCCCACACCGCAAGAATGACGCCGTAGTCATGAAGGTTTATCCCTAAGCCACCTTCTGATACTGGGGATTTTGCATACAGGCCTGCACTGGCTTTAACGCCGTAATAGGCGATTCGCTCAACCAGTTCCATGCCGCCAACTAGCCAAAAAATGTAACCTAGGCTGGTTATTGAGGCCCACATCCCTAGTTGTTTTACTTCGCTTAAATCATTGCCACTTGGGCTTGTCCCGGCCATATCTTCGCCTCTGTTTGTTATTATTTTTATGAAAATAGAAATCAATGGCACACTTTACCTAAGTCGCCTGAAAATACCAAAAAAAATGCCGACAGCAGTCGGCATTTTTTTAAGTGAGCCCTTATTTATTAGGGCTGAAAGAGTTGCTATCACTAAGCGCCACAGCATTTTTTATATTTTGCACCGCTGCCACATTGGCAAGCTTCATTGCGATTAGGCTTAGCATCGAAGCTAACGCTTTTTGGTTTATTGATGATCCCCATCAACTGCACTATGTCTTCAGCTTTATCAGTATCAAGAGTGACAGAGGCTATCAATTGGCGCTCGGCCAATAAGGCATTCACTTCATCTAAGCGCGTTTGAGTTTGAACGCTAAGCACTAAAGGGTGCTCTTTGGTGCCTAATTTGGCTGAGCGTTTAGTGTTATAGCCACTTTCGCCATAGGCGGGCTTAGGCGTTTTACGGCCTTTAAAAAAGAATTTATCAGACATTGAGTCGAACCTAAATAACAGGGGGAAGATATTGGCGACAGCTTATACTACAAAATAGCCTTTTTGAGCAAATTTTGTTTATTTTTTTAGTTATACCAATCGTATTACAAATAGTTGACCTCTATGGTGTAACTTATCTGTTGCTGGCCCTCATTGGCGGCGGCATTAATATCCAATCGGCCACCAATCGCGACTGCTAACGGGCCTTGTTCTAATGAAAATGTTTGACTCTGGCTGCCATTAGGCAGTAACGGCGTGAAGGTAAACTCACTATTGCTCACTGATTGCAGCATGATTTTGATTTGAGTCTGCGGAGCGCCGGAAAAATAAAATTTAGCGAGTTGGCTTTCTGAATTTACGCAGCCATTGCCTTGACGTTGATTGGCGTCTAATTGGCAATAGAGGCTGACTTGATTGGTTACCTTACCTAAATCGAGTTGTTGATTTTCTTCAATCCCAAGAGGGCTTACTAAAGTGAAATGGGCTTGAGCAACTGCAGTTGCGAGTATAAATACATTCAAGCTAAGTTCCCAAACCAGAGGCTAGTGGCGTGAGTATAGCGTTAGAAATGAAACTGAGCTGTCCATTGGAGCATATTTTTACAAAAATAGGCTATTTGCTTAATTTGTCATCGCTATAAGTGTTATAGCAGCAGTTAATTATAGTTGTAGCGGCGCTAGGGTGAAGAAATCTCCAGGCTTTAAGGTGACAGTTTGGGTTATGGTACTAGAAGGTGCCCTTGGACTAATGGCGAGTTCATACTCCCCGGGCATTAAGCGCTCGAAAATAAAGATACCATCATACTCCACTCGGGCGCTGTGGCTTTCTTTGCTGGCTTTATGGGTTAAGGTTACTAGAGTGCCTTTGGCTGGGGTGTCATTATCAAAATAAGCTTCTCCTTCAAGCTCTGCAGTAAATAGCACAGGGTAATAAATTTCTTGCACGTTGCCTGGATGCACTTCGATGGAAAGGGCGCGATCCCTAGGCACTAAGAAGGGATCGGGCAAGCTGTTGTCATTGAGTACCAGTTTGTGAGGGCGACTGGTTTGCAAATGAGTCAGCAGTAACTCACCATTATCATCAGTGTTGTTACTGGCATCTCTGTGGCCAGAAAAGGTGAGTCCAGCGATCCCCACTTCATCAGGGTTACGAATACCATCATTATTGTCATCCTGGAAGGCGATGATCTTGATGCTGCCAGTATTAAGGTAGCTAATCCTGTCTGCATGCCATTGGTTCTCGTCAGGCATATACAGCAGTGAACTGCTCCATTTAAGCTGGGCACTCCAATCTCCACTGGAATTATTTTCTAATGCAAGACGTACCGCCCCTTCATCGAGGAAATATGACAAGGTATTGCGCATGGCATAGGGCGCGGGGACTTGGGGTTGATAAATTAATTCAAACTGGTAATTTACTGCATCATTAATTGCTTTGCTGGCGTTGATAACCCACTGATTTAATTTTAGCTCTGGAGAAAGGCCTACATCGATATAGTTTCTTAAGTACCAATCATCCATTCGCCCTGACAGAGAGAGTCGATTGGACCAGTGTTTAGTTTCTGCTGACACCCAATAGCTTAAGGTATTACTTAATGAAAATTGCTGATACTGACCTGAAAGTGTTGCGCTTAATTGACTAGAATCAGAGCCCAATAGTTGTTCGCGCCACAGGCCCGCCAGTGACCAGCTCAAATGACTATTGCTTATGTTACCGCTGACATTAAGCCCAGCGGCCTGCTTAAGGTGCCCATTTGGATTATCCCAACTGATAAAACCATCGAAGCTGTCCCACTGTGCTTGCCAATCTAACAGTTTACCACTGCCTTGGACGACAAGGCTTGCAGCGCTGCCGCTGTCATTGTGGGCGAGATTTGCTTGCAACACGCTGGCATCCCCCACTAAGCTCACACTGAGCTTTGGGGTCATCAGCCAATCATCTGTGGCGACCTCTTGCTGCACTAATGCAAGGGCCGTGGTGATGTTATCTGACACGGCCCAGTTAGCGCTGGCGTAAAATTGTTTAAGCTGGTCTTGTTCCCGCTGCATCATGCCCATATCGACCCCAAAGCTACCTGCTTCCATGACACTTGGGTCTAATAATTTGCTGAATGACTCGATCCTATTTTCACCATTAGGGCCAAAAAATCGCAGTTGGTATTGGTTTAGGCCAATAAAGTAGGGCACTTCTTCAAAGCGATAACGACCATCACTGCCAACCCGCTGCACCGAGATTAAGCTATTGTTGCGGTAAAGCTCCACATCCCAGTCAGGCTCATTTTCCCCTTCAACGACTATGTGCCTGAAATCGGTATCGAAGTTATCACCAGCACTTACCACTAGACCTTGGCCAAAGCTACCGTTATTCACCAGTGCTAGGTTATGACTATTTACACTACCTAAGCGGTAGTGTTTTACCCAACTGTCTTGCAGATTTTTTTCTATATAGGCATTAAGATTGCTGCCTTGTTCTGACCAGGAATACCCTAGGTAACTGCTGTGACCGAGGATATCGGCGCGGCTTTGAATAAAGCCGTCCGGGTTTTGCTTAGTCTCACCCTTAACAGACTGGCTACGTGCCCCTATGTCTATGTGCAGCGCAACATCGCCAATTTGGGCGTAGCGGTTTTTAACGGTTCTGCTCTGAAGCTTGCCATGCTTTTTTTGATCCTTGAATAATTGATAGCGCTGCTGTCTTGCCAATAACTGGCTCAATGGAATGTTGAGCTGCTCCTTAAGCTCAAAGCGTTGGCGTGCAGTATCGAAGTTAACTTTCAGGCCAAACATTTGTTCGATAATGGCTTGATCGACATAAAGATCCCAATCATCAAAAAAGACTGTGGTCGCGTCAGCATTACAATCATGATTATGACTTAAGTATTGCATTAAATTCTGACTCAATGTTATGGCGTTTTTAGGGGCAAGAAACCAACCGGTAGCACTTAAGTCATCCATTTCAACCTGTAGCGGTAGCATCAATTGTTCGGCTAGAAATTGTAGCGGTAAATAGATGTTTGTTCCCTGCTGGTAGGCGAACATATCTTCGGATAACATCGTCTTGCCATAATTGAGTTGAGTGACAATAAAGTGCTCTTCTTGGCCTTGTTCAGTGACATAAATACGATTAACGGGCCGCTGGCATTGAGGTAATTCTGACTCACTTTTACCGGTATTTTCGAGTGACGCTGTGCTCGCTGCGGCTTTTGAAAATGCAGCCGAAGATTGTCTTAAAAGTGCTGTCGACGGCGCCGGTGAAATATGGGGTTCCATAGCAGCATTTAGCTGAAGATTAGCCTTTGAAGCTAAGGCTGTGGCGCCGCTCATGGCATCGACGCTGCTAACTTGAGTTAACACTTGAGCTACCACAGAGGATTGATTGCTTACCTGTGAATTCGATGGCTTTGTTACTGTTTTAATTGTCCTTTGTGTTACTGCAGCCTTAGCTTGCGCTTTAGCGTTGCTACTGAAATCAAGCTTGGGCTTAGGGCCGAGTTTGATGTTCAGCGGCTTAGGAACAACTGATATTTTCTTTGGATGATGAGTTAAAGCAGCATTGGCCCTTACCACTGTTTTTGCGGCTTGCTTGTCTTTATGTTGCAAAGCCAATTTATAGCCTAAATTAAAATCATCGATAGCAAGTGCGGGGACAGCGGCTTCCCAAAGTAGCAGTAGCATGGCCGTATAAAGACCATGCTTGAGTGTTCGCTTAAATGAGAATTGACTCATGTTACACAGTAAAACTCACGGGTTTAGAAGCGCAAGCGGGTTTCAATACGTTGATGCTCAAAAAGCTTATCGCTTTCGGTGAAGCGGATAATAAGTTCACTACCTGGGGATAGCGTTTCACTTAAAGGCACCGAATAAGACTTTTCATTGAGTTCGCTATATACGGCGGCATTCTTAAGTGAACCCAATACTTGATTGTTCACCGGATTAATCACTTCTAAATCGCCATAACTGCTGCGTGCACCTTGTCTGTGCAAGCTGACTTGCAAACTTTGCTGGCCTTGAGACAGCTCAAGCTTACCTGTGTTTAAACTGATATCAGCCTTGAGATCTCCTACACGCAAAAAAATAGGCACAGCAATTTTCATATAAGCTGAAATTGTTAAGCTTAGTGATTGGCCATCCTTGCTGGTGTTATTGTTCTGAACTTTGGGCGCCAAAGGAATTTGGTGAAACACTATGTAACTGCGGTACTCACCTTCAGGCAGTGTTTTCGGCGTTCTTAAGGCTAGGCGAACGCGACCACCTTGCTCTGGCTCTAAGGTTAACCTTCTGGGAGAGTAGCGTAGATATTTAGCGATGGAAGTGGCTTGCATCTGTGAAATTAGCGCTTCATCAATAGCCCTATTGGCTTTAGCTATGCCGTCATCTTTACTTAAAGTGACAAAATCACCACTAGGGAGCATGCGCTTCTCTTCGAAATAGATTTCATAGCGTGAAGTCTTGGTGCCCTTGTTAACTAAGGAGAAAACCGCGCTCTTGGCGCGTTTTTCATCGAGCTCTACTCTTGTAGGCGTGACGAGTAGGTTTGCTTGTAATGAGTCTGAAAAAGCACAACCAAGGAGTAGGGCTGCGGTGCCAAAGAGTAAATGTTTGTTCATAAGATTTGCCCAGCTAATGAGGGATGAATTTATCATCGATTTTTGTGATAGTTAGCTACATCGAGCTTAGTGCTGATAACGCAAAAAGCCCCTAAAAGGGGCTTTGTTGTTTAATTTTAAATAATCAAACTAAAACAGTCGCTTATTAATAAACTACCGATAGTGTGTAGTTTAGTGTTTGTGCGCCAGTTGCAGCTGTTGCTGCAACAACTGCGACATCGCCTGCAACTTTAACGTTGGCAGTGTTAAGCGCTACTGTGGTTGTAGCAGCATCAAGTTTGGGCGTGAATGTAACACCTGTAACACTGGTATCAGGTGCTGATACAGAAAGGTTCACAGTGCCGTTTGCTGCAGCGATAGTGAAAGAACCGGCTGCAGGAGTTGTACCGCCAGCAACACAGTTTGCCCCAGTAGTTGCACCTGCAGTATCAACCGAGCAGATACCATCAGCAAGAATGCTCACATCGCCCAGCTCCATATCAGCAATGCTAGTTACTGTGATTGGCGCTACTAAGTTGAACTTTGCAGTTCCTGTGCCATCAGCGGCATTAGCTTGTGAAACCATTAAAAAACTTGATGCGATAAGTGTAGAAAGTAGTAGTTTGTTAGTCATTTTGAGTCTCAGAGTGAAATTTTGCTATTATAAGTAATGCATGCTTTTTGCATGCTTAATATTTCAATGCAAACAAGAGATTAAGCTTGGGTGCTCAGTCAATTTACCAAAATTACATTATTTTGCAACAATTTGGTTTCATTTTAATTGGGGTTGATTGTTTTTTATTTGGAATAATTGTGGTGTTGCTGATAGCTATTTGGTGAAAATGTCTATTGATAGCAGTAGGTTCATCTGTTTTTATTATTAAGTAATGTTGTTTTTAAAGTTTCATTTTTTAAAATAAAGGTGTGCCTTTTATGCTTAAACATGATTATTTTGAAATGCCTTATTGTTTTTTAGTGTATTTGTTCTAGATTGATACTTTGGTTAATTATCATACATAAGTGTTGGTGTTGATTTAACTCGTTGTTTTTTTGATTACCTTTACGAACCTTTTCTTCTATTGAGTACCTTTCTTTTGCGGTGTAAACCTTTGATTTTGAGGTCTTTGCCTCTATGCTGCTTTTGCTAGTGAAAATTTATTTATGCATAACAATATCGATTTTTTTAATTTTTAATCTTATTAATAAATATAATTTCCGATTTTAAGTAGTTTGCCTCTGTTTAGCTTGTTAGGGCGACTCTAACAATTAGAGTAAGGAGTGTTGTTAGCTTCAAATTTTTGGTGGATTAAGAAAGAATTTTAGGTTGACATATACAATGATGTAGGGGATGAGATTAAATATTATTATATTTCAATCTGCTTTTTTTTTGATGTTTTTTTAAACGGCAGTGTGTTTTTTTAGTCATTGATAGCTGTGATTGTTCGTGAGATGATTCTTGTATAGTGTTTTTTATATGGTATTTGTGATTTATTTTCTTCAAGTTTGCTTTTTTTATGCTATTTGAATTTAAGGTGTTGGTTGTAATGGTTTTATTTTTTTATTTTTTAAGTTAGTGGGTGGGCAGCATGTTGCTTAAGAACTGTCGATGGATAACATTTGCTTGCTTGTTATTTACGGCGACTATTTTTGCAGAGGTGTCGATTACTGAAGTGCAGCCACTTAAGTTCCCCAGCGCCTTAATGCATTTTGACAAAAACACGATAGTGGAAGTGAACTGGAAAGGAAATATTGCCAATAGCACCAACACCACGCTACTAGATGCCGACTACTATCAAGGTCGATATTTAGTGACTTCAGACACCAGCTCCCTTATCAGCCTAGATGTGATCTCTTTGAGTAATGAATCCTTTGTTGATTTGAAGCGTATTAGAATAAGGTACAAAAATAAAACTTATAACTCCTTTCCTGTTTCAGGCTTAGCTAACCCAGGTATTAAGGGGGAGTTCATCGAAGTTGGTGCCAAGTTGGTTGCCAAAAAGAAAACGGCTCAAGGAGTTAAATACCCCCAATATCTATTGACAATTCAAGAGCAATAGTAAGTTGTACTGATGTCTTTTTAGCGCAGCAAAAAAACAATCGTCTATACTTTTTACATTATAAAAAAGGAAGGTGATGATATGTATAGAAACAAGCTCTTACTCTCAAGCTTAGCTGTCAGTATTGCATTAGCCTTTAGTGCTAATGCCAGTGCTGAAGATTCCGCACTCGCGCAGCTCAAAGCTGAACTGGTTAAGCTACAGCAAAAAGTTGCTGAATTAGAAGCGAAACAACTGCAAACCGATCAAGCTGTTGCCCAAAATACTCATACTGTCCATGTTTCAAATGACGCTGCCAGCACATCTAGTAACACATCTCATAACAAGAGAAGCCCTCAAGCCAGCCCACAAGCTGCCAATAGCCAAATCAAGGTTTACACTAGCCTTAGGCCAACCTATGGCTATTATGATGCCCAAAACGAAACTAGCTGGGATGTGGGGGATGCACTCTCACGGGTAGGTTTTAAAGCCAGTAATGAGTTTATGCCAGGCTGGCAAGTGCAGATGCATGGAGAGTGGAACGTTGAGGTTGCTAATAATGGCGATTTTGGTAAATCACGCTTAGCTTATGTGGCATTAGACAGCCCTTATGGTCGTTTGGCTATTGGTAAACAACGGCCACCGCAATACACTTTAGTTGCTGAGTATGTTGATATTTTTAACCACGCAGGCAGCCCGTTTGGCTATGATCCTGAAGGGCTATTTTTCGTTAATAACCTGGTGAGCTATGAGCTTGAATTTGGTGATTTCAAATGGATGATGGCATCACAATTTAATGGTGAAACCGGCGATAACGGCAGCGATATGTTTAACGCAGGCCTTGGCTATGACAAAGGTAATTTCCATGCTGCGGTGACGTATCTGACCGAACCGCAAATCATGAATTCGCTAACCCTTGGGGATGTGGATATAGGTGATAATGACACTTGGGCTGGGGTGGTGGCTTATACCTTTGACTCTGGTTTGTATGTGGCGGCGGCATATCACGACAAAACCTACGAGAGAGTGCTTATCCCTTCGGACAGAAGCGGCGATATGATCGATTTCTCGGTTGGTTTTCCATTATCTGATCATTACGGCGTAAAAGTGGGCTATTTTGCCTTTGATGATGGCGATAATTCAGCAGCAAGCCAAGCGTTCGATGGCTATAATGCGACCCTCGAGTGGTTGCCCGCTGACAATATTCGCTTTCATATCGAGTACCTCACCCGTAACTACGATCACTTAGGTGATTTTGATTCTGTGCTAATAGGCATGCGTTACGACTTTAGCCAAGAGTGGCTGTTCTAACATAAATGCCCTCGCGGTACATCAAAGTAACAAAGTCACCTTTATGGTGACTTTTTTATTCCTTAAGACTAAAGCGTTATTTTCTCTGGCATAGGTCTTGGCGCCATGTTATCAGGGACATTGCTCCCTGTGCTTATATATCACAGCCTAGTGTCTGCATGGCTTGGTATGGGCATTGTGGCATTGATAGCGACAATGTTGACTTGGAATGCATGGATTGCTTCTGATACTTGGCAAAAGAGCGAGAATTCAAGCTACAAAGGCGAAGCTTTATCTTTTAAAGATTTATCTAAGCCTCAAATGATGACGCTTGGGCTGATACTGTCGGCGTATACTTTTAACGCCATTGGTTATCTGCCTCACACACTCTTTTGGGTGGATTATATTGTCCGTGAACTTAAAATGTCGTTTGTGAGTGGTGGACTGTATTGGGCAACCTTTGGTATTGGCGCTATGATAGGCGCTATCTTAACTGGCCTCTTATCACATTCTGTTTGGGCTGAGCGCCAGTGCGCTTTTATTATCGGTACTGTGCATAGCACTTACCAGCCATAAACAAGTAGATATGACGCACCCTAGCCTTAGGGCGCTTTATTGATAATAAAAACCCCCTCAGTGAGCGAGGTAAAGCAGGCCTAGCTGCAAGTCTTAACACGTTAGAGAGTGAGTTGAGTTCAACACAACAAGCTGGATATTTACAGGCTAATCTTGCCAACCTGTACTTGCACGTGGCCATAGAATATGTGCAATTTCGTCATAGCGAAATTTTTAATCGGGCAGACACGACACGGATAGCGACGTTTATTGAGCAATCACCCTTTAAAGGGATTTTAAGTCGGGTCAGCTTAACAGTATTGTCGTCGAAGCCTGATTTTGCAGCACTTTGAACATTAAATTACTGAATCAAATCCGGATTCAACATCTAAGTGCTCATATCAGTTCTTTCATAAGCTCACAAGTAAGTCATCGTAATCCTTATCTTATTGGATAAATATTACAAATTAAGGTTGTTTAAATATCACTCAAATGTGTCTACTTGGTTATCGTGCAAGCATTTTGTTTGTACTAACTTGTCCTGTGCCTGTTGGCTTTCCAATCGGTGATGTATGTTTTGCTTCAAAATTTAATTTTGCTACTCATTTAAACAGCCAACCAATAAGTATCATTTGGTGCGGAGCATGGTAAGCAATGACAGCTTTCCAAAAAGATCAATTGCTTGAAGTCGACTCAGCGGTAAGGTGTTTGTTGGTGGTATAAACGGACTTTTAAGGATACCAAATGTTCAAATTAAATTACTTTGCCTTGCTTGCTGTCTCATTGCCTATCTTTGCGGCAAGTGCTGCTAGCCCATCAAAACTGCTTGTTACTGACAGCTCAAAAGCGGTTGAAAATCAATATATTGTAGTATTTAATTCAGCTGCGAAAGCTATGTCTAAAAACGCTTTCAAGGCGCAGCTTGCCGCCAATACCGACTCATTGGTAAACAAATATAATGTGACCATTAAACTGCGTTTCGATGATGTGCTTAATGGCGTAGTGGTAACCGCTGATAAGCAGCAGCTTGAGCAGCTTTTAAAAGATGACAATGTTCGCTATATTGAACAAGATCAATATTTTACACTCGATCCTGTTATGTCGACAACAGCGGTGCAAAACAATGCAACCTGGGGATTAGACAGAATTGATCAGCATGATTTGCCATTAGATAATACATATAATTATCAATATGATGGCAATAATGTGACTGCCTATGTTATTGATACGGGTATTCGTAATAGTCATCAAGAATTTGGTGGAAGGGCAAGCAGTGGCTATGACTTTGTTGATAATGACAATGATTCGAGCGATTGTAATGGCCATGGTACTCATGTGGCTGGCACTATAGGTGGTTCCACTTGGGGCGTTGCCAAAAACGTCAATCTTGTGGGTGTAAGAGTCTTAAACTGTAGTGGTTCAGGTACTTACTCAGGGGTTATAAGCGGTATCAATTGGGTTAAAAATAATGCGGCTCTGCCTGCTGTTGCGAATATGAGCTTGGGCGGCGGCGCGTCTCAAGCGGTAGATGATGCGGTTAATAACTTGGTCAGCTCTGGGATCACAACTGTGGTCGCTGCAGGAAACAGTAACGCTGATGCCTGTTCTTTCTCGCCTGCAAGGGCGGTTAAAGCAATCACAGTAGGCTCAACCACTAATACTGATGCACGTTCGAGTTTTTCAAATTATGGCAGTTGTTTGGATGTGTTTGCTCCAGGCTCTTCAATTACTTCAGCTTGGTACAACAGCGATAACGCCACTAATACCATTAGCGGTACATCCATGGCTGCGCCCCATGTTGCGGGTGTCGCGGCTCTGTACTTAAATGAAAATAATAGTCTAACGCCAGCGCAAATTGACTCGCTTATTAGCAGCAGAAGCACTAAAAATAAAGTCACTAATCCCAATGCAGGCTCGCCCAATGAGCTGCTGTATTCACTCAATGATGACAATGTTGCGCCTCAGGTGGAGTATCGTGCCCATGTTGCCTATATGGGTTGGCTACCTTGGGTTGATGACGGGGCTACCGCTGGGACTACGGGGCAAAGTCGCCGTATGGAAGCGAGCCAAATGAAATTAACTCATTCCACTATGCAGATTTGTTATAGCGCCCACGTAGCAGGTATTGGTTGGATGAATCCTGTGTGTAATGGCGCCGTGTCTGGCACCACAGGGCAGAGCCGTCAAATGGAAGCCACTAAAGTGTGGCTCAATAATGCCCCCGCTGGCTGTAACATTGAATACCGTGCCCACGTTGCAGGTAATGGATGGTTAGGCTGGGTACAAAATGGTGCTCAGGCAGGTACCACAGGCCAAAGCCGCCAAATGGAAGCGCTACAAGCTAAGTTAACGGGTAACTGTAACTAGAATTTTTGGTTCACTCGTTTTAAATTAATAAAAAAGGCCAGCTTAGTTAAGCTGGCCTTTCGTGTGCTTAGACAACAATGCTGTCTAAATTAATGTACCTTGCAAGATTAAATCTTGGCAAGCTCGATTTTCTGCTCGTTCAATTTTTCAATGTCACGGCTTAAGTCAGTCATCTTGGCGCGTTCTTTATCGATAACGGCGGCAGGGGCTTTGGCCACAAAACCTTCATTGGATAATTTGCCTTCGATGCGAGCAATTTCTTGGGCTAGCTTCTCTAGTTGCTTGTCGATACGGGCCATTTCGGCGCTCACATCGATTAAGCCGGCCAGTGGAATAAGCAGCTCCATGTTGCCAATAAATTGAGTGGTCGACATGGGCGCAGTTTCACCTTCGCTAAGGATGGTGATGGTTTCCAATTTCGCAAGACTTGCAAAGAAGGCTTGGTTGGCTTCAAGACGAATACGGTCTTGATAGCTCACGCCGCGCACTAGGGCATTAAGTGGCTTAGAAGGAGCGATGTTAAGCTCGGCGCGAATATTACGCACGGCCACAATCACTTGCTTCACCCACTCAAGATCGGCCATGGCATCCTTGTCCACAAGCTCAGCTTGATAGCTTGGGAACTCGGCCAGCATCAAGGTATCGCCAGTTACACCTGCGAGTGGCTTAACACGCTGCCAAATGGTTTCAGTAATGTAAGGCATGATGGGGTGCATCAAACGCTGCATCTTCTCAAGCACAGTAACTAGCGTATGGCGAGTGCCACGCATCTGTGCTTCGCTGCCATGTTGCATTACCGGCTTTGTTAGCTCTAAATACCAGTCACAGAATTGGTTCCAAGTGAACTCGTATAAAGTGTTAGCGGCTAAGTCGAAACGGTAAGCAGCCATGTGATCGTCGAAGGTTTTCACGGTTTGGTTAAATAAACCGATGATCCAGCGATCCGCGAGTGACAATTCCATGGCGCCAGGTTTGCCATCAACCAAGAGTTGACCGCAATCTAACGGCTCGCCCGCTTCATTGCTTTCAGGATCGCTTTGCACTTCTGTGTTCATTAACACATAGCGTGAGGCGTTCCAGAGTTTGTTACAAAAACTGCGGTAACCATCGAGACGCTTCATGTCCCAGTTGATGTCGCGGCCCGTTGATGCCATAGCGGCTAAGGTAAAGCGCAGTGCATCTGTGCCGTGGGCTTCAATGCCTTCGCTAAATTCTTTGCGGGTGCTCTTTTCAATTTTAGCGGCAAGTTGCGGCTGCATCATGTTGCCAGTGCGCTTAGTCACTAAGGTTTCAAGCTCGATACCGTCAATCATGTCTAGTGGATCAAGCACGTTGCCTTTAGATTTTGACATCTTGTTGCCGGCTTCATCACGAATTAGCCCTGTGACGTACACGGTTTTGAAAGGCACTTGCGGCTTGCCATTTTCATCCTTGATGAAATGCATGGTCATCATGATCATCCGCGCAACCCAGAAGAAAATGATATCAAAACCTGTCACCAACACGTCAGTTGGGTGGAAAGTTTTTAGGTCTTCTAAGTTGTCAGGCCAGCCTAAAGTTGAGAAGGTCCACAGGGCTGAGCTAAACCAAGTATCTAATACGTCATCGTCTTGGCGCAGTACGCTTGAGTCTGCAAGCTTATGCTTAGCGCGCACTTCATCTTCATTGCGGCCAACGTAGACTTTACCGTTTTCATCGTACCAAGCTGGGATGCGGTGTCCCCACCACAACTGGCGTGAAATACACCAATCGTTAATGTCGCGCATCCAGGAGAAATACATGTTCTCGTATTGCTGGGGCACAAACTTAATTTCACCGGTTTCAACGGCTTCGATGGCGGTTTTGGCCATAGACTGAACCGCAACGTACCACTGATCTGTCAGTAATGGCTCAATCACCACCCCTGAGCGATCGCCATAGGGCACTTTTAAGCCGTGGGGATCGATTTTGCCAAGTAGACCTAAGGTCTCAAATTCAGCGACTATGGCATCACGGGCTTTAAATCTGTCAAGGCCAACGTAACGCTCAGGTAGGGCAAGTTCAACGTCTTTATTTGGGGTGCCATCTGTGTTGATGACTTCAACGAAACTGCGTACAGCGGCATCTAGCGTGAAGATATTGTACATAGGCAATTGATGACGCTTACCGACTTCATAGTCGTTAAAGTCATGGGCAGGGGTGATTTTCACACAACCTGTGCCAAATGCCATGTCGACATAATCGTCGGCCACAATAGGGATTAAACGATTAACGATGGGCAACAGAATGAATTTGCCAATGAGTGACTGGTAACGCTCATCATCTGGGTGAACTGCCACTGCGCTGTCACCTAGCATGGTTTCAGGGCGAGTGGTGGCCACTTCTAAATAGTCTTTACCGTCGCTAGTTAATGCGCCTTCTGCCAAAGGATAGCGAAAGTGCCACATGTGGCCTTGCTTCTCTTTGTTTTCAACTTCCAAGTCTGAAATCGCGGTATGAAGCTTTGGATCCCAGTTAACTAGGCGCTTACCACGGTAAATGAGTTCATCGTCATAAAGGCGTACAAACACTTCTTGAACGGCTTTAGACAAGCCTTCGTCCATGGTGAAACGCTCTCTGTCCCAATCGACTGAGGCGCCCATACGGCGAAGCTGTTTGGTGATAGTGCCGCCAGATTGTGCTTTCCAGTCCCACACTTTATCGATAAAGGCATCGCGGCCTAAGTCGTGACGAGTTTTACCTTCTTCGGCTTCAAGTTTGCGCTCAACCAACATTTGGGTAGCGATACCCGCGTGATCCGTGCCCACTTGCCACAGGGTGTTTTTGCCCTTCATGCGCTGATAGCGGGTTAAAGTATCCATTATGGTGTCTTGGAAGGCATGGCCCATGTGTAAGCTACCGGTAACGTTCGGCGGCGGGATCATGATGCAATAATTGCCTTTTGATTCATCGCCATGGGGCTTGAAGTAACCTTGCTCTTCCCAGTTCTGGTAAAGGGCTTGTTCGATAGACTTTGGGTTGTATGTTTTTTCCATGGGAGCGTTATATTCTCTATCTAAATTAAGTGTTTATATGGCTAATGCCTGTGTGCTTATGCTGATGCCAGCGCTCTGGTATTGGCGATAGCGATTGCGAGCAATGCGCTTAAGTTCATCATCATTAGCGACAAAATCGATAATATGGGGCAAGTTTACCGCAAAACTGGGCATCTGGTCTGCAAGATTAATCAGAACTTGGCGAGTTTTATTGGGCCCAAGCTTATCAAAACCAATTTCAACCGGCGCACCTGTCATTGGGCCTTCACCTTTGAGGTTGTGAGGCACAAAGGCGCTGGGGTCAAATTGCCACAATAGTTCATCAATGGCGTAGGCTTGTTGTTTATCTTGGCAGTGGATATAGACGGCTTGCTGCTGGCGGTAAGCTCGCTCAGCAAGACGGCAAGCTGCCAGATAAACCGCTTCTAATGCAGGCATTGATTCATGCTCAGGAGAGGGGCTTTCTGGCATAAGATAGAACAGGGCTTGAGTCATGATTTAGCTGCATTAATTGGCTAATAATAATGCCCGTCAGTTTACACTAAAGGGCGCGTAGAGTCATGGGGCTGGATTTAGGCCATTCCTAGGTTAATGGCATACGCAAGCGCTGCGATATTGATGATAATCGTCAGCCAAAAAATACCGCGAAAGGGCTGTTTGATGGATTTATGCCTAAGCCATTGCTGGGCTAAAATGGCCCCAGGCCAGCCTCCTATTAAGCTTAAAAGATGTAAGCTGCTTTCAGGCGTGCGCCAACGATTTTTTCTTGCAGCTATCTTATCCAGTGCATAAATCAAGAAGGTGAATAGGCTTAAGCCAAGGTAGGCGAGTAACAAGAGGAGTGAGATATAATTGCTGAGCTTTAAAGCGAGTAACGATAAAGTGAAGCTAACCATAACAGCATAGGGAAGTCGGCGGTTACTTCTTTTAGCGCCTTGTTTTCCTTTAAGCTTATCACCGGTTAAAGTGGCGTTGCTGGCGGTGGCTCGCCCCTGTTTATCAGCTACGAGAGCATAGGTGATAACATCGCCTTCTTTGGGACGACGGCTGGCATTGCGTAACGAATTTATGTGTAAAAATACCTCGGGGCCTGTGAGATTGGGGCGAATAAAGCCAAAGCCTTTATCATCATCCCAGCGTAGTAATTTACCTTTCACCCTCATTGCCATTCCCTTGCGTGTTGTTTGTCATATTAAGCGGTAAAACTTTACATCGAGTTAAGATTGTAATGAATTTTTCACACAAATGAAGTGATTTTATATTCAAGTTTTTCTAAGGCCGCCAATCATTCTAGGGCGCTTAGTCGTGCTAAGGAGCTAGTCAGTTGCTGTAGTAATCCGTTGCATCACTAAAAAGCTAGGCGTAGATTGACTCATCAATATGGTTAAAGTGAATGATGGCTATTTTTGAATTAAGCTAATGGAATAACAATGAACCAAATCATAGCATTACCTGTGTTTTATTCCTTAAGAAATTGCCCCTACGCGATGCGGGCGAGATTGGCCATTTATGCAGCTAAGCAGCAAGTGCAGCTGCGGGACTTAGTGCTAAGTAATAAACCCGCCGAGATGCTTGCAGTGTCGCCAAAAGGCACGGTCCCTGTGTTAGTCACTGCAAGTAATCAGGTCATCGATGAAAGCCTTGCCATCATGCAGTGGGCTTTCTCGCAAAGCGATCCTGACGATTACCTTGATAGTAAAGCGCCAAATGCCTTGGCCGAAATGTTAGCTGTGATTGAGATATTTGATCATGAGTTCAAAGGGCATTTAGAGAAATATCGCTGCTCTAAGCGTTACCATGAGCCATCACTCATTACAGATAGGCAGCAATGTGAGCGCTACCTTACCGATCTCGAATTGCGTCTGTGTCAGCATCAATATTTGATCTCAGATAAGCCCAGCTTAGTCGATTTGGCACTAATGCCTTTTATTCGTCAGTTTGCCCGAGTGGAGCGACAATGGTATTTGCAAGCTCCCTATCCCAAATTACGCCACTGGCTTAATGGTTACTTGCAGAGCCGAATGTTCAGCAAGGTAATGGAGCAGCATCCGCTGTGGTTAGATGCAAAACAAGAGGTTGTTTTTGGTGATAGAACCTAGAAGATAGGTTGGGAGCAATAGCTTTGTATAAGGATATATCAGTGGATTTAATCGCAATAGTGATGAACGCGGCGCTACAGGTTTGGTATATATTCCCTGTGATTATATTGACCTTCATAATCAAAACGTCTTGGTTTAAAGGCGTTTTCGGTGAATTCCAGGTCAATTTGATACTCAAACGGCTACCGCAAGGTGAGTATCACCTGATTAAAAATGTAACTTTGCCAACAGAAGATGGAACAACTCAAATTGATCATATCGTCGTATCGAAATTTGGAGTGTTCATTGTTGAAACAAAAAATATGAAAGGGTGGATTTTTGGCTCTGCTAACCAGAAGCTGTGGACACAAAAAATATTTAAATACTCATCTAAATTTCAAAATCCAATCCATCAAAATTATAAGCATCTAAAAACACTAGAAGCGCAGCTTAACATCAATATAGATGCACTATTTTCAGTGGTTGTATTTATCGGTGACAGCGAATTTAAAACCGCTATGCCAGAGAATGTAACCTATGCAAGCGGTTGCTTATCATACATTCGCTCTCATTCAGTAGCGCTACTGGATCAACAGCAAGTTTTAGGGACCATCAAAAATATCGAATCAGGTCGTTTAGAGCGGGGATTCTCAACAAACCAAGCTCATAAAACGCATGTAAGAGAAATTATTAAGCAAAAAACTAACGAAAAGCGCTGCACAAAATGTGGTTCTGGCATGGTGTTACGAGAAGCCAAAAAAGGCCAACATCTGGGCTCTAAATTTTGGGGCTGCTCAAACTTTCCCAAATGCAGGATTGTGGAAAAATGTAACTAACAATCGCCACTCTATGTTGTCGGCCTTTATGCAATCTTGGATCGCATATCGTAGATTCACATCTAAAAATGCGCCAGAGTGCGTAAGTTATTTATACCAAAAAGAGTGTTTGGGCGGTTAATTTTAGCAAGCATTTAAGATGTCCAAGCTTCGCTTGGATCAAAGTCGTGGGTCTTCTACCCACACCCGACCAAGGGGGAAAGTTCAACAGCAAACCCTCCTTCTTGGATCGCCCTCCATGCCGCCCCGACGAAGTTACTCTTGATTTCGAGAAGCCTCATCCAACACCAAAAATACCTAACGGCTCGACGGCACATCCATGTGCCCCACGAGCCTTAACCATTTGAGCCTGAATGCCATGTAATCCAAGGATGGATGAGAGTGGCCCTGATGGTTACACGGTATTTTAATCATCTTATTTCGACTCGGGCATCCTGCTTCGTTCTATCTCCTGCATCCATGCAGTCGTCGGTAACTTCGAGGGTAATTGGTGCAACCTGGGAGTGTACTGTTAGGTTTAACATAGGCATTGGGCTAGATTTTAAGAGCTAACAGATTCCGCGAATGCTAAAAAGGTGAACCATGGCGATTTGCGAGACGACCGTCCATCCCATGGACGGGATGTTCGAGCCCTCATGGATGAGTTCACGGTGTGTCGACAAGTAAATGCCATGGCAAGCCTGTACTGGCTATGTAACACCATCACTAGGTTTGTAGAATCCTTCAAATCAGGCTAAACGCCGAACTTCAGTTTAAATCAAAAGCTATTGATAACTCTTGATTTAAATTCTTAATCTAATATGGCTTCGGCAAATTACTTAGTTGGCTTTAGTGAAATCCACAATTTGATGGTGCCTTGAACGACGACCACGTCATTGCTGTCATAGGCTTTGACGTCGACTAACATGTCGCCTTCTTGCCATTGCTCTGGGGTCACTTGGGCTACGCAGCGGATGTCGCTGCCGGCTTTAGCGGTGTAATCAACTGACATGCCTTTTGGGATCCAGCGTAAATGCTTTGGGATTGATGCTTCAGCCATCGCGCCCATGGCCATTTCCAAGCCATTGCAAATGGCGATAACGTGCACAGTGCCTATATGGTTTTGCACTCTTTTGCGCTTTTTGATCATGAGTTCACAGCGGTTAAGACTAAGAACCGTCACTTGAGGTTTCACAGTGGCAAAGTAGGGCGCCATACGAGAAACCATTAACGAGAAAATGCGCTTACCAAAAGGCAGGCGCGTGACCTTGTTGTACAGTGCCATGACTTTGTTCGGCTTATTATCTGACATATCAATCCTTATTTTTGTTGTAACCCATCGAGAGCTTAACTGGTCTGATGAGGCGATTTGCTGTGAGCTTAACATTAATGCAACGGTTTTTGTATAGGGCAGGAAGTAAAGTCAGCCAGGGTGAAAATATACCCAAAGCAGCACTGCACTATGAAAAGCTAAGCATGTATAATTCGCGTCTGCTTTCAGTCGATTAAGGATTTGCGTTGAATTATTTGCTCAGTTATTTTAAAGGCCTTGCCATGGGCGCTGCCGATGTTGTGCCTGGTGTCTCTGGTGGCACTATCGCCTTTATTACCGGAATTTTAGACCCTTTACTCGATGGTATACGCAGAATAAACCCAAGTTTAATTGGGGTTATCAGGCAAAAAGGCGTGAAAGCGGCGTTTATGGACATTAACGGCCCGTTTTTAGTGGCGGTTTTTGGCGGCATACTGACCAGTATTTTTACTTTAGCTAAGTTGATTTCTTGGTTATTGCTAACTCATCCCATCCCTGTGTGGTCATTTTTCTTTGGGCTTATCTTATTCTCTGTGGCTCACATGCTTAAGCAAGTGCAAGGCTTTACTTGGGGCAGACTGGGGTTATTTATTCTAGGTGTGGCTTTTGCTTGGGTGATTACAGTGCTGCACCCCATTGAACTGCAAGTGAGCTACTTAAGCTTCTTCTTTGCTGGCGCCATTGCCATTTGCGCCATGATATTACCGGGTATTTCAGGCAGTTTTATCTTACTGCTACTTGGGTTATATCCTGCGGTTTTGGCGGCGGCAAAAGGTTTTCAAATCGATTTCTTAGCCTGCTTTGCCTTTGGGGCCTTGTTAGGGCTATTAAGCTTTAGCCACGTGTTATCTGCATTGCTGCGTAAATTTCACGATGCTACTTTAGTTTTTTTGACTGGATTAATGCTCGGCACCTTAGGCAAAATTTGGCCTTGGAAGCAAGTATTGACGTGGCGCACTAACTCCCATGGTGAGCAAGTGCCTTTACTGGAGCAGAACTTGTCGCCAATGGCTTTTGAGCAGGTAACAGGCCAGCCAGCCTTATTAGGCGTCGCGGTAGTGAGTCTCGTTTTTGGCATTGGTCTAGTCTGGGGGCTAGAGAAGTTTGCCGCTCACGGGCTTAACACCACAACTCACGATTAATTCTTTGGACTCATAGCCTTAAAAATTCAAATAAATCTAAAACTTGTGATCTATTTTGGCGCGTTAATCGTATTGTTCACTAAACTAGTAAACAGCTTAGTCGCGCGCTGGGTGGGATTGGGCATGGGCTAAATAATTCCAGCTTAAATAGATGAGAAAAATTAACGATTAACACTTGTTATATCACGACTGGGCTTGAGGTGT
>NZ_JACJDV010000060.1 GCF_014163735.1 Shewanella sp. SR44-3
GAAAAAAATGTACCTAAACAAGGCGCTGAGCAACAAGAATTAGAAAGGCAGAAATTAGCGCAGAAGACAGTCACATGTGCCGCGAAACAATGCCAAGCTCAAGGAACGCAGCAGCCGGCACTCAAGGTGGCTGAACATATACAGGTTATTGGCCGTCGTCCAAATCCGATAAGTCACAACAGCCAAGGGCGTTATGATATCGATCAAGGCATGCTTGAGGATTACCGTTTTGGCAATGGTCATCTCAATGAAATGTTAGGTTTGTTGCCTGGAGTACAATTTTCTGAGCAAAGTTATGCCACAGAGCAGGTGAGTAATATTAAACCTAGCGAAGTGTCCATCGCTGGCGCTCAAGGCTATCAGTCTGGCTACTTAATTGATGGGGTGAGCAATAACTCACGCTTAAGCACAGGCAATGATGAGGCTGATCGCAATTTACTGCAAGATGTTTCAGGCCACAGCCAGGCAAGTTTTATCAATGTGCAGACACTAGACAGCATAGAAGTGTACGACAGCAATATTCCGGCGCAATATGGTCAATTTTCTGGTGGTTTAGTTAAGGTCAATACCAAAGAAGCTGGTGATAGCCCAAGTTGGCGGTTAAATTACCGCCAAACATCTGATGACTTTGTGCGCTATAACCCAGTTTACGCCGCTGATTATAATGGCAGTGATACCTTGGCGTTACCAAGCTTTGAAAAACAAGATGTTAGCGCGCTATTTTCTACTCCGATAACAGAAAATAGCGGTGTTTTACTGCAGTTTCAGCAGCTCACATCCACAGAAAGTAAGCGCCAATTGGGGCAACTCAAGCCGCAGACGCAAACCAATACCAATGGTTTTGTGAAGTATCATCATCAGCTAACTGCCCAAGACACGCTAACCGTTTCTGGCATGTATGCACCCTACCAAGGGCAGTATTTTGATGAATACGCCAGAAACAGTGATTTCACTGTAGATGGCGGCGCCTGGTCATTATTACTCGACTGGGAAAGCCGTAGCGATTGGCTTGACGTTACCACTAGCCTGTCCTGGCATGAAAGCCAAAACAGTAAGCAGGCGCCAAGCTATTGGTTGAGCTGGGAAACTCTTAAAGGTAAAGAGTGGGGCGCTATTATTGATAGCCGCACCAGCAGTGAAGGTGGTTATGGTGATATTGATAAAATTCAGCGCAGTTTAAGCGTAAAGCAAGACTATCAACTGGCGCAAACCAGCTTGTTTAACGGTGTCGGACAAACAGTGTTTGGCGCTGAGCTACTTAAGCAAGCGTCAGAGTTTAATCGTCTTGAAAATAGCGTCTTGTATAACGGCATTGTGGTCAATCCTCAAATTGACTGTAATGGCTACAACGTAGATTGCGCGCCGACACAATACCTTATGTCCCTTGAGGCACTAGCGGCGCAGCTAGGGCGGCCATTGGTGCTGACTAATATTGATGACTTGTTGATTTATCAGCAAAATATCACTCAAGTTGGGCAGTATTTTCAACGGCGTCAGGTCACGGAAGCAGGGCAAGCCCAAGCTAGGGTTCACTCATTTTCTCTGTATGGTGAACAGCAGATCAGCTGGCCTTATTTGGCGCTCACCCTAGGGCTAAGGTATGAGCTGAATGACTTTTTAAATCAGCATAATGTAGCGCCACGTTTTCGCGGCGCCGTAGACATTTTTGATGATGGCGACAGCGTGCTGATTTTCGGTGCCAATCGTTATTATGATGCTGACTTAAGTCATTACAAGTTAGAACAAGCGATCCAGCCGAGTTTCGATGAGGTCAGAAATACCTACCAAAACAGACCGTTGCACTGGGAAAGGCTGCTAAAAACCCAAGGCGCTCAAATAAACTATGATGCAATAGATACGCCTTTTAGTGATGAATTATCGCTAGCGTTTCGACAGCAAGTGTTTAATGGCACGTTAGAAGCTAAATGGCTTAAGCGGCTTAACAAAGATCAAGTGAATGAAATCAGAGGCTTTAATGAGCAGGGCAGTGCTGTACTTCATGCGATGAACAATGGCAGCAGTGAATATCAGCGTTACAGCTTGTCGTGGATGGGCCGTTTTGAGCAGCAACACCTAGAAATTAACTTATCTTATGCCTCTAACACCACGGATGCGGCAAGCTTTGATGGCAGTCCGTTTTTCATTGAAGCTGGTAAGCAATACCTGGATTTTAACTACCGTGATTCTGAGTTGGTATTTTTGCAGCAACAACAAGCCGATCCTACGGCTGCAAATCCAAATAACATGAAAACCGTCAATACCTTAGTCACCCGTGATGACATGGATTATCAAAGGCAAGATTTTAATCGCCCTTATATTGCCAACATCAGCTGGGGAGGGAGCTGGGGTAATTGGCATCTGTCAGCCTATGCAAGATACAACAGTGAACAGGAGGTTATTTACAGCACAGGTCGCAGTTTACCCTTCAAGGATGCCACTGAAATTTGTGCAAGTTGTGAAGCGAGCGCCAAGGAGTATCCCTTGTACGAGAAGCACACACGCCCCGGTTTTTGGCTGCTCAGTGGCGGCCTCAAATACGATGTTTTTATCACCCCGGCTCACCAAGTGACCTTCAGTTTCGATGGCGAGAATTTACTCAATAGCCGTACTTATCAAGTTGGGCCTTCGGCAACGGGCACTGAGCTCGGCCGCCGCTTTTGGCTTGGCGTGAGCTATCAACACTAACTTTTAACATCAGTTATTAATATTAATAAGGTTTTATATGAAAAATAATCAACACACAATGCGCAGTCTTCTTACCCTACTAGCGCTAGGTTTATGTACTAGCACCCAGGCTGATAGTATCGATGAGAGTCAGTTACTTGATGCCAATACTGCCAGCCATGTTTGCTACCGCGCAGAGGATGATATTGGCAGTCGCCAGTGGCTAGAAAAAGCCGATATTTTTTATCAAGCATTGGCGGATGCCGCAAAGGCTAAGCAATCTTTATGCTTAGCATTAACCAATGATGCACAGCGTAAAGAAGCGCGGGCTTTAGTTGCATTAGATGCCACTAAGCGCACCGTGATATGGCAAATTAAGTAACCTTTCTAGCAGGCGGTCATCACAGAGCCCTGACGTATGCTTTATGATGACCGAGTATCCCATGAATATTATCACCACTTGGCTGTTAGCCATTTTTGTCGGCGCCGCTTTGGCTGGCATAGCATCTGCAAAATTGTTGTCTGCATCTATGTCCGCCGCTCCATCTTTAGCTCAAAGTGATGCGTCTATTTCACTGCGACAACAATACCTTAAACCAGCAGAGTATTGGCCTAGACCTATCCTGGATGATGGCGTTGAGCATAGGGAACTTGGCTTATTGCCTCTGCCTATTTTTCCCATAGATAACCCTTTCTCCGTTGCAAAAGTAACCTTAGGTGAAAAGCTGTTTCATGATCCACAGCTGTCAAGCTCAGGACAAATTGCCTGTGCTAGCTGCCATGACAGAGATTTAGGCTGGGCAGATGGCCGTGAGTCTTCGTTTGGCCATAATCGTAGCAAAGGCAAACGTAATGCCCCTAGCATTGAAAATGTGGCTTATTTTAGCGCTTTCTTTTGGGATGGCAGGGCAACAAGTTTAGAGCAGCAAGCTTTAATGCCCATTACTGATCCCAATGAAATGAATCAGAGTATCCCTAAATTAATCGATAAATTACAAGTGGATAAAGAATATGTCGCAGGTTTTAGCCAAGCATTTTCTGACACTAAGATAACCCCTGAACGGCTAGCCAAGGCGATTGCCACCTATGAGCGCAGTATTATTTCCCCCCCAAGCCCTTTTGATTCATTTTTACGGGCAATTAGCGAGACTTCGCCACAGCGAAGGGCTCAGCGTGCCAGTGCGATGTCAGATGAGGCTATAGAAGGGTTACATTTATTTCGCACTCAAGGTCGCTGCTTAAATTGCCACAACGGCCCACAATTCACTGACGGTAAGTTTCACAATTTAGGTCTGACATACTATGGTCGTGAGTTTGAAGATTTAGGCCGCTATTTAGTGACTAAAAAACCTGAAGACGTAGGAAAAGCAAAGACTCCAGGCCTTCGGGGCGTGATGAATACCGGTCCTTGGATGCATAACGGTTTTTTTAGTGATATGGACGGGATTCTCAATATTTATAATGCAGGTGGTGCTCGGCAAACCTATGATGAGAATGATCCGCTAGCGCCAACGGTATCTGTGCATATAAAACCCTTAAACTTGACCTTTGAGCAACGTAAAGCCATCAGGGCATTTTTAGCATCTATCACCAGTTTCCCGGCACAAGGGCCCTATTGGCGCCTGTTTTCTGAGCCAGAATCGCAACAAACGGAATAACTATTTACTGTCTAGTTAATGGTTTAGCTGGCGAGTCAACGCCCTAGGGGCGGAGCCCTGTTTATCGATTATCAATTCGCGCGCCTTGCGCAATGTCACATTTAGCTGGCTAATCCCATGTAGATCACACTTTGATAATGCAAAGCTGCTGCGGGCTCAAGTTCACTGCCCTTTATTGATCCAAGTCACTAAAAAGTATTAAAGGCGCATGTAACATACCTTTTTGATGGGTGCGACATATTGTCGCAGATGCAAAAATGCTTGGAGGCAATGTGCAGTTGGCGAAAATAAATCACAAGAATATCAGCCGCTTAATATTATGCGTGGCTCTTTTGCTCGGCATCATCTTCCCTGCTGCGGCATTATTTGTCAGCCCCGCAAAACCCGCCATGCCTGAAATTCAAGCACTATTCCCCACTGCCAGTAGCATAAGTGAAAAACAAGGTGAGCCTGCTATTTGGACGGTTCATCAAGGTGAGGAGGTGTTAGGTTATGCCTTTGAAACCAATGATATCGCTAAAATTCCTGCCTATTCAGGCGAGCCTGTCAACATGCTGGTGGCTATAGATGCCAAAGGGCAATACTTAGGCGCTAAGGTGCTCGAGCATCACGAACCCATTATTTTGGCGGGTATTCCAGAAACTAAATTGTGGCAATTTACCGATCAATACCCAGGTCTTCATGTTAAAGACAGGATCAAGGTTGGCGGTAATGCCAGCCAAGGCACTATCGCCATTGACGGCTTATCGGGCGCGACTGTCACTGTAATGGTGATGAATGTCGCTATTACTAAAGCGGCCACTAAGGTGGCGCAATCCTTGGGGCTAATTGAAATTAAAAAAGGCATTATTCAGCCCTTATCAAGCATTAAGCTCGACGTGTTTGCTAAAGCTGATTGGCAGACCCTTACTGGTGATGGCTCAATTCGTAAACTCTATTTAAAACGTGCAGCCGTTGATGAAGCCTTTATGGGCACAGAGGCTGAGCACGTAGAAGAGGCCAGCGCGTCGCAAAAACAGGAGATGTTTGCCGAAATCTATTACGCCTTATTGGATGTGCCGACTATTGGCAAAAATTTACTCAGTGAGGCGGATAACGCTTGGCTGGTTGAGCCACTGGTTAAGGGTGAGCATTTATTGGTCCTCATGGGCAATGGCTATTCTTTTAAAGGTTCGGGTTATGTGCGCGGCGGTATTTTCGATCGTATTCAACTGCACCAAGGGGATGAGGCTATCTCATTTCGCGATCTTGAACATAACCGCTTGACGGATCTTGCCATCGAAGGTGCGCCGCACTTTTCTGAAATGTCAGTGTTTCGCATTCAAGAGCATTATGAGTTCGACCCAGGTGCATCTTGGCAGTTAGAGCTGTTAGTGCGCCGCCAAACGGGACCTATTGATAGCCTATTCACCAGCTTTAAGGGCGATTACGACATGCTGCCCAAGTATGTGGATACACCAGCGGCGATTATGCCCGAGCCAGAGCGCAGCTTAATCGAGCAAGTGTGGTTTGAAAAACGCTATGAAGTGGTTGCGCTTATTATAATGATAATCGTGCTGCTGCTGATTTTATTCTTCCAAGATGTGCTGGTGCGTCACCCAACCTTTATCCATAACCTGCGCCATGGTTTCTTAATTGCCACCGTGGTGCTGGTCGGCTGGACTTGGGGTGGGCAGTTATCTGTGGTGAATGTGTTTACCTTCTTGCAATCCTTAATGGGTGATTTCTCATGGGATTTGTTTATGTTAGACCCGATTATTTTTATTCTTTGGTGTGCCGCTGCCGTAACCATTTTGCTCTGGGGCAGGGCCGTGTATTGCGGCTGGTTATGCCCTTTTGGTGCGCTGCAGGAACTGGTTAATCAGTTTGCCCGTTTTGTAAAAATCCCCCAATTTGAATTGCCCTTTGCGGTGCATGAACGGCTTTGGGCCATCAAGTACCTTATTTTATTGGCGCTTTTTGGTGTGTCTTTGGATTCGTTAGCCATGGCGGAAAAATTGGCTGAAGTTGAGCCGTTTAAGACCACCTTCTTACTTAAATTTGACCGTGAATGGCCTTTTATTCTGTGGGCAAGCCTGTTGATTTTAATCAATCTGGTTAATCGTAAAACCTTCTGCCGTTATTTGTGCCCACTGGGCGCTGCGCTTTCGGTTAGCAACAGTGCACGCTTATTTAACTGGCTTAAGCGCCGTGAAGAGTGCGGCACGCCTTGTAAAACTTGTGCCACAGAATGTGAAATTCAAGCCATTGAACCTAATGGAGTGATCAATATGCGCGAATGCCATTACTGTCTCGATTGTCAAATTACCTATTTTAACGATGAAAAATGTCCGCCACTTAAAAAGCTGGCTTACAAGAAAAATAAATACAAAGAGCAGCAAATTGATGCGGTCAATGTGGCCAGTTAATGATGTGATGAATGACTTTTGTGATACCCCAAAACAGCAAGTGTAATGCTGATGTTTTAATACTATGGAGATAAAAACGATGAGCGAGAATAGCGAGAATAAGAGCCTTGAACTCCAAGACTCAAGCCGCCGCAGCTTTATGGGGCGCTCAGCCCTGATTGGCGCTGGCGCCGTTGCCGCGCCAATGACGGCAGCCATGTTTGCCTCTATGGCAAAAGCACAAACCCAGACTCAAGGCGCTAGCGCCGTAGTGCATCCTGGTGAGCTTGACGAATACTATGGTTTTTGGAGCGGCGGTCACTCAGGTGAAGTGCGAATTCTAGGTATTCCTTCGATGCGTGAGCTGATGCGTATTCCAGTATTCAACATAGACAGTGCTACAGGCTGGGGTATTACTAACGAAAGTAAACGCATTAAAGGTGACAGTGTTCATCTGATGACAGGTGATTCCCATCATCCTCACATGAGTATGACCGACGGTAGCTACAACGGTAAGTACGTGTTCATCAACGATAAAGCCAACTCACGTGTGGCTCGTATTCGTTGTGATGTGATGAAAACCGATAAGATGATCACCATTCCAAACGTGCAGGCCATTCACGGTTTACGGGTGCAAAAAGTGCCTTATACCAAGTATGTGTTCTGTAATGGTGAGTTTGAAATCCCCATGAATAATGATGGTAAAGAGTCACTTGAAGATGTGTCGACTTATCGCTCATTATTTAATGTGATTGACGCCGAAAAAATGGAAGTGGCTTTCCAAGTGATGGTTGACGGTAACTTAGATAACACAGACGCAGATTACGACGGTAAGTACTTCTTCTCCACCTGTTATAACTCAGAAATGGGCATGAACTTAGGTGAGATGATCACCGCTGAACGCGACCACGTGGTGGTATTCAGTCTAGAGCGCTGTTTAGCAGCACTAAAAGCGGGCAAGTTCACTAACTACAATGGCAACAAGGTCCCGGTACTTGATGGCCGTAAAGGGTCTGACTTAACCCGTTATATCCCAGTGCCAAAATCCCCTCACGGGATTAACACGGCACCAGATGGCAAGTACTTTGTCGCTAACGGCAAGTTATCGCCTACGGTTTCTGTGGTTGAAATTGCCCGTTTAGATGATGTATTTAGCGGCAAAATCCAGCCAAGGGATGCCATTGTTGCTGAGCCAGAATTAGGTTTAGGGCCACTGCACACCGCATTTGATAACAAAGGTAATGCATTTACCACCTTGTTCCTCGACAGCCAAATCGCTAAGTGGAATATTGAAGATGCGATCAAGGCCTACAAGGGCGAGAAAGTCAATTACTTACGTCAAAAGCTTGATGTGCATTACCAGCCAGGCCATAACCATACATCGCAAGGTGAAACCCGTGATACTGATGGTAAGTGGTTGGTTGTGTTATGTAAATTTTCAAAAGACAGATTCTTGCCTGTGGGGCCACTTCGTCCAGAAAACGATCAATTAATTGATATTTCTGGCGATGAAATGAAGCTGGTGCACGATGGCCCGACTTTCGCTGAGCCACATGATTGTATGATAGTGCATCGTAGTAAAGTGAAGCCGCAGAAGTTGTGGACCCGTGATGATCCTATGTTCGCTGACACTGTCGCCATGGCTAAAAAAGACGGCGTCACCTTAGAGATGGACAACAAGGTTATCCGTGAAGGCAACAAGGTGCGTGTTTACATGACCTCTATTGCACCCAACTTTGGCATGAATGAATTTAAGGTCAAGCTTGGGGATGAAGTGACGGTTGTGGTGACTAACCTTGATCAGGTCGAAGACGTGACTCATGGTTTCTGTATGACTAACCACGGGGTGCAGATGGAAGTGGCGCCACAGGCTACAGCCTCTGTGACCTTTATCGCCAATAAACCTGGGGTGCAGTGGTATTACTGTAACTGGTTCTGTCATGCACTGCACATGGAAATGCGCGGCCGTATGTTAGTGGAAGCGTAAGCCCTAAGCGCAAGGATTAAGAGATGCTCTCTTAATCCTTGCGCCTTTTTGCATTAGGGTTGAGTAATTTAGCAATTACGGCTCCAGTTTTTAATGAGCCAAACCGTTAAATCGTTAAGCAGGGAGTCTACGATGGCGTTAAGCGTCACCCATCATTGCATTAGCCGAGGCCAATCATGAAGCCTTATTCACTCTTGGCTAGGTTGCTTTGTTACAGTTCAGGCCTATTGCTATTAGCACTGCTATCGCCACTGGCGTTTGCAGCCATTATCGATGTTACCCCAGAAGATAAGCTGCAAACCATACTTGATACCGCGAAAGACGGTGATGAGCTCATCTTAGCTAAAGGCATATATCGAGGTAATTTTGTGGTGCCCCGAAGCATTAGCATCAAAGGCAATGGTGAGGCGATTATTGATGCCAACGGCAAGGGTCATGCGCTATTACTGACTAATTCTCATATCACGGTGGATGGGCTTAACATTCAAAACTGGGGGCAAGATTTAACCGCCCAAGACTCAGGCATTTATTCAGATAAACAAGCCAGCCATATCGTGCTCAGCAATAATCATCTTCAAGGCAGTGGTTTTGGAATTTGGTTGCAAAAAGGCCAGCACATTAAGGTGCTGGGCAATACCGTAATAGGCAATGAGGCGCTTCGCTCATCAGACAGAGGCAACGGCATACAGCTTTCTATCGTGCAAAACGTGCTGGTAAAAGGCAATGATGTTAGCGGCACCCGTGACGGGATTTACATTATTTCAAGTCAACATAACGTGATAGAAAACAATAAAATGCATAACCTTCGCTACGGGGTGCATTATATGTATTCCCACAGCAATAAGGTGATGAATAACCGTGCATACGCTACCCGCGCAGGCTATGCCTTAATGAGCTCGCGCCTACTTACTGTGACGGGCAATCAAAGCGATAACAGTGAAGATTACGGTTTTTTACTGAATTTTATTACCTCATCCACCATCAGCCATAATCGGATCACCAATGTGTGGACCAAGCCTGAAAACAAGGTCTTAGGCCGCGATGGTAAGGGCTTATTTGTCTACAACAGCGCCTACAACACCCTAAGCCACAATCTAGTGCAAACCGCTGAAATTGGCATACACCTCACCGCAGGATCTGAAAACACTAAAGTGTATGCTAATAGCTTTATTAACAATCCCTTACAGGTGAAATACGTGGCCAATCGCGAAGAAGAGTGGAGCCTTGATGGGCTTGGCAATTACTGGAGTAATTACCTTGGCTGGGATCTTAATAATGACGCCAGAGGCGATACCCCTTTTGAGCCCAATGATGGCATAGACAAGCTAGTATGGCAGTACCCAGAGGCGAAAATCTTGCTCGATAGCCCTGCCATTTTAATGCTGCGCTGGGTGCAAGACCAATTCCCTGTGCTTAAGCCTGCAGGGGTAAAAGACAGCTTCCCATTGATGCAGCCCTTGGTGAGTTCACATAGTGAACCACAAGATTTTTCCACACTTGCCAGCGCGCAAGTATCTTCCACAGCCACAGGTGATCCCCAATGAGTGCTTCAATCGTATCCTTACGTCAAGCAAGTAAAGCCTATCAAGGCCAACAAGTGTTGACTCACATTGACCTTGAGTTAGCCCCAGGTGAAGTGCTGGGATTATTTGGTCACAATGGCGCCGGTAAAACCACCATGATGAAGCTTATTCTTGGCATTATGCCGCCAAGTCAAGGCAAGGTTGACGTCTTTGGTGTCGACCCTATGTCAAAGCAGGCATGGCTTGGCAGGCGTAACATTGGTTATTTACCTGAAAACGTGAGTTTTTATGATGAGCTTACCGGCAAACAAGTGCTTAATTACTTTGCACGGCTGAAATCTGTGGATAAGCAAAGCGTTTTAGCGCTACTTGAGCAAGTGGGCCTAAGCCATGCCATGAACCGCGCGGTAAAAACCTATTCTAAAGGCATGAAGCAGCGCCTAGGGCTTGCACAGGCATTTTTAGGCGAGCCTAAATTATTACTCCTCGATGAGCCCACAGTGGGGCTTGACCCTATCGCCACCAAAGAGTTTTACCAAAGCGTTGATAAGCTTAAAAGTGCGGGCGCCAGCATTATCTTATGCTCCCACGTACTGCCTGGGGTTGAGCAGCACATAGACAGAGCCTTAATTCTAGGCTCAGGTAAAGCGCTTGCCATGGGCACCTTGAGTGAACTTAGGCTGCAGGCTAACTTGCCTGTGGCTATTCGCACCCATGGCTTAAACGGCAGTTTACAGCAAGATGCCGCGCTCAATGGCTTTATGGTGGGGGCAGATTTACTCCACGTCAGTGAAGCGCAAAAAATGGCGGTGATGCGCCAATTACTGAGCCTAGAAAGCCTTAAAGACATTCAATTAGAGCCGGCGGACTTAGGCTGCTTATACCAACATTTTTTAAGCCAAGATGCAGATAAAAACCCAGCAAAACCACATTCTGCTAAAGAGAGGGCACAGCCATGAACCCAGTTATCGCCGTTGCAATTAAAGAGTTTCAAGATGGGCTGCGTAATCGCTGGTTAGTGTCCATTACCGCTATTTTCGCCATCTTATCCTTGGGGCTGAGCTACTACGGCTCGGCGGCATCCGGTGAGCTTGGGGTGGCCTCTTTATCGGCGACCATTGCCAGTTTATCAAGCCTGGCTGTGTTTCTAATTCCGCTGATTGCCTTGTTGCTGAGCTATGACAGCTTCGTCGGTGAGCAAGAATCAGGCACCTTATTGTTATTGCTCACTTACCCCTTAAGTCACAACCAGTTGTTAATCGGTAAATTTTTAGGCCAAGGCAGCATCATCAGCCTAGCGACTATTTTAGGCTTTGGCAGCGCGGCGCTGTTACTTGGCTTTCAGCTTGAATTTGCGCCCGTGCTCGCCTCCTTTGGGCTATTTATTCTCACCGCCATCTTGCTGGGGTTAAGCTTTATGAGTATCGCCTATGTGATAAGCCTAAGCGTCGCCGAAAAGTCTAAAGCGGCGGGCATCGCCCTTATGGTGTGGTTTGGTTTTGTGTTGGTGTTTGATTTAGCCTTATTGGCCGTGCTGGTGGGGGTGAAAGAGGGGCTTGATCAACACAGCCTAGTGCAAGTGATGCTGTTTAACCCAGGGGATTTATTTCGCTTAATCAATCTGTCCGTGCTGGACACAAAAGATGTTAACGGCGTATTGGCCGTGGCCATCAACTCGGGCTGGTCCACGCCAGCGCTGCTGGCCATGTTAGCGGCATGGGTAGCGCTGCCCTTAGGGCTTGCTGCGGTGATTTTTAATCGCAAAACGCTCTAGTTAATAGCTGATAGTTAATGGTTAATCGTTAATAGTGAATAGAACGGTCGATAACCGATAACAAATAACAAATAACAAATAACAAATAACAACG
>NZ_JACJDV010000061.1 GCF_014163735.1 Shewanella sp. SR44-3
AGGACAGATGCAAGGGATGCACATAGAACGCATGGATGGTGCAGGGAGCACAAAAATAGCAGGATTGCTTAACAAAGAATAAGAGGCCACGAATTATTGTCGTGGCCTTTCTTTTGGCTTTTTTTTAGTTTTTGAAAATACAGTGTGAATAATTGTGTAAGATGATTTTGTAAATATTCGGCAATCTCAATGTGATCAGCATTAGCGACTTTGAAGTAAAACAACTCTTAGCCTACCCTATACAAGCCATTATAAAACAGTGTGATAGCTAAATATTCTCGTTAAAGATTTTAATGTCTCATTGCTGGCGTTTTATTGTTTAATCGCCATTCTTCTCGCTTCAGCCTCAATCAATGTGATGAAAATACGCGATTTCATGCTTAAGTCTGCGTTCTTCACTCGCTCAATAGCATGCAATTGTTTAGAATGTACCGCTAAGTGTCTTTCCCACTAGCCATTGCTATTCGGGAGCAAATAAACGAGGTAGACTGTTTTTCTGCCTGGGAGCGTAAATGCAACTGTTCGTTAAAGATTTAACTGTTATTGATTTCTCTTATTTATGCCCTATTCGCGGCATGGTGGGGGAAAGTTGGATTGTCGATGTGATGCTTGAAGGCGGACTTGATGATCAAAATATGGTGCTGGATTTCGCTAAAGTTAAACGCACCATTAAAAACACTATTGATGATGTCGCCGATCACCGTTTATTGATCCCAACCGCCTGCAGCGAAGTACGCTGGCAACAGCAGGGTGACAGAGTATGGATGGATTTTTCAAGCCAGAAAGGCAATATTCATTTGGCTTGTCCGTCTCAAGCATTTGCACTTATCCCTACTGAAGTGATTGATTTTGATAGTGTGAATTCATTCTTGCAAAAGGCGTTGAGAGAAGCCTTACCAGATAATGTTCAGGGCATAAATTTAACGTTGCGTAATGAGGTACTAGATACACCTTATTACCATTACAGCCACGGTTTGAGAAAACATGACGGTAATTGTCAACGTATTGCTCATGGCCACAGAAGCCCAATTACAGTGTTTGAGAATGGTATTGCTGAACCAAAGTGGGATGAGTACTGGGCCGAGCGTTGGCATGATATTTATCTTGGCACTAATGATGATGTGGTCGAAGTTACTGAGCTTGAGTTGTCACAACAGAGTCATGCTAATGATGAAACTCATTATGGTTTTCATTATGTCGCCCCCCAAGGTGATTTCCAATTAGCTATGCCTAAAGGCCTGTGTGAAATCATCCCCCATGATACGACGGTTGAATTATTAGCTGAGTTTATGGCGAATACTTTGGCGGATAAAGTGCCTAGCAGCCAGTTTAAAGTGATCGCCTATGAAGGTATTGGTAAAGGGGCCATTGCCCAGAAAGGACAGCAACAAGAGCCCAGTTAACCGTGGTTTACTATAGGTTATAGAGTGTTATGTTTATGCATGGTTTTAAGCACAGGTTATAAACGCTAATTTCAAGCTGGTTCTTCAAACGACTGTGTAACATGTAATGTAAAGCTTTCTTACTCATTTGAGGAGAAAGCTTTTTGCTATTAGAATTTCAATTAAGGATGAAATGATGACGATAAAAATGATGTTGGCAGTGGCGCTTAGCTTGTGCTTCAGCGTAAGCAGTGCCGCAGAAGTGAGTTTACAGGGGCACTTTGAGCAAGGCGCCTTAGTGCGTGGTCAAGTCCCTAGCGGTACTCAGGTGATGTTAAACGATAACCTTGTTAAGGTTACGCCTAATGGGCAGTTTGCCATTGGTTTTGATCGCGATGCAAAAAGTGAACAGCGTCTTAAGCTGGTCTACCCTGATGGTCTTACTGAAATAAAACCGCTTAAAATCAGTGCCAGAAAATACCAAATTCAAAGTGTAAAAGGCATTAGTAACAGCATAATGAAGCCCGATCCTAAAGCTGTCGCTCGGGCGGCGCAAGATGCTAAGCAGACGCAAGCGGCGCGCTCAATTTTTACTGAAAGCGAAGCATTTCTCAGTGATTTTATTTGGCCACTTACCGGCCGAATTTCAGGAGTATACGGCAGCCAGCGCATTTACAATGACGTTCCCGGTAACCCACATTTTGGGGTGGACGTTGCGGCGCCGACAGGGGCAGTGGTGGTCGCGCCTGCTGATGGTGAAATTTCCTTAGCGGTTGCTGATATGTTCTACTCAGGCGGCACCATGATCATAGATCATGGCTATGGTGTCAGCTCAAGTTTTCTTCATTTGAGCAAACTCTATGTAAAGCCTGGTGATAAGGTGAAGCAGGGGCAAGCCGTTGCTGAAGTTGGCGCTACGGGTCGAGTCACAGGGCCTCATTTAGATTGGCGTCTTAATTGGTTCCACATGCGCCTTGATCCGGTGAGCATAGTGCCGTCAATGGCCAGTGTACTAGCTGCCAAAAAAGCGACTAAAACACACTAGTCTGAGTGCTTAGGCATTCGATTGGCTTGTTGGTTTAGCTTGTTGGCATTGCTCGTTGAATTAGTATTGTGGCTTTGCTGTGTCGATGTCTGTTAGCTATGGGTTGAGATCATTACTGCTCGCTGGCAATGATAGCCTTAATATGATGAGTGTGGATTTTTACGCAAATATTCCCTTGTTTAAGGGCGATAGTCGGATTGGCGAGTCGCTCTTTATCACCCTTAGGTGAGCTCATCTTAACTTTGATGTCACCACTGCTAGTATGTGTATCAGGCGTCTCTAAGATGGCTTTTAACGTAGGGAAGCGGCCAGTGAGGGCCAATGCCAGTTCTTCACAATTTTTGGCTTGGCAGTTGAACACTAGCTCTACATGCTCCCAACCTTCATTTGGGTAGACTTTTTCAGAAGGATAGGGCAATTCAACGCAGCCAATGGCGTAACCGCCTAACATTAAAGGGGTATCCAAGGCGATAATCACAATGGGGCGCCCATTGATGATGTTTTTAGAGATGATTTGACCTTGCTTACTAAAGGCTTGTTCTAATTGCAGCGCTGTTTCTAGGCTATTGACCCTCAAGGCGACATGGTCGCAGTCAAGCTGGGCCTGACTTAAGCCCAGCGTATCGATAAAGCCTAAAATCTGTTGGCTAAACTCATTCCAACTGCGGTTTAGGTGGTCAAATGTAATGCTCATATAGCGTGACTTCTGCTGTTATTTCTACTTCAAAAAATTGAATTAATACGTTTTATGGCCAAATTTCAATTGGCGTACCTGGGTCTATCATGCGCCACAACTCATCCATTTCTTTATTGGTTACAGCAATGCAGCCATTGGTCCAATTGTATTTTTGTGCTTCCTCTGGCGGTAATGTTGACTTGGGGTTTTCACCGTGGATCATTATCATGCCTCCAGGGCTTATTCCTAATGCATCGGCCCTGAGTTTGTCTTCTTCATTGGGGTAGGAGATATGAATGGACTTATAAAAGGCGCTATCAGATTTTTTGTAGTCGAGGAAATAGCGTCCTTGAGGGGTACGTTGATCGCCCTCGGTAAGTTTGTGACCATTAGGGGCATCACCCATAGCAATAAGATAGCTTTTAATTGTTTTTCCATCACGTATGATAGACATTCTGGAGGCGGATTTATTAACGATAACCAAGTCTATCTTGCTGTTTTTAGTTATGAAATGCTGATTTGATGATGCTTGCACTTGTGATGATGCTAGTACAGCGAACAATGATACCGACAACAGCAGCGCAGACATTTGCACTGAAACCTTAGCAACACCCATGAACTCTCCCACTTATTTGGGTATACCAAGCTTCAAAAGCGCTCCTTGGCATACCATTATTATTGTTATCTTAAATAAGGCAGATAATACCTTAGTTCATTGTTAATGTAGAATAGCTTAGCAAGATTTTTAGCACTTAAACCCTCAATTTCAGCGGGCTGATTAGACGACAACCATAATATGCCTCTCAAGGAATGATGATGAAACCCGAACACACACCAGTAATAGACAGAAAGCAGCAACTCAGGGCCATTATCTTTGGCACTGAAACCCGCTGGGGTCGGTATTTCGACATCAGTTTAATCCTGTGTATTTTGCTCAGTGTGTCCTTGGTTTTTATCGACACCATAGAGAGCATCCATCAGCAATATGGCGCCCTGATAAACATAGGCGAGTGGTTTTTTACGGTGATTTTCACGCTAGAATATCTATTGCGTTTATATTGCTCGGAAAACCGTTTCTCATTCGCAAAAAGCTTCTATGGTGTGGTGGACTTTATTTCTATTTTGCCCAGCTATTTGGCGCTGTTTATCCCAGGTGCTAATGCAGTGCTCGCCATCAGAGTATTACGACTGTTTCGTATTTTTCGGGTGCTTAAGTTACTGCGTTATTTGGCAGAAGGTAATTTACTCCTTAAAGCTATGATGCAATCGAGCCGAAAAGTGTTTCTGTTTTTCTTTTCGGTGAGCCTTATCATTATGGTGCTAAGCGTTGTAATGTATGTGATTGAAGGCCCAAACAACGGCTTTACTTCTATCCCTAAGTCTATGTATTGGACCGTGGTGACTATTACCACTGTGGGTTATGGTGATATTACGCCGCAGACTCCATTAGGTCAGGGTATTGCGGCTTTAACCATGTTAATCGGTTACTCAATAATCGCTATTCCTACCGGTATTTTAACTGCAGAAATCTCCCATGAGATGGTGCGAACTCGTGACTTAAGAAAATGCAGTAATTGCGGTAAGAATGGGCATGATAATGACGCCAAATTTTGCACTCAATGTGGCAGTGAGCTTGAAGCGCTGTAATGGCCGCTAAGCTAAAGATTTTAAGGTAACAAATGACAACGGCTAAATTTGTAGACGGCAGTATTTTTCGCCATATCTGGGTCATGAGCTCGACGGCTGCCATAGGTATTTCGGCTATTTTCTTGGTAGATTTATTGGATATTTTTTTCCTGAGTCTATTGGGTGAGCAAGAGCTTGCTGCCGCAGTGGGTTATGCTGGCACTATTTCTTTTTTTACGACGTCCATAGGCATAGGGTTATCCATTGCCTTGGGCGCGTTAGTCTCTAAAGCTATTGGTGCAAAAGATGTGGCTTTGGCAAAACGATTACTGCTTAACTGCGCCATTGTAAGCTTTGCCATTAGTGTGGTGGTAGCGTTACTGGTGGGGCTGTTTGTGCCAGAGCTTTTGGCACTAATTGGCGCAACGGGTCACACGGCTGAGTTAGCTCAAGGATATTTGTACATACTTATCCCTTCTTTGCCAGTTATTTGCCTTGCTATGGCCCTTGGCGGTGCACTGCGAGCGGTCGGCGATGCCAAGCTTTCTATGATGTCTACCTTAGCTGGCGGCGGGGTCAATGCTGTGTTAGACCCTATTTTTATTTTCTTATTTGCTATGGGCATAGAGGGCGCAGCCCTTGCCTCAGTGCTGGCTCGTTTAACGGTATTGATTATCTCGACCCATGGGGTGCTGGTTAAACATAAACTCACGTCTGGGTTAAGCGTTAGCAATCAAAATGACGATTTACCCATTGTTTTTTCTATTGCCTTGCCAGCCATGATGACCAATGTTGCGACCACCATTGGCAATGCGGTTGTGACCCGCGCCATTGCCGATTATGGCGATAGCTACGTGGCGGGATGGGCGGTATTAGGGCGATTAATTCCAGTGACATTTGGGATGATTTTCGCGCTTTCTGGCGCTATAGGCCCCATAGTTGGACAAAATTTTGGTGCCAATTCATTTGATAGGGTGCGGGACAGCTTAACCAAAGCCATTCAGTTTTGTATTTGCTATGTGGTAGTGATGTCGCTAGTGCTATTTTTAATCAAGGACTTCATCATAGATGCTTTTGATATGAAAGGGGACGGCGCAGCGTTGATCCAGTTTTATTGCCAATATATGGCCATATTCTTTATCTTTGCAGGGATTTTATTCGTCGCTAATGCCTCATTTAATAATCTAGGCAAAGCCAAGTATTCAACCCTATTTAATGCCGGTAAAGCCACCTTAGGCACCATACCTTTTGTGTACTTCGGAGCCCAGTATGGCGGCGTGTTTGGAGTACTTATTGGTCAAGCCATCGGTTCGGTATTGTTTGGTCTAGCGGGATTGTGGGTAGCTTATAAATTGGTTGATAATATTGAACAAAGCTCAAGTGCCATGATAGGGGAGTCAAAAGGGTCTGAATCAAAAGTACCTGGGTCAAAGGCGCCTGTGGAGGGCATTGAACTTGAAGATGTCCCTATGGGATCGGCAGATCTGCCGCTTTCTTCATCTTGTGCTCAATTGGCGCAACTTAATGAGCCACAACTGTGTGAGCAGCTAAGTGAAGATGCCAACAATGAGTCAGAGACAGGCATTAAAAAAGCCTAAGCATGAATGCTTAAGCTTTATAATTAGTCTTTAGATTTAGCGTTAAGACTGTAAAGCGCTTAAATTAGGCTTTTTCGTCAGTGGCGTCACTGTCTGGGCTGACGGTATTTTTCTCAGCTTCTTGAGCTAGGGCCAACTTTTCACGCTCAGCCTTAGAAATGTATTTTGGCTTAAGGACCTTTTGCGGATTAGATGGCTCAACCTTGTTTGCCCTTGCCTTGGCGCGCTTGGCCAATTTCTTAATCATTTCTTGCTTTCTATTCATGTGGCTTCTTAACTTTTAAAAGATTGACTTTAGTAGACAACCGCTTAGTAAAACGGTTGCTTGCTAAGCCCCTGCATAAATTTGACGAGGCTTGGCAGATCCATATCGTGATTTGGCGCTGTGGGGCTAAGTTTAGCCTATAGTCGGCTCAGCACATAGCATTTATCGTTTAAGGTTTTTTGCAGGATATTTTTTTCGGTCAGCATCGTTTGCTCCTTCTTTGCACTCGCCGCGAATTTCGGCACGGTCAAAGTCGATAAAGCGATTAAGTTCATGGTAGCCATCGCGGCAAAATGCGGACATTTCTAAGGTCTTTTCCAGCCCTAACTCAACCTGTCTTACCCATAGCTCTCGCTCATCCTGGGCATTTTTTTGTGCAATAAGGTACTCACGATAGTCATCTTGGCTGCGGCCAAAAGGCCTATCCTGTGGAAGGCGTTCCTCTAAGGGAATGAGGGATGGGTTAGCAAGCCTTGCGGTATAGGTAAATAGCTTAAGCCCATCTTCTAAGACTTCAGCATGTAAACGATCACGGAATTTACCGACATAATCATCAGGGTCGACACTGTTAAACGCGCATCCCGTCATTACCATCAACACGGTTGCTAGGATGGCTGTAGGCACGATATTGAGACGTGGTGATGAGGCAATATTCTTAAGAGCGGCCGCGTGAGTGCTTTTGTCAGAGCCAATAGGCTTATGTGAACGAAATTGTTTTAACACTTTGAAGTCCCACAGATAAAATATGCTTTAGCATACCTTATCTTAGCCTGTTCTTACTAGCCACAAGATGTTGGTGAAGCGATGTGAAGTAAGCTGATGGCTTTGAAGTAATGTCGATTTATGGACTATAAAAAATAGGCGCGAGTATCAACGCCTCTTCATTAGGACCTGTTGATCTTTCAAGGTTGTTTTTGCAGCGAATTGTTGGCCATTTATACAAGGTAGAGGCTTTGCAGTGTAGTTATTCTACATAAAAAGCCGATAACGCAGTAGAAATGACCAACAAAGGCTGCCCAAAGGGTTCGACTAAAACCGTTTTACTCTTTGTTAAGCGAATTTTGCTTAGATTACTAGGCTGCAATTCACTCGCCGCGATTAAAACGGTTTTATCTCGAACAAAATTCAACCGGCCCTAGTTTATTTAAGATAACTTAAGTGCTGAACTTAATATTTAAGTTTAAGTTTAAGTTTAAGCTCTTAGTTCAAGATATTAGTGCTTATTCATTACCTACCAAGGCGGTGATCATCTTTTGGCCTATTTCTACATGGTGCTGCATCATAGAGAATTGCTTAGTCACCCCATAAGGACCAAAAGCATAAACTGGGACGGGAGCTGCAGTATGAGTGCCAGTGCCCCAAACCGTATTTTGCTCTTTTGCTAGCGCACGGCCAATTAAGTTACCGTGAGTTTCATCACCATAGACGTAGAACTCTTTAAAATCATTCACTTTTGGGAATTGCGCCGCCGACAAGTAGCTGTGTCCCGCCACGTAGTAGTCATTATTTTCTCGCACGCCTACCGCAGAAGCCTGCTCTGGAGTGACTTTAAATGCACTGTATTCATTAATGGCGTCGCTCCATTGTTGACCCGTTGAGTTATCAAAATTCCAACCGGCATCGACCCTGTCCATCATGTTATAAAAAGTACCGCTTTGGGCATAAAGCTTATCTAGGTGAGATAGTGCGCCAAAGTTAAAGTTGGGTTGGTAATCAAGTCCTTGCATGCCATCACCATTCAAACTTTGGGCTTCAGGCAAATTGTTACGTGAATAACTAAAGCCAAAACTGCCCGTTTCATGATCGGCGGTGACGATAACTAAGGTATCTTCACGGTTTTTTACCCACTCGTAGACGGCATCTACGGCTTCATCAAATCTGAGCAACTCGTGCAGCATCCAACCCGTATCATTAAGGTGACCGGCCCAGTCAATTTGGCCGCCTTCAATCATCAAGAAGAAGCCGTCTTCATCTTTAGATAAAATATCCAAGGCTTTGAGCGTCATGTCTCGAAGGGAAGGCTCGGTGCAGGTGTTCTCTTTACGGCACGCGGTGTAAGCAATAGCATCGCTCATGCCAGAGTTTGCAAATAAGCCTAACAATTTAGTGCCTTGTGCGGCACTAAGCTGCTTATTATCAAATGCTAAGGTATAGCCATGGTTATCTTTGGCTTCTAATAGTAAATTTCGCTCATCACTACGTTTAGATTTTTTGTAAACACTCGCTGGCGCGCCAAGATCTTGCATGGATTGCTGCGCTTGGGTGTTACTGCTTATATCAGCAGGCAAAAATACTCGTGCGCCGCCTGAAAGCATCACATCCACATTGTTCGAGGCGATGAGTTCTTCTGCAATTTGTGCTTCCAATGAACGGTGGGGTTGGTGAGCGGCAAAGGCTGCTGGCGTTGCGTGAGTAATGCGGGTATCTGACACTAATCCGGTCGCTTTACCTTTTGCTTTGGCTTTTTCTAAAATAGTCGCGACAATATTACCATCGCTATCTAGGCCTATCATTTCAGAGCCCGCGGCTTTGCCTGTTGCTAACTGAGTGGCAGAACAAGCTGAATCCACCACTAGACTGCCATTATCACCGTGGGGAGCATTAAGCGATAACCCAAGCTGACCTATTTCACCCAATTTCGATAACGCTGTTTTACCACCTTGACTCTTATAGGTAGAGTTTGGTGCGCGACGGGCATATTCTTCTAATAAACCCACTTGTTGCGCGCCCATGCCATCGCCTATCATCAAAATAACGTTTTTGACTTGAGTGACTTCTGCTGGTGGAACTTCCTTAGTGACTTCAACTTCTTTGATCACTTCGACAGTTTTAGTGTCACTATTACATGCGGTTAATAGGCAAGATGAAATAGCAAGTGCGAGCAGGCTTTTATGTGTCATGAAGATCCCTTTTAGTATTGATGTCACGTTCCTTGTCTGTATTGCAAGGTCGGTATTTAAGTGATTAAGGTGATGATTGCTATAAGTTAATCACTGAATTAATGCGACATAGAATAGAAATGTAAAATGACAGTTCAATGAAGCCACGATTGCAGTTTTATGATCTGAAACCCCAATCACGCAGAAGGTTTAGGCACCTAGCTGTTAATTGCTGAATATTAAGTGCTATAGATTAGATGACTAATAAAAAAGGGAGCAGGTTAGATGGCCTGTGGTGAGTGTCAGCAATCTAATTTTTGGGAAAAGCTTGGCCGCTGCACTCAGTGTATGTGGCAGTTAAGCGTGGTTTCAGTATTGGGTTGGAGTGCTTGGGGTTACTTTTATCGTGAAACTCCAACACAGGTTGAATCTATCGCATTGCTGTTTTTCTGCGCTGCGGCCAGCATATTGTTACTTGCACACGGAATAAAGTACGTTTATTTAAAGTTTATTGAAAATGCAGCATAAGCTAGCAATACCTTTCAGAGAAGGCTGCCCACTGAATCTATGGCACGACGATCTTCGACTTTTCTTATTAATAGAGAGTTGAGCCCGACGAGCTATGATGTTTTGATTTTGCTACGAATATAAAAGAAGGGGGTATATTTTTCGTTAATTGGTTGCGGGAGCTGGATTTGAACCAACGACCTTCGGGTTATGAGCCCGACGAGCTACCATACTGCTCCATCTCGCGTCCGAATTATATGCGGAACTAGATATTGCTTCTACTCTGTTTTAGGTAGACGTTTGTTCTTATTTAATAGTTTGCGTCAGCTGGATATCAACCAACGATCCTCGGGTTATGAGCCCGACGATCTACCATACTGCTCACTTGCG
>NZ_JACJDV010000062.1 GCF_014163735.1 Shewanella sp. SR44-3
TCCGTAATCCGTAATCCAGCTCATCATAAAAAGTGATAAAAACCATCTTTCACCAGAAAAACAGCATAAAACACTATTTAGCCTTTACTTATTTACCTCGCTTAGCAGATAAATCTTAAAAAATCGCTTAACTTTGTTAACTAGCCCCTTCCTATCAGCGAATTTTTTAGTTATGGTTCTGACACTTATGTTGTTACTGATACTGTTTTCGTGTCGCTAGGCTGCTAGCCATTTTAAAGAGTCCATTCATGCGCCCAATTATCAAATCCAATAAGCTCGATTCCGTCTGTTATGACATCCGTGGCCCAGTCCATAAGGAAGCCCGCCGCCTCGAAGAAGAAGGTCACCGCATCTTAAAGCTTAATATCGGTAACCCTGCCCCCTTCGGCTTTGAAGCCCCTGAGGAAATTGTCAGGGACGTTATTCTCAATTTACCCAGTGCCCAAGGTTATTGTGAGTCAAAAGGATTATTCTCTGCCCGCAAGGCCATAGTGCAGCATTATCAAGCACAGGGCATTTTTGGTGTCGATATCGAGGATATCTACATAGGCAATGGCGTATCTGAGCTTATTATGATGGCGCTGCAAGGCTTACTTAACACAGATGATGAGATTTTAATCCCCTCTCCCGATTACCCTTTGTGGACCGCGGCGGCCAACCTTTCTGGCGGCAAGGCAGTGCATTATCGCTGTGATGAAGAGGCGGACTGGTTTCCTGATTTAAATGACATAAAATCAAAAATCACCCCGCGCACTCGCGGTATTGTACTCATTAACCCCAATAACCCTACGGGCGCGGTTTACAGCGAAGCCTTGCTACTAGAAGTCATTGAATTATGCCGCCAGCACGACCTTATTCTGTTTGCCGATGAGATTTACGATAAGATTTTGTACGATGAAGCCCAGCATGTACCTGCGGCAAGATTGTCTGATGATATTTTAACAGTGACCTTCAATGGCCTGTCAAAAGCCTATCGCGCCGCCGGTTTCAGGGTGGGCTGGATGATGTTGTCAGGCAATTTAAAAGCCGCTAAAAGTTATATCGAAGGCTTAGAAATGCTGTCTTCCATGCGATTGTGCTCCAATGTGCCCAATCAGCACGCCATTCAAACCGCCCTTGGGGGTTATCAGTCCATTAATGAGCTGATATTGCCCAATGGCCGCTTAACGGTGCAGCGCGATGTGTGTTTTGATTTACTCAATCAAATCCCTGGGGTGAGCTGTAAAAAGCCCAAGGGGGCTTTGTACGCTTTTCCAAAGCTTGATATGAAAAAGTTTAACTTACGCGATGATGAACGCTTAGTGCTTGATTTACTTAAGAGTCAGAAAATTCTTTTGGTGCACGGCAGCGCCTTTAACTGGCCAGAGCCGGATCATTTAAGGGTGGTCTTCTTGCCCCACAAAGAAGACTTAACCAAAGCGCTTACAAGCTTTGGCGAGTTCCTTGCTGATTACCAACAGTAAGGCGATTGGCTTTACGTGATTAGCTTTAAATTCACATAATGCGTGATAAGCGACTCAAAAGAGTCGCTTTTTTTTTGCCGCCGCGCCATGATAAGCTCAGCACCATGCCTATTGGAATAAAGGAGTCCCATGAGTCATCTATTTGCCCACCTCGCCCGCATGAAGCTGATTCAGCGCTGGCCATTAATGCACAATGTGCGCCGAGAAAACGTGCAGGAACATTCACTGCAGGTAGCCATGGTTGCCCACGCGCTAGCCATCATCAGCAATAAAAAGTTTGCCACCCATCTTGATGTGAATAAAGCCGCCACCATCGCCATTTTCCATGATGCCAGCGAAATCCTCACCGGCGATTTACCGACACCGGTTAAGTATTTCAATAAAGAAATTGAAGCCGAATACAAGAAAATCGAAGCCATCGCCGAGCAGCGCATGTTAGAAATGGTGCCAGAGGAATTTAAACCAGACTACTTAAGCTTGTTTGACAGCTCAGCCGCCGATCCCCAATACAAGGCTTTAGTAAAGTCTGCCGACACCCTTTGCGCCTATCTTAAGTGTTTAGAAGAACAAAAAGCCGGTAACAGCGAGTTTAATAGTGCAAAACTGCGCCTTGAAGCTATATTAGAGGCGGATCCTAATCCTGCGGTTACGTTTTTCAGGGACTGTTTTATCCCAAGCTTTACCTTAGATTTAGATGAAATTAACCAGATGCTATAGGGCTATGCCCGGATATGTTAAACAACAGCGCGCAGCCCGGATATGTAAAATAACAGTGTGCAGCTTGTGTATGTTAATGAATAACCGAGTGAAGCCTTTATGCCTAAACCTACTGATCCCATTTCTAATAACATGACCACAAAAGTCATAAGTATCGATATCGCGCAGCCTGACAACCCTGTCCCTTCGGTGTTTAGCCCTTGGCATGAACGGCCTTTAGCGGAAGACAAGCAAAGACGCAATGATCATCGCAGTCCGTTCCAGCGAGACAGAGCGCGCATTCTGCATTCCGCGGCCTTTAGGCGCCTGCAAGCCAAGACTCAAGTGCTCGGCGTTGGCATGAATGATTTTTATCGCACCCGCTTAACGCACTCATTAGAAGTGTCGCAAATTGGCACCGGTATCGCGGCCCAGCTTAAGCGTAAATACCCGCAGCTTAAATTTTTGTTTAATTCCATGAGCTTAATTGAATCCTTGTGTCTCGCCCACGATATCGGCCATCCGCCTTTTGGTCACGGCGGCGAAGTGGCGCTCAATTATATGATGCGCGATAACGGCGGCTTTGAAGGCAATGGCCAGACCTTTCGCATTCTCACCCGTTTAGAACCCTACACCTTGTCCTGGGGGATGAACCTCACTCGCAGAACCTTGCTCGGCGTGCTTAAATACCCCGCGATTCACTCGCAGCTGTATGTGGATCAACACTCAGTGCCGCCAGCAAACCACAGGCAGCTGAAACCGTCACAATGGACGCCGGTGAAAAGCATATTCAATGATGATAAAGATAATTTAGACTGGGTATTAGCGCCGTTAACAGAAGATGACAGACAAAGATTTATGGCCCAAGCACCGCTGCCCAATAGCGGCGGTTATCCCCATAAAAAAACGGCCTACAAATCCTTTGATTGCTCGATTATGGAGCTGGCCGATGATACAGCCTATGCGGTGCATGATTTAGAAGATGCCATCGTCATGGGCATAGTGACAAGGGCGCAGTGGGATTGTGATGTCGCTGCGCCGCTGGTGCATAACCCAGACCCTTGGGTCGCCAAAGAGTTTGCCACCATAGGCAATAAACTATTTTCAAGCGAGCACCACCTAAGAAAAGATGCCATTGGCACCTTAGTAAACGGCTTTGTTACTGCGATAGTCATTGAAGAAAACCCGCAATTTAGCGAAGTATTACTCAAATACAATGCCAAGCTCGAGCCTGGTTTTGCCACTGCGCTTGAGGTGCTAAAACAATTTGTACTGCGCCATGTAGTGCGCAAGCCTGAAATACAAATGCTGGAATATAAAGGCCAACAAGTGGTGATGCAGCTATTTGAAGCCTTTGCCAGCGATCCTGAGCGTTTGCTGCCTCTTAATACCCAAAGTCGCTGGCACCAAGCCCGTGCAGAAGGCCAAGATCCTATGCGAGTCATTGCCGATTATATTTCAGGGATGACAGATGAATTTGCCGGCCGCTTACACCAACAGTTATTCAGCCCTAGGTCTGCTGGGATGATGGATCTTGGCCAGGAGTACTAAATTGTCGTAATTTTATTACACATAAGTGGTATTTTGCGCAGACTGTCACAGATTTTTGCGCAATTTACCTGTAACTTTCAACCATAGAGAGATTAAAGAAGATTTTGCAAATTAACACTTTGCTGAATATTTTTAAAGGAAACAACTATGACAGTTACCAACACTCAAGAACTTGATCTTCTAGTAGAACGCGTTGCTAAGGCCCAAGCCGAGTACGCCAATTTCAGCCAAGAACAAGTGGATAAAATTTTCAGAGCCGCAGCCCTTGCCGCAAGCGACGCGCGCATTTCATTAGCCAAAATGGCCGCCACAGAAACTGGCATGGGCGTGATGGAAGACAAGGTCATTAAAAACCATTTTGCCTCTGAATACATTTACAACAAGTATAAAGACGAAAAAACCTGCGGCATTTTAGCCGAGGACTTAACCTTCGGTACCATCACTATCGCTGAGCCCGTTGGCATCATCTGCGGTATTGTGCCCACCACAAACCCAACATCTACAGCAATTTTTAAGGCGCTTATCAGCCTTAAAACCCGTAATGGTATTGTGTTTTCACCACATCCGCGCGCTAAAGCCTCAACCACTACCGCTGCACGTATTGTGTTAGAAGCGGCCATTGCGGCTGGCGCACCTGCTGACATTATCGGCTGGATAGATGAGCCCAGTGTTGCACTTTCAAACCAGTTAATGACCCACGACAAGATTAACTTAATTCTTGCCACCGGCGGTCCTGGCATGGTGAAAGCGGCCTACTCTTCTGGCAAGCCCGCCATTGGTGTTGGCGCTGGTAATACACCGATTGTGATTGATGAAACCGCCGACATTAAGCGCGCTGTCAGCTCAATTTTAATGTCTAAAACCTTCGACAATGGTGTGGTTTGTGCGTCAGAGCAAGCGGTTATTGTGGTTGATAGCATCTATAAGCAAGTCAAAGAGCGTTTTGCCACCCACGGTGGTTACTTGTTATCTAAGTCTGAAACTGCGGCTATGCAAGGGGTTATCCTTAAAAATGGCGGCCTAAATGCAGCTATCGTTGGTCAAAGCGCTGTGGCTATTGCAGCAATGGCCGGCTTTGACGTACCTAGCACAACCAAAGTCTTGATTGGTGAAGTCACTGACATTGATGAAGCTGAAGCCTTTGCCCATGAAAAATTATCACCGCTTTTAGGCATGTACCGAGCTAAAAACTTCGATGAAGCCATGGACAAAGCCGAAGCCTTAGTCACTTTAGGCGGCATTGGTCACACATCGGGTTTATATACAGACCAAGACACCCAAGATGAGCGAGTGAAGACCTTTGGTTTTAGAATGAAAACCGCCCGCATCTTGATTAACACCCCAGCGTCACAAGGCGGTATTGGTGATTTATACAACTTCAAACTGGCGCCATCACTGACCTTAGGTTGTGGTTCATGGGGCGGTAACTCGATTTCTGAAAACGTTGGCCCAAGCCACTTAATCAATAAGAAAACTGTCGCTAAGAGGGCTGAAAATATGTTGTGGCACAAGCTTCCATCTTCTATCTACTTCCGCCGTGGCAGCTTACCTATTGCCCTTGAGGAATTAAGTGACAAGAAACGCGCCCTTATCATCACAGATAGATTCTTATTTAATAATGGTTACTGCAACGAAACCTTGAAGATCCTTAAGGCTCAGGGCTTAGAAACCGAAGTGTTTTATGATGTTGAAGCCGATCCCACCTTAGGGATTGTACGTGAAGGCGCTAAAGTGGCGCAAAGCTTCCAACCCGATGTGATCATCGCCCTAGGCGGCGGCTCACCTATGGATGCCGCAAAAATCATTTGGGTCATGTACGAGCACCCAGAGGTTGACTTTGCTGACTTAGCACTGCGCTTTATGGACATACGTAAACGTATTTACAAGTTCCCTAAAATGGGCGTAAAAGCCAAAATGGTTGCGATTCCAACCACTTCTGGTACGGGTTCTGAAGTCACGCCTTTTGCTGTGGTCACCGATGAAGTGACTGGCAAAAAATACCCCATCGCCGATTATCAATTAACCCCGAACATAGCGATTATTGATCCTAATCTGGTGATGGACATGCCAAAATCATTAACCGCTTTTGGTGGGATAGATGCCGTCACTCACGCCCTTGAAGCTTATGTGAGCGTGATGGCGAACGAGTACAGCGATGGTCAAGCACTGCAAGCCTTAGACTTATTATTTAAGTATTTGCCTGACTCTTACTTACTTGGTGCCAAAGCGCCTGTGGCCCGTGAGAAAGTGCATAATGGTGCCACCATTGCTGGTATCGCCTTTGCTAACGCCTTCCTAGGTGTGTGTCACTCAATGGCCCATAAATTAGGCGCTGAGTTCCACTTACCCCACGGTTTGGCCAATGCGTTATTGATCAACAACGTTATTCGCTTTAACGCCACCGACATGCCAACCAAGCAAGCGGCGTTTAGCCAATACGACAGACCAAAAGCCTTGTGCCGCTACGCTGCCATTGCCGATCACTTAAAATTAGGTGGAAAAACCGATGCGCAGAAAGTCGAGAAACTGCTTGAGAAAATCGATGAGCTCAAGAAGACGATTGGCATTCCTGCATCTATACAAGAAGCGGGCGTCAACGAAGCCGACTTCATCGCCAAGTTAGATGAACTTGCAGAAGACGCCTTCGATGATCAATGTACTGGTGCTAACCCAAGATACCCCTTGATAAGTGAGCTTAAAGAATTGTTACTGGCCAGCTTCTACGGCCGTAATTACCAAGATGACGTGCAAAGCTAAACTCGTAGCCCATACACGGTTGTCATCTTATCAATGACTGTTAATCTAAGCCTCAAGCCTTGCTTGAGGCTTTTTTATTGTCAGAAACCATCAGCCTGAATACGTATGTAGTAAATTGCCCCTCTTGGCGTGGGAGAATATATTGGAGCCATAAAAATAATATTCAAGCCAAGGATGCCATACAATGGGACTCAACAGATTACGCTTACTTTCACCCTCAATATTCAATGCACTCTCCTTCACTCAAGTTCACCCTGCTGCCAAGCTGACATCACCTCAGGCATGTTGCCAAAGTATGGCCATTATCGCAGCGCTCGCAACCTGTTATGCCCCTTTTGCGCAGGCGCAAACCTTGCAGTTAAGCTCGCCTGACGCTCATATTAAGGTGTTGCTTGCAGATGATAATGCTAAGCCTCACTATCAAGTGAGCTTCCGTGGCGAGACTGTGATTGACTCAAGCCGATTGGGGTTAGTGTTTAAACAGTTAGGCGAACTGGGGCAAGACTTTACCCTTCTAAGCCATAGCACCTCACACCACGATAGCCAGTGGCAGCAGCCCTGGGGTGAGCGTGAAACCGTTGATGACAAATACAGTGCCCTTAGCGCCACCTTTTCCAATGGCACACTGAGTTTTGAAATTGAATTTAAAGCCTTTAATGATGGTATTGGTTTTCGCTACCGAGTGCCTAAGCAATCGGGTCTTGAGGAAGTTACACAGCTTGACATCACCAACGAGCTCAGTGAATTTAACGTCATTGATGCCAAACACGCGAAAGCGTGGTGGATCCCAGGGCGCGGCTGGAATCGCTATGAATACCTGTATAACACCACAAGTTTAGACAAGGTTGATCGCGCCCATACGCCGTTTACCTTTAAAACCGCCAAAGGCACTCACGTCAGTATCCATGAAGCGGCGCTGATTGATTACGCGGCTATGGTGCTAGATCAAGGTCGAGACGGTAAGTTAAAAGCCGATTTAACCCCATGGTCTGATGGCATTTTAGTGAAAACATCACCTGGGTTCACCACCCCTTGGCGTACCATTCAAATTGCAGACAGTGCCACTGGGCTGCTCAATTCTGATCTCATCTTAAACCTTAATGAACCCAATAAAATTGGCGATGTGTCTTGGGTAAAACCCGGTAAATACGTGGGTATTTGGTGGGGCATGCACCTAGGCGAGAATACTTGGGGCAGCGGCGACAAACATGGCGCCACCAGCAGTGAAACTAAGCGTTACATGGATTTTGCATCCCAATACGGCTTCGATGGAGTGTTAGTCGAAGGCTGGAATGAGGGCTGGGATGGCAGCTGGTATGAAAATGGCGATGTATTTAGCTTCACTAACGCCTATAAAGATTTTGATTTAGCCGCGGTCACCGCCTACGGCGCCACTAAAAACGTGCGCTTAGTGGGTCATCATGAAACCTCGGGCTCAGTAAGCAACTATCGCAAGCAAATGAGCGCCGCTTACGATTTATATAAAAAGCATGGTGTCACGCAAGTTAAAACCGGTTATGTGGCCGATGGCGCACAGATCAAAAGAGTGGATGAGCAAGGTATAGTGCGCCACGAATGGCACGATGGTCAGTTTATGGTCAATGAATACCTGCACAGCGCCACCGAGGCGGCTAAACGCGGCATCAGCATCAATACTCATGAACCCATTAAGGACACAGGCCTTCGCCGCACTTACCCCAATTGGATAGCCCGTGAAGGCGCGCGCGGTCAAGAATACAATGCCTGGGGCACACCGCCCAATAATCCTGAGCACACGGCGATTCTGCCCTTTACACGCATGCTGGCAGGGCCGATGGACTTTACCCCAGGGATTTTCAATCTAGCGCCCGAAGGCTTAGATGCGGTGAATCGGGTGCAAACCACCTTGACCAAGCAATTGGCCCTGTATGTGGTGCTCTATAGCCCTATTCAGATGGCGGCCGATCTGCCGCGTAACTACGTGCAGCGCTTAGATGCGTTTCAGTTTATTCGCGATGTGCCAACAGACTGGCGCCAGAGTATCGCTCTGGCGGGGGAAGTGGGCGACTTTGTCGCCATTGCCCGTCAAGCCAAAGCCAATGACGAATGGTTTATCGGTGCCCTCAGCGATGAAAACAGCCGTGAATTACGCCTTAAGTTGGATTTCCTCGATAAAGACCGCACCTATCAAGCACAGATTTATCGCGATGGCCCTAAGGCTCATTGGTTAACCAATCCCTATGATTATGTGATTGAAACCAAAACCTTAACCGCGAAAGACAGCCTAACACTGACCCTTGCGGCCAGTGGCGGCGCCGCCATTCGCTTACTGCCCTTATAAATCAGCTTTTCAGTCAGCGTTTAAGTCACTGCATGGTCAGCATTGGCGCAGCAAACACGATTGTTTGCTGCGCCAATTTTTTTCAAGGCAATTGTTATCAAAGCTTGGGATATGTTGCTAAAATTCGATGAATACGTATGTAGTCAGTTGTGCCAAAAAACCACTCGAGGCAGTATTAGCCCTGTTATACCAACCTCAGGCTCTGTTTGTGGAATTTGAGGGTTTTGGCTTTAGGTCTGTCGTTTTTAAGTCTATCGATTTAAGTCTTGGCTTTTATGTCTTTGGCTTTAGATCTTGGGCGAATACCCGTCTTAGGGGATGTGTATTCGCCCTTTTTTTAGCTGAATTTTCCGTTTTATTTAATGCCACTGGCCGTCAGCGTTCGCTGATGGGACAATATGACCCGCACAGTCATAAAAAAATAGCACAATAATAAAGGACTTCCGATGTCTACTAATAATTCACCTGCTAGCGTCCGCCCGGAGCTGCATTTCTGGCAAATTTTCAATATGTGCTTCGGCTTTTTGGGGATACAATTTGGTTTTGCACTGCAAAATGCCAACGTCAGCCGCATTTTTCAAACCTTGGGTGCGGATATGGATACCATCCCTATTTTGTGGATAGCCGCGCCATTAACTGGCCTTATCGTCCAGCCCATCATAGGCTATTTAAGTGACAACACTTGGAACCGCTTCGGCCGCCGTAGACCCTATTTCTTGATTGGCGCCATACTCACCACTCTCGCCCTGTTTATCATGCCCCACTCGCCCACCTTATGGATTGCCGCTGGCATGTTGTGGATAATGGATGCCTCAATCAATATCGCCATGGAGCCGTTTCGCGCCTTCGTGGGTGACAATTTACCTAAAAGCCAGCGCACTCAAGGGT
>NZ_JACJDV010000063.1 GCF_014163735.1 Shewanella sp. SR44-3
CTATAAATAGCGGGCTTTTTTGTTGAATGTGGCGGAGGGATAGGGATTTGAACCCTAGAAGGGCTATAAACCCTTGCCGGTTTTCAAGACCGGTGCATTCGACCACTCTGCCATCCCTCCGAACGGCGCAAATAATATAAGGAACTCGGCTACTTGTAAACTGTATTTTTTTTAAAACTCACTAAGTGCTCAGCAATCCGCCAATGCGGTGCTTTAATGAACTTAAATTGGTGGCTATATCCTTTTCATGACTAAGCTGTGTAAGCCGCAATCCCATTTCCGCATTTTACCTCTTGTGAGCCGCTCGCTAAAAACAGTATCAAATAAGCGACATAAGCTGGGTTTATGCTAAAATAGCCGTAATTATTTCAGATAAATGCCACTATGAATTCAACTTTACTTTCAACGACTTCAGAAACAATACAGCTTGTTCTTCCTACTGCCCTTGCTGCAGCTAAGTTGGCGCCACAATATTCCTTACCCAGCACACTAAATGCAGGTGCGGCACTTAGCGCTATTTTATTAGGGCAAGAGCGAGCCGTCAGCGCCTTTAAGTTAATGACTAAAGTTTCTGATCAACATTTATTTATTGCAGATTTTGTTGGCGTTGACCGCAAGTTAATGATGGATGCGCTAATGACACAAATACCTGAGCCTGCCGCTCGGTATCTTGTGGCCAGTAAAGCTTCCGACACTGTTACAGAAGTGCAATTTCGCTGGCAGAGTGCCCTCCCCCACGAGCAAGTGGGTATTATGGCAAGCCAGGATACATCGGCATGTTATTTATCAGGGCCTATCCGCCGGGTGGATTTATTAGGCAAGATGCACAAAAGCGATAAAAACAGCCAGTATAAAGTCGGCGCTTTAGGCAAACACCATTATGTATTTATTTGTGCTGAATCTTTGTGGAAGCGTGAAGGTCTCTGGGATCTGTTAATGCAAATCCTCAGGGATAAGCAATACCGCATCGCTCAAGATATCGCGCCTATTCCATTAAATTGTAAAATCATTCTGGTGGGTTCCGGTCATTTTTATGGCCAGCTTCGTGGTGATGATAGGCAGTTTATGGAACATTTTCCGCTGCTTGGGGAGCTCAGTAATGAGCTTGATCTCACCAAGTATACCGAGACTCAATATTGCCAGTATTTAATGGCGCTTGCACAGCGTCAAGGTATAACCTTAGAGATATCGAGTTTACTGCCACTGTTTTGGTATAGTGCCCGCTTGAGTGAACATCAACAGCGCTTAAGTTTGTCTATGTTACTGTTATCGCAATTGATAGCCCAGGCAAAAGTCTATAGACCTAGCACAACGCCCGAGCTCACTAAAGGCCTCACGGCACAATGTGTTGCTAAGGCTATCGCGCAGCTTAAGTTTCGTCATGATAGCTCTGAGCTGTTCTCTGCCCAGAGTTTTGATGACAACTTCATTCATTTACCAACCACAGGGCAAATGGTAGGACAAGTAAACGCACTGACTGTAATAGACAGTGGCGATTACAGTTACGGCGAACCTGCTAGAATTACCACTTCAGTTCACTACGGTGACGGTGAAGTCGCTGATATTGAGCGTAAGTCAGAGCTTGGTGGCAACATCCACACTAAAGGCATGATGATCCTTTCTGCATGTCTGTATCGTATTTTTGGCCGTGATGCTCCACTACATTTAAATGCAAGCATAGTGTTTGAACAGTCTTATCAGGAAATTGATGGTGACAGCGCCTCTCTAGCCGAATATTGCTGTTTAATGTCAGCCATTGCTGAGCAACCTATCATTCAATCTCTGGCAGTAACAGGCGCCTTAGATCAATTTGGTAATGTACAGGCCATTGGTGGCGTGAATGAAAAAATCGAAGGCTTCTTTGCCCTATGTCAGCGCAGAGGCTTAACCGGTGAGCAAGGGGTTATTATCCCTAAGACCAATGTATTGCAGCTCAATCTTGCACCAGAAGTCATTAATGCGGTGCAAAAGGGATTATTCCATATTTATGCGATTAGTCACATGGATGAGGCTGTAGAGTTATTGATGCAAATTAATGCAGGAATGGCCGATGAAGATAATGACTTCCCCGCTGAGTCCCTCTATGGTTTAGTGCAACAAAGATTAGACAGAATGGCAGGCCACGATGAGATCAGGGTCGGCTTTTGGACTAAATTAATGCTAAAGCTTAGGCTTTCGTAGTGATCGGAGTTGTTTAGCGTACACCTGTTCGCTATCTTGTGGGCACTTAGAATGCTATTAGTGGTTATGATTTAATGGAAAAAGCGAACAGTTTCACCAAAGAACAACTTATTGCCTGTGGCCAAGGCGAGCTTTTAGGCGCTAATTCACCTAAATTGCCTATCGATAACATGCTAATGGTCGACCGTATTGTCCGCATTAATGAAAACGGCGGTGCTTTTGGCAAGGGTGAAATTATCGCTGAACTCGATATTAACCCTGAACTTTGGTTTTTTAATTGTCACTTTAAGGGCGATCCTGTAATGCCGGGTTGTTTAGGCTTAGATGCCATGTGGCAATTGGTCGGCTTCTATCTTGGCTGGGAAGGTGCCCAAGGCAAAGGCCGAGCGCTTGGTGTGGGTGACGTGAAGTTTACTGGACAAGTATTGCCAACAGCGAAAAAGGTCACCTATAAGCTTAATATCAAACGCAAAATTCACCGCAAGCTGGTGATGGGTATTGCCGATGCCACCATGGAAGTGGATGGTCGTGAAATTTATAGTGCAACCGATCTTAAAGTCGGTATTTTTAGCGACACTTCTACGTTTTAAATTCACTCAGATTTTTACCGTTGAACGCTGACATTTAGAAAAAATAATGCCCTCGTCAGTGAGGGCATTTTTGTACGCTATGTCGCTGAATTGGTCACTGGATTGATATAAATGTCATGTAAAACTATTAGCAGAACCTCAATAATATATTAGTGTTGAATGAGATAATGGCTAGAGTTCATCGATTAAACAAACCTGTCATTCGTCCATCTACTCCTTCTCGCCAACCGCCTAACCACTGTGACTTAGAATCTAAATTTGCGTAGGGACATAATTCCTTTGATCGTCCTCCTACACCAGCTTGGAATCCCTTCGAAAAAGCCCTATCTAAACGATCTCGTTTTTGTCTTTTCATGCAAGCGTCCTCTTTTCTTTAACCAAGAAACAAAAGCGTCAGCTATACAAATAGTGCTTTTTTTAACCAAGATCAATCAAAAAAATCTGCTAGATTAACAGATTTTTATTAAGGTATTGATACAGTAGTTAAAAAAAATCGAGGGAACATCCCTCGATTTTTTAAGTTAACAATTGAGATTACTTCTTGCTACGGCGGCGTAGCCAAAGTAAAGGCAAAGCAAACAGCCAAGCAAAGCTGGCAGCCCCCTTGCGCTCATAATTTTCCTCAATAACCGTTGTTGTCAAATCACAGATTGCACCGCTAGTGGTTGGCTTTAATACCACCATGCGTGGTAAATAAGACGTCACAGGATTACCGTTTCCATCTAGCGCAAACAATGGCTGACCATTAGTACCTAATATTAAGTTACCTGCGCTATCAATTTGATATTGTGGCTTGCGGATAAACGCAGTGCCTACTATGGTGCCATCCTCATTGATGCTATTCGCTTCCACCACTTGGATATCTGTCTCATAGCTTAATGCTGCACCTGAGCCATCGGCAATGTTGATTTTATTCCGCAGCCAATTACCCGATGCATCTTTGGCATAGCCTTGAGAGTCGCAGGTTAATAGGCTATTAAGGTTTGAAAACTCTTTGGTGTTCATGTCAAATAAGAAACCCGCCTTAGGGCGCGGCTTATCTTTATCGAAAGTAGTTTCAATATGACCGACGACTTGACCTTTATTGTTAATGTCTTTTGGTTTGCTGCTTAAATCTGATAAGCCAACCTTAAAATCATCAGGAGTGGTAATGCCCGCCTCTGGATTATTAATGTCAAAATAGAAGAACTTGTTACGAGCATAACCTTGAATATATTGACTATAACTACCGACTAAAAGTCCACTATCATTAATATCATAAGCAATAGAATTAAATACCTCATCAGCCATTTTCACCCATGAATACTGGTAGTTGCCAACATCATTTCGGGTCCAATAGGCAGCATCTGAATAGAGCAAGTTTTGATTATCATTACGGAACACATGAGAACGACCTACGACTGTTCCAGCCGTATTCACTCCAAGACCTTGTGCTGTGTACACTAAGGTTGAGCCTTCTGGTGGAGTTAACCCTAACGGTAACTCTGTACCTGTTGCTGTTGTTGCATCCAACTGCCACACGTAAGCACGAGTTTGATACTGCACATTGCGGGTATTATTAATTGGATATTGCTGCGATTGCACACAAATATCGATAGGGGTCGGATTCACCGCACCTGCCGCTAACGCTGCATCAATACAAGTATTAATTCTATCTGCACTAAAACTCGCAAGTGCCGTACTGGCATAACCCACAACAAGATTGCTTGAGTTAATTGCAGCAGCAACAGAAACCCCACCTAATTCGACTGTGGTTTCTGCAATGTTACTAGCAGCATTGGCTGCACGCACATAAGTGGTATAAGGCGGCAATAACGGCACTTCTACACCATTATTAACAGCAACTCCACGCAATTCAAAATCACGAAAATACCAAAAATCTTGGGTTGTAAGATCGCCAACATAAGTCCGCTTTTTCTCAACACCACTGTATGAGCCAACTTTAATGCCAGCATCATTGATGTCATAAAAATAGCTGTCAACAGAATTAATGCTAGTAGCATCTTGCTTACTTGGTTCAACTGAACCGCTTATGCTTAAAAAGTGCAGGTTCCAAGGGGCTGTTGCGTCATTCTCTTCAGCAGTAAAGGTAAAATTGTTAGCTACAATAGGCTTGAAGATTGAATACTCAATTTTAGCCGCTGGCGCAATACCATCTTCAACATCAATGATACCGCCTTGAATGTCTTCAACGGTTAACTTCTTAGTGCCTTTAGCAATACCTGCCAACTCATTAGTGGCATTAACGGCCATAGCATAGCCGTTACGGGTATCAGTTAAAGTGCCTTTAAGATCAAAATTCTCAATGTTAACAATTTCATATACGGGTGCAGCCTGTGCACCACTTAATGCGCCTAAAACGCTTAATGCCACGATAGAAAGGGCTTTATCAAACTTTAACGTCATTAAAAAAATTCCTGTTTTTATAGTAAATTACTTCAGCGATTCCAGCTCTTCCCATCGCTCAAAGCTGACTTCCAATTGTTTCTCTTTTGCCGCCAAGGCTAGTAGCACTGGCTCGATTTTATCTTGGCTTTGACTGTAAAACGTCGTTTCGCTTATTTGTGCCTGAAGCTTGTCTATATCTTGCTCAAGCGCTTCGAGTTGCTTAGGCAATTCATCTAATTCTCGCTGCATCTTATAGGACAGTTTTTTAGGCGAAGCTTTAACTGGTGCAGCTTCAACTTTTATCTGTGCAGGTTTTGCCTGTGTTTCGACAACAGTTTGCCCTACAGGTTCCTCAGAATAAAATTTAGCCCCCTGAGACACAGCATCCTCATAACCACCCACATATTCATTCCAGTGACCATTACCAGCAAACCACCAGCTGCTGGTCACAGTATTATCAATAAAGGCCCTGTCGTGGCTGACGATAAGCAAGGTGCCTTCAAAGTCAGTCAGCAAAGACTCTAACAACTCTAACGTCTCAATATCAAGATCGTTTGTTGGTTCATCGAGAATAATTAAGTTGGCAGGACGCAGTAACAAGCGCGCTAATAATAAACGGTTCTTCTCACCACCAGACAAGGCTTTCACCGGCGTGCGTGCGCGCATTGGTGAGAATAAGAAGTCTTGCAAGTAACTTAAAATATGTCTGTCTTGACCGTTAACTGTGACTGTACTCTTGCCTTCGCCGACGTTCTCTTCCACGGTTTTCTCAGGGTCGAGCGCTTCACGGTATTGATCGAAATACGCCACTTCAAGCTTAGTGCCGACTTTGATTTCTCCAGACTGAGGCTGAAGCTGTTCAATCAAAAGTTTTATCAAGGTGGATTTACCGCAACCGTTCGGTCCGATTAAGGCTATACGGTCACCACGCACTACGGTAGTGCTGAAGTTTTTCACCAAGTTTTTGTCAGGCAGGTTGTAGTTGAGCATATTCACATCGAACACTAGCTTACCAGAACGCTCAGTATCGCTGACCGCCATTTTGGCATTGCCCATGCGATTTAACCGCTCGCTACGCTCAACCCGTAAGGCTTTTAAGGCACGAACTCGGCCTTCATTGCGGGTACGGCGGGCTTTAACGCCTTGGCGGATCCACACCTCTTCTTCAGCAAGTTTTTTATCAAAATGAGCATTTTTCTCCGCTTCAACACGGATCCATTCGGCTTTGCCTTCAAGGTACATCTGATAATTGCCTGGCCATGAGGTCACCACGCCGCGATCTAAATCGACAATTCGGGTCGCCATACGGGAAATAAAGCCCCTATCGTGACTGATAAACACGATAGCGCCTTTATAGCTCAGCAAGAATTGCTCTAACCATTCAATAGTATCTATGTCTAAATGGTTGGTGGGTTCATCAAGCAGCAATAAGTGTGGCTCACTCACTAGCGCACGGGCTAATGCCACTTTGCGCTGCCAACCACCGGAGAGTTCGCTCAACGGCTTATCTGGATCTAGACCTAATAACTCACAGTTTTGCTGAATGCGTGAGTCCAATAGCCAACCATTGTTGTGATCCAGCACTTCTTGCAATTGCTGCATTTTATTGAGCATACGCTCCATCTGCTCAGGGGAGGCTTCTGCCACATCATGAGACAATTGATGATATTGCTCTAATGCTTCACCTATCTCTTGAAGCCCTGCGGCAATATAAGAATACACTGAACCAGTTTCAGCTTTAGGTGGATCTTGCTGTAAACGAGCGACAGTAACATCGCCTGCGATATTAAATTCACCGTCATCGAGCAATACGTCTTTTGACAAGACTTTCAATAAGCTCGATTTGCCCGCACCATTACGGCCAACAATACACACACGTTCACCCGCTTCTATGGTGAAATCGGCATTGTGCAGTAACGGGGTGTAACCATAGGCTAAAGAGCCATTATTAATACGAACCAGACTCAAGCTAAACTCCTAAAAAATCGTGTAATTGCGCGGCATCAAAAGGCCAAAAAAGCTCGCGTTCACCATGAGCAAATACGGGGATACTTATCCCGTATCGCTCGGCTAACGCTGGCTGGTCACAAATATCTATGTGATTAAAATCAACCCCTGCCGCTTCGACAAGTGCTTTTGCCAGCTCACACAGATGGCAGCCATCTGTGTGATAGAGGGTGTACTCAAGAGCAACGTCACTTGCCATGGGTGATTAACCACACGTTATGGATATGGGGATTGCGCTTATAATCCAGCGGCAAGCAGAGTTCGTCTATGTTACTCACAACGGCGCCCATGGCAGTTAACGCCTCAATATCCATCTTAAACTTACGCTTGTTATTAGAGAAAACCAGCTCACCCTTAGGGCTTAATAGCTTAATAAGTTTACCTAATAACACCACGTGGTCACGCTGTACATCCCAGCTGTCTTCCATGCGTTTTGAATTTGAAAAGGTGGGCGGGTCGATAAAGATAAGATCAAACTGCTCACTACAATCATCAACCCACTGCAAACAATCAGCTTGAACAAATTCATGATTTTTAAGACTAATACCGTTAAGTTCAAAGTTTTCTTTCGCCCAGTTAATATAGGTATTTGACATATCAACCGTGGTCACGCTTTTGGCGCCGCCAAGGGCTGCATGTACAGACGCTGAGCCTGTATAAGAGAACAAGTTAAGTACCTTACGGCCTTTGGCTTTCTCGCCAACCAGCTTGCGGGTCACTCTGTGATCTAAAAACAGCCCAGTGTCTAAGTAACCTGTGAGGTTAAGCTTAAATTTAGCGCCGTATTCTTGGGTGATAATTTCAAGCTTCTTCTCGGCAAGCTTCTGGTATTGATTAGTGCCCTTTTGACGCTCACGGGTCTTTAGGGTGATTTTATCTGGGTGAATACCTAAGGCATTAGGCAGGGCTAACAGTACATCGCTTAAACGGCGTTTAGTCACCGCTTCAGGAATTGTCGCTGGGGCACTGTACTCTTGGATAACCACATAATCCACGTACTTGTCGATAGCAACATTATATTCAGGCAAGTCAGCATCATATAAACGGTAGCTGTCGATGCCTTCTTTCTTGGCCCACTTACCTAATGTCTTAATGTTTTTCTTAATACGGTTAGCAAAAGCTGGTGCAATATCGGCGATGTCATCCACGCCTTCTGGCAATACGGGGGCATCACGGCGGGTACTGTTTGCATGCAAGGTATAAAGATTAAAGGCACATTCAAGCGCGCCGTTAAACATCTTCATCTGCTTGTCGGCTTTAAGCTTTAATGATGAAATCAGCTCAACGTCACTGCATAACATGGCGACTTTCCAGCCGCCAAAATCTTGCTTTAATTTGTCACCAAACTGATAGTAAAGTTGTAATAGTTCGGTAATGTTACCTAGACGCTCACCATAAGGTGGGTTTGAAATCATAAAGCCGGTTTCGCACGGAACTTTGACGTTTAACGCATCCATTTCGCTGAATTCAATCAACTCATCAACGCCCGCATTCTCAGCGTTACGTTTAGCAAGGCTCACCATACGAGGGTCTATGTCTGAGCCATAGAATTTAAGCTTACAACGGGTACGGCCAAGACTTGCGCGGGCGTGCGCCTCCTCTAACACCTTATTCCACATAGTGGCATTGTGCTGGCGCCAGCTTTCAAAACCAAAGCGTTGACGCTTAAGTCCAGGGGCGATATCGCAAGCCATTAGCGCCGCTTCAATTAATACTGTGCCGCTACCGCAAAATGGATCGAGCAAATCTACTTGTTCAGCCTGCCAGCCACTACGGACTAACATATTGGCAGCTAAGTTCTCTTTAAGCGGTGCTTCACCTGTGGTGGAACGGTAACCGCGCTGATGCAAAGACGGGCCTGAGAAGTTAACCGAAATCGTTAGCTGACCATTGCGATAATGGGCATCGATTCTAAACTCAGCATCGACACGCTCAACGTTCGGACGGGCATCGCCGTCATCGCGAAAACGGTCAACGACAGCATCTTTTATCTTCAAGGCGCCAAACTGAGTATTATTAATGAAGCCGCCAGTACCATGAAAATCGATACTGAAGGTTTTTTTGTTAGAAAAATGCGACGGCCAGTCAATGCAATAGGCAGCGTTGTATAACTGCTCAGGTGATTCACAGGGACCTTTATAGATGACAACAACGATACGGCTCGCAAGGCGTGTCCACAGCGTAATGCGGTAGGCAAGTTCAAGAGAGGATGAGAAGTACACCCCAGCCACACTCTCTTTTACATCGGTAGCGCCAAACTCGGTGAGTTCATTGGCTAAGCTATATTCGAAGCCCTTGGGGGCCGCAGCAAAAAAATTAAACATTAAAATTCAGTCGTCATCACAGGGAAAATCAAGCCCGCATTATATACTCAAATAGCGAGTTTCCCCAAACAACTAATCATTTGCGATAATTATGGGGAATGATGGACGAAATAAACTGATTTCATTCAGAAAAATGATTTGCCGTCTCAATGTCCAAGCCATTGGATTGT
>NZ_JACJDV010000064.1 GCF_014163735.1 Shewanella sp. SR44-3
GCTAGGTTTACCTTAATGGAACATCAAGGCTGGCGCTTCTCAGTGCCGGTTGGAGTGTTGATTTGGGAGTCAGAGCTACACAGCGACTCGCAGGGTCAGCGCCTGACCACTACACTTGATGACACCGATTGGTATGCAGGTATGACCTTTGATTATCAATTTGCAAATCATTGGTCAGCAGGACTGGGGATTAACTACTATGCCTTGGCCCCTAATGATGTATTAAGTTATCAGCTCAGTGTGCGTTATCGGTTCTAATTCATCAGATTGAAACGCATGTGGATGATAAATATAAAAAAGGGCGTAAGCCCTTTTTTGTTACTTCTAAACCTGTAAGCTAGCAACCACTTAATATTTACTTATAGCTTTTACAGGGTGTTTATTCAGTTACCGACCAACAAAACAGGTCACATATTTTTTGTGTTTGGTATAAGATTAGCCTTTGTTTAAATCATTTTACTTGATGAGGCTGCGATGACTCAGGGGCCGATAAAGCCAGAGATACTGCACACCGAATTAGTTGCTAAGAGTCGGTTATTTCAAATCGAGCAGATACAGCTTAGATTTTCAAATGGTGTTGAGCGTCAATACGAAAGAATGCGTGGTTCTGGCCGAGGTGCAGTTATGGTGGTGCCTATTCATCAGGGGAATATGCTGCTGGCAAGAGAATATGCAGCTGGAACCGACAATTATGAACTTGGCTTCCCCAAAGGGTTAATTGATCCTGGCGAAACTGCCGCACAAGCCGCCAACCGTGAACTACAAGAAGAGATTGGTTATGGCAGCCATAAGCTTACTTTGTTGAAAGAGCTCTCTCTCGCGCCAGGTTATTTCTCCAGTAAAATGCAAATTTTCATTGCAGAAGAGCTATTCCCCAGCCGTTTAGAAGGCGATGAGCCTGAGCCGATTGAGGTGATACCTTGGGAGTTAACTGCTTGGCAATCCTTGTTAGATAATCAAGATTTCTCAGAATCCCGAAGTGTGAGTGCATTATTTCTTGCTCAGCAATATTTAGCATCTAAGCTGTAACTAGCTAGACCTTATCTGTTAACGTCAGTCCCATTGCAATAAGCTGGGTACCAAAAGTAGTAAGTTGGCAGTTCGCATGGCGATACTGCCGGCTCTTGGAGTTTTTATGAAGCCAGAACATATCATCGAAGCCGCTATCAAGATTGCCAAAATGGGCGGTGAGGCGATCCGCGGTATTTATTTGCAAGGTGATTACCAACGTGAAATAAAGTCAGATAACACACCTGTGACGTCAGCAGATTTGGCCTCGAATGATATTATTTGTCAGCAATTGTCATTATTGACTCCAGATATTCCTATTCTCAGCGAAGAAGCTGCCGATATTCCTTTGGCGGTGCGCAGCCAATGGCAGCGCTACTGGTTGGTGGATCCCCTTGATGGCACTGGTGAGTTTATTGCTGGTAGCGGTGACTTTTCTGTGATTATCGCCTTGATTGAAAATAATCGGCCTGTAATGGGGATTGTTTATGCGCCTATGACACAAATTTGCTATTACGCCATTGCCGGAAAAGGGGCGTTTAAGCGTGACAGTGAAGGTGAGCAACAGATCCACAGTAAGCTAATGAGCTCCTTGCAAACTGATAAGTTACGCTTTGCTGTGAGCCGCAGACAAGATCCACAAGCAGTATTGAATTTATTTGACTCACAAGCCGATGCCGAGCTGGTCATTATGGGCGGTGCAGCACTTAAGAGCTGCCTAGTGGCCGAAGGAAAAGCAGATTGTTATGTGCGTTTAGGGCCAACAGGTGAGTGGGATACGGGGGCCGCACAGATTATTATCCAAGAAGCGGGTGGTAACTTGATGGATTTAGCACTGCAACCACTCAGTTATAACTTACGAGAATCGCTAGAAAATCCGAACTTCATGGTGGTGGGTAGCCCGCATTTAGCGTGGGATGAATTGCTAAACTAGCCACTGTCTTAGGTTACAAAATACAGATGAACAAATGCCCTCATTGTTGAGGGCATTTGTATTTAGACCATTGAGTATTAAGTGGTCTGTTGTCGCTCATCGAGCCAAGCATGCATACTGGCGTGATCGCCCTTAAACAACACCCTTTGTTGTTTTTGTGACAATTGATAGTCATACATAGGGTCGTAATAGCGGCTGAGTAGCAATGAGATCCACTCCAAATGCAGACTGGTGTCATTTTGACTGGTTTGATGGGCTAAAGCGCGGGCAACAGAGTCCAGCAGTTCTTGCAGAAACTTGCCTCCTAAGCGTTTTTTTATGCCATAGAGGCTAGCATTTAGGTAATCCCCAAAGGCCTTAAAGCCCGCTTCTTCACCTAATCGACACACAAAGCTTGCTAGTTTGTTATCCACATAGTCATAAAGCAAGCGTTGTAAGCGCTGCTCGTCATCTTCTTCTAATAACACTATGTCTGCATTTTGCATCGAGTTGTAAAAGGCTTTAGGTAAAGCGGAGCGGCCAATCAAAAAGCTCTCGTCTTCAAGTAACAAGTGCTTATGCTGCTTAGTTTGATGTTGCAATACTGCAATAGCCAGCTGGTTTTCAAAGTTAATTTGGCTGGGTTGTGGATCAAGGTTTTTACCAAAACTTGAGCCCCTGTGATTCGCCAACCGCTCTAAATCGACGGCTTCATGTCTAAGCTGCAGAAAATCAGTCTTACCGCTACCGGTTCTGCCGCTAAGAATAAGCATAGAGTTAAGCGCGGTGCTGGACTCTAGAGTCTGAATTAAAAATGTCCTTAAAGCCTTATAACCACCTTGAATATAGGGAAGCTCAAAACCGACCTCTTTAATCCATTGCTGGCTTAGTTGAGAACGTAATCCGCCGCGAAAACAATATAAATAACTATTTGGATTAGCTTCAATGGCCTGACGCCAAGCGGCGATGCGCTGAGCTTTTACTGTACCATTAACCAAAGAGTGCCCTAGCTTAATCGCGGCATCTTGACCCTGCTGCTTATAACAAGTGCCAACTTTTTCACGCTCACTGTCTTTCATCAAGGGTAAATTAATCGCACTAGGGAAGGCGCCCTTGGTAAATTCAATGGGAGCACGCACATCGATTAGCGGCCGAGCTTCGAGAAACAGACGAGCAAATTCTGAACTTGGAATTATCTGGCAAGTCATTAAATAATTTCCACTAACTTATCTGAGTTAGAGGTATGTAATGTGCCGATGCAATTGGCGTCAATATCTTGGCTTTCCAGTAATTTGATTAAACTGTTTTCCGATGCCTCTGAAACACAGACCAACAAACCGCCGCTAGTTTGTGGATCACATAAAATGGCTTTTTGCTCATCACTTAATTCAGGTAAATAAGCGCTGTAACTGTCAAAGTTTCTATGGGTGCCACCAGGTACGCAGCCTAAGGCGAGGTACTGTTTTACTTTTGCAAGTAAAGGCAGTGCATTAACATCGATTTTTGCAGCAAGGTTAGCCCCCTGACATACTTCGATTAAATGTCCTGCTAAGCCAAAACCTGTCACATCGGTGAGTGCGTTAACGCCAGTTATTTTAGCGATGTCGACACCGATTTTATTTAGACTACACATAGCATCAACGGCTATATGCTCATCTTCTACTTGCAGTTTTTTCTGTTTTTGCGCCGTGGTTAAAATGCCTATTCCCAAAGGTTTAGTGAGATAAAGCTTATCACCTGCTTTGGCAGTACTATTTTGCTTCAGCTGTGAAAGGGGAATTTGACCTGTTACCGCTAAACCAAAAATAGGCTCTGGGGCATCTATGCTGTGACCACCCGCAAGCATAATGCCTGCATCAGCACAGGCTTGACGGCCACCATCAACCACTTGTTGAGCAATTTCTGGGGTAAGCTTGTTCACTGGCCAGCCTAAAATTGCAATTGCCATTATAGGGGTGCCGCCCATGGCATAAATATCACTGATGGCATTGGTTGCCGCAATACGGCCGAAGGTGAATGGGTCGTCAACAATGGGCATAAAGAAGTCGGTGGTACTAATAATGCCTGTGTCGTCATTGAGTTTGTACACGGCAGCGTCATCACGGGTTTGATTACCAACAAGTAGGTTTTTGTCGACAAAGACAGGCAATTGAGACGCTAAGATAGTGCTTAAGACTTGAGGAGATATTTTACAACCACAACCAGCGCCGTGGCTGTATTCTGTGAGTTTGATTTTAGTGTCTGTCATGAGCTGGGCTACCGAATTGACTATTTAGCCGTTCATAATAACTAGATACGGCCACCGTGCAAGGTGGCCGTAGTGGATATGAGCTAATATCGGACAAATTAACGATAACTTGCAGTTAAGGCATACCAATTTTGCTGTTGGATAAGTAAATTAGCCTTGAGTTCTTCAACTTGCGTTTTCAATTGTTGGTAGGCCAATGGCTTAGCTCTGGCTTCTAGCAGTGCTTTTTTGGCTTGATAATAGGCCATCAAATGCTGTTTCATTAGCTCATATTCGGCTTCTAATTTGGCAACGACTTCATCATAGTTCGGCAAATGCGCGACTTTGTTTTGCACTCGAAGTAGTTGCATTTGCAGGCGCGCGCGCTCAATACGCTCTTGCGGTACTTTGCGTAAATCATTGGCTAAACCAACCCAGCTCATCAACTTGATTAACCATTTGGTTGGATCGTAATCCCACCATTTAATGCCATTTCGATAGTCGTTCTCAAAGATATGGTGAAAATTATGGTAACCCTCGCCATAGGTGAGTAGGGCTAAAAAGGCATTATCACGGGCGGTGTTTTTATCTGTATAAGGCTGCGAGCCCCAAATGTGAGCCAACGAATTAATGAAGAAGGTGCAATGGTGAACTACAACTAGGCGCAATAAACCAGCAATTAGCAGCATGGATAATATGTCGCCATTCAACCAACCAAGAAAAATAGGCAGGCCTATATTCATCAGCAGGACGAGTGCCAGATAGTGCTTATGTTGCCACATAACTATGGGGTCATTTTGTAAATCACGGACATTTTTATAATCATGATAACGATGAGCTTGGTATTCACGCAGCATCCAACCTATGTGGCTATACCAGAACCCTAGCTTGGCTGAGTAGGGATCTTTGTCATTATTGTCTACATGTTTATGGTGAATGCGATGATCAGAAGACCAGTGTAATGCACTGTTTTGCAAGGCAAGTGCACCACCTAGGGCAAATAGGAATCGCATCACAGGGTGAGCTTTGTAGGCTTTGTGTGACCAGAGCCTGTGGTAACCTGCGGTAATAGAAAGGCCGCTAGCGTAAGCTAATACGACAAAGGCAATCCACTCTATGGCGTCGAAACCATGGGCTAAGCCGCGCCATGGTACTAATACTAAAGCGCCGAGTAAGGTGAGGGCAAACAACAGGGTATTGAGCCAAATAATAGGGGGTTTTTTCATTAATAGTTCCAAATTTCGCGTTGAGCGTACATCTGTAAGCTAATTTAGCTTAGCACTGCACTTGGGTCAAGGCGAACAAGGCTGTGTTTCTCATTTAAAAACGGTATTATCTGTGAATTAATTTTTACTGAACGGATCTTGTTATGGGTGTTAGAGCGCAGCAGAAAGAAAAAACCCGTCGCGCCTTAGTCGATGCCGCTTTTAATCAGCTCAGTGCAGAGCGTAGTTTTTCAAGCTTGAGTCTTCGAGAAGTTGCTAGAGAAGCCGGCATTGCACCGACATCATTTTATCGCCATTTTAAAGACATGAACGAGCTCGGCTTAACCATGGTTGACGAAGGCGGGCTAACGCTGAGGCAAATGATGCGTAAAGGTCGTCAGCGAGCAGAAGCTGGTGGCAGTGTGATCCGTATTTCCGTAGATACCTTTATGGAAGTCTTAGAGTCTAATCCAAACGTATTTCGCATTTTGCTTCATGAACGTTCTGGTACATCTGCTGCATTTAGAGCTGCAGTGGAGCGTGAGATTGAGCATTTTATTTCTGAGCTTACCCATTACACAGAAGCTAACGCCAAACGTAATCCTTTATTGGCAAGAGCCCAAGCTGAAGCCTTGGTCATTTTGGTCTTTAATGCCGGTGCGTCGGCGCTGGATCTTAAGCGCAGCGATCGTAAGTTATTGGCTGATCAGTTGGTATTACAATTGCGTATGGTGGCTACAGGCGCTGAAGCCCTGCAGCATAAGATGGATAATCGAGGTTAAGCATTCGCTAAAAAGTCTGTTTGAAATGGAAAAGGCGTAATTAATGCGCCTTTTTTGTGTCTCTAATATAAGAATAAGGCTTACTTACGTTCTAGCAGCACGCCAGATTCCATATGATGGGTATAAGGAAATTGGTCGAACAAGGCAAAGCGAGTGATGCTATGGGTGTTGCTTAAGGTCTGTAAGTTATCTTTGAGGGTTTCTGGGTTACATGAAATGTACAAGATGCGCTCATAACCTTGGATCAATTTCAGGGTTTCATCATCGATACCTGCTCTAGGTGGGTCTACAAAAATGGTATTGCAGTTATAGCTGTCTAAATCTATGCCTTCCAAGCGCCTAAAGCTGCGCTTCTTTGCCATGGCATCGCTAAAGTCTTCAGCTGACATGCGGATGATCTGCACATTATCGACATTGTTAATGGCGATATTGTATTGGGCGGCATCCACTGAAGGTTTAGCCAATTCGGTGGCTAATACGCGATTGAAATTCTGAGCTAGTGCAATAGTGAAGTTACCATTGCCGCAGTAAAGCTCCAATAAATCACCTTGGCTTTGTTTAGTGGCATCGATGGCCCATTCGAGCATTTTTATCGATACTTTAGCATTAGGCTGAGTAAAGCTGTTTTCAATTTGCTTGTAATGTAAATCTTGGCCGTTGACCTTAATGGTTTCAACAACGAAATCTTTATCTAGATCGATTTTCTGTTTACGAGCTCGGCCAATAATATTGACATTAAACTGGCTAGACAGACGCAGTTTTAATGCTGCCGCTTGTGTTTGCCACTCTTCATCAAGCTGACGGTGATAAAGCAAAGACACTAAGATTTCGCCGCTTAACGTAGATAAAAAATCCACTTGGAATAATCTGTGGCGTAAGCTGTGGTTAGGTCTAAGCTCTTCCACTAGACTGGTCATGATGGCATTGATGAGTGTAGAAGCTGGCAAGTATTGCTCACAGCGCACTTTCGCATCCAGTACTTTATCAAACATATAGTAGTAAAGGTCATCCCCTTCGTGCCAAACGCGAAACTCAGCACGCATTCTATAATTGGCAGGATCTGAAGAGAATACTTCCAGCTCAGGTGGTGTGAATTGAGCAAAATCCTCAGACAGCTTGCGCTTTTTTTCGGCTAACTGCGCCTCGTAGTTACTGGGATCCATTGCGGCTAAATTCATCGTGTACACCTTAAGCATTTAAATAGGGCGCAATAATATACGTAAATGCAGTAAATTTAAAACACAGCGCGCTTTTAATCGCACATATAGGAACCGTTAAAATCAATTTAGCGGCATTCTTCAATATGGTGATAAACTTGGCAACCATAAATATGCTCGCTTTGTGTCTCAGAAGGCGGGCAGGATGATGAATCCAATGTGAACGGCATTTGTATCGGAGAGTGTGTTGTCAGGCCCAATTTTAGTATTTGATTCAGGTATAGGCGGCTTGTCTGTACTGGCTGAGATCCGCAAGCAATTACCCGCAGAGAACTATTGCTATCTGTTTGATAACGCACGTTTGCCTTATGGCAAATTATCAGAAGCAGAGCTCATCTATGGTTGTGTTGAACTCATCTGCCAACAAGTGCAGAGAATAGGCGCCGCAATAGTCGTCGTCGCCTGTAATACCGCCAGCACTCTAGTGTTACCAGTGCTGCGTCAGCGGCTCAGTATTCCAGTGGTGGGGGTGGTGCCTGCCATTAAACCCGCCGCTCAACTCTCAAAGCGTAAACATATAGGTGTACTTGCAACACCAGGCACCGTCAGTCGAGATTATACCCATAGTTTAATCAGTCAATTTGCCGATCATTGTCAGGTCGATTTATTTGGCTCATCAGAACTTGTTATGCTGGCAGAGCAAAAGGCCGCTAAGCAACCTATAGACAATCGACAATTAGCAAGAATATTGGCGCCAGTTAAAGCCTCTAAACTTGATGTGCTGGTGTTAGGTTGCACCCACTTTCCTATGCTAAAAGAAGAGTTGAGCCATTATCTTGGAGAAGATGTCCATTTACTAGACTCAGGTGAAGCCATCGCCAATAGAGTTGTCAGCTTATTACTGTCTGAGTTGTCATCTCGCGCAATAGATAAACAGCCGCAAGCTCAAGGCATAATTTATGCGGCTTATACACAAGCCATAACAGCAGGTCTTAAAATAACATTACAAGAGTATGGTGTTAGCGACTGCAATTTACTCGCCACTTAATCGTCATTGGCTATATGAGTGTTATTCAGGTGAGCATGATTCGGTAGTGTAGAGATAGCGATTAAATGTATTAGGTTAGCGGAGAGTTAGCGCCATAGGTGTGAGGATTATCGGCGTAAGGTCGTCTTGGCAATTATTGAAGGATCTAGTGTAGTAGTTAGAAAATAAAGGAACTCTCATTCGAGAGTCCCTTTAATGTAAGTTCTTAAGTGTTAGCTTTCAGAAGCTTCATTTTCTTGAGATTTAGCTTCACGAACTTTAAGTGTTCTTTCCTGGAAGCTGAAATCATTTAACTTAGTCATCGCCTTTTGGGCACCAGACTCAGACATTTCAACAAATCCAAAACCTTTACGGCGGCCTGTCTTACGATCACGCACTAAACGTACTGAATTAACCGGACCATATTCACCAAAGAGCTCTTTCACTTCACCTTCATGAACTCGGTAAGGTAAATTACCAACATAAAGCGTCATAGTTGGGCCGACATAAGGCTCATCAGATTGCGCTGAAGTATCTGAAACGAAAGTTAGGATAAGACTTGCGAGTACAGCTCCAGCAACAAAAGTAATATAGGCTGGTACGTCAGCTGCAAACTGGAATATTGCAAACGCCCCTACAAGCGTAGCAATTAAAACAATCACGAATGATTTCTGCATAAAATAATCTCTAATATAAAAATAAATGATAAATATCTGTTAAAAGCCCACATATACTAATGAATAATTGAGGGATTAACCAGAGCGCTGTAGAAAAAACGAGCTCAAATGATAAAAATAAGTTACCAGTGTCACAACTAAAGTGTAAAAAACAGCCGTTACAGGCAAAAAAACACCTTAATGGCCAAAAGCTGAACGCTTGATGAGTTTTATGCATAAAAGCCCTTGCGTAAAAAATTAAGCTCCCTATAATGCGCAACCACTGACACGGCAAGCGGCTCACGCCATTATTGCGGTAACTAACGAGTCAGTTTGAAGCCTTCAAATAGAATGTTTCAAAGC
>NZ_JACJDV010000065.1 GCF_014163735.1 Shewanella sp. SR44-3
GTCTAGAATCTAGAATCTGCAATTAGCAGGCATTAAAACGTCATCTCTGGTACATGCTCTGGGACCACAAGTCTGCCGGCGGTCTTTGAGACAATCTCCTCGACCGACACCCCTGGGGCGCGCTCCAGCAGGTGGAAGGCGCCGTCTTTGATTTCCATAAAGGCTAAATCTGTCATGACTCGTTTGATGCAGCCAAAACCGGTTAAGGGTAACTCACACTTTGGCAGCAGCTTTGAGTTGCCGTGTTTGTCGGCGTGCATCATAGTCACGATAATATTGTCAGCGCCTGCGACTAAATCCATCGCGCCGCCCATGCCCTTGATGAGCTTGCCTGGGATCATCCACGAGGCGATAGAGCCATCGACGTCCACTTCAAAGGCGCCAAGCACAGTTAAATCCACATGACCGCCACGGATCATGGCAAAGCTTTCAGCCGATGAGAAGAATGACGCGCCCGCTACCGCAGTCACGGTTTGCTTACCAGCGTTGATGAGATCAGCATCTATGGTGTCTTCTGTTGGGAATTCCCCCATGCCTAATAGGCCGTTTTCAGACTGCAGCATGACTTCCATGCCTGCTGGAATGTAATTGGCCACAAGGGTTGGGATGCCAATACCAAGGTTGACGTAAAAGCCGTCTTGCAATTCTCTGGCAACGCGCTGGGCCAGTTGTTCTCTTGTTAGTGCCATTGTGATGTACTCCCTTATTTCGCCGCTGCTGTGGCAACTTTGACTGTGCGCTGCTCGATGCGTTTCTCAAAGCTTGCCTTGATGACGCGATCCACATAAATACCTGGGGTATGAATATGGTTTGGGTCAAGCTCACCAGGCTCTACAATTTCTTCTACTTCCACTACTGTGATTTTACCCGCTGTGGCCATCATAGGATTAAAGTTGGCGGCGGTATTGCGAAATACTAGGTTACCCATGGTATCGGCTTTCCAGGCGCGCACTAAGGCGAAATCTGCGGTTAAGGACTCTTCTAGCACATAATGGCGGCCCTTGATTTCGCGGGTCTCTTTGCCATCGGCGATAGGGGTGCCGTAACCTGTGGCAGTGAAAAAGGCGGGGATACCAGCACCGCCGGCACGAATTTTCTCGGCCAAGGTACCCTGTGGGGTCAAGATGACGTTTAATTCACCGGATAGCATTTGCTGCTCGAAGGTGGCGTTCTCGCCCACATAGGAGGCTATCATGGTATTGATTTGACGCTGCTGTAGCAGTAAACCTAGGCCGAAATCATCCACGCCAGCATTGTTTGAAATGGCGGTTAAGCCTTTAACGCCAAGCTTTACCATGTGGTTAATTAATCCCTCAGGGATGCCGCACAGGCCAAAGCCACCGACCATAATTGTCATGTCGTCAGATAAGCCTTTGAGGGCTTCATCGTAGCTGTGGACGACTTTATTGAATCCTGCCATCTTGTTGTCCTTAATCGTTATTTTATGATTTTTTGAGAATCTAGAATCTAGAATCTACCGTAATCCGTAATCCGTAAACCTTGTCTAGCCCAGCGCGTTAGCCACTTTTGAGGCGCTCATGCGGCCCAAGGCCTGACTGATATTCTTGCCAGCCTGAATAAGCTTAGTTAAGTCTATGCCTGTGTCTATGCCCATGCCGTGGAGCATATAAATGAGATCTTCGGTCGCCAAGTTGCCAGAGGCGCCTTTAGCGTAGGGGCACCCCCCAAGGCCAGCAACCGATGAGTCAAATACGCTTATTCCTGTGGGCAGGCAAGCTTGAATATTGGCAAGGGCCTGACCATAAGTGTCATGAAAATGCAGCGCTAATTTGTCTATGGGCACAAGCTCTGCCACGGTTTCCAGCATTCTACGGGCATTATTGGCGGTGCCAATGCCTATGGTGTCACCCAGAGATATTTCATAACAGCCCATGTTGTAAAGGATTTCAGACACCCGGGCCACTTCCGAGGCCTTTATCTCACCTTCATAGGGGCAGCCAAGCACGCAGGACACATAACCGCGAACCGCGATATTCCTCTGTTTTGCCATATCCATCAAAGGGATAAAGCGCTCGATAGACTCCTCGATGGAGCAGTTAATGTTCTTATGGCTAAAGCTTTGAGAGGCGGCACCAAATATTGCCACCTCATCAGCACCTGCTGCAATCGCAAGTTCGAGCCCCTTAAGGTTTGGCGTCAAGGCGCTGTATACCACGCCTTGCTGGCGCTTAATGCCTTGAAGCACAGCACTAGAGTCCGCCATTTGCGGCACCCATTTAGGCGACACAAAGCTTGCCGCCTCGATGCGCTTAACGCCAGCGTCCGCTAACTGCTCAATTAAGGCAATTTTCGCCTCCGTTGGTACGCTAGCCTCATTTTGCAGGCCATCGCGGGCGCCCACCTCGAAGATACTGACATTAGTTGGCAACATTTACGCCTCCTCGCCCTTAGCGTCTGCAGTGTCATCGACCGCTAGCGGCTCGACTTCAAGCAGCTGAGCGCTGTCTGTGACTAACTCGCCGCTTTGAAAGTAAAACGCTGTCACTGTGCCATCAAAAGGGGCTTCTGAACGGGTGATGTATTCCATCTACGCCTCCTCGCCCTTAGCGTCTGCAGTGTCAGCGACCGCTAGCGGCTCGACTTCAAGCAACTGAGCACCGTCTGTGACCAGCTCGCCGCTTTGGAAGTAAAACGCTGTCACTGTGCCATCAAAGGGGGCTTCTGAACGGGTGATGTATTCCATCTAGGCCTCCTTGTTGTTAGCGTTTACTATGTCAACAGCTAGCGGCTCGACTTCAAGCAACTGAGCACCGTCTGTGACCAGCTCGCCGCTTTGGAAGTAAAACGCTGTCACTGTGCCATCAAAAGGAGACTCAATGGTGTATTCCATCTTCATGGCTTCCATCACAAGTAAACCTTGGCCTGCGGTAACGCTAGCGCCAACATCCACTAAGTGCGTCACCACTGTGCCGTTCATCGGCGCTTTAAGTTTATCAACACTGCTCACTTGCTCTTCAGCAACTTGAGCCAATACCGCCTTGAAATGGTAGCTGCCAGAGGACAAGAACAGGGTAAACTCATCCCCTTGATGGCTTACCGGAATTTTAGACTTATGGCCGTTAATTTCCGCCAATAACACATCATCCCTTAGCTCACCACTGAGGTTAAGCACTTGCTCATCTAAGGTATAAGGGTTGATTACAGTTAATTGATAGCCGTCAGCTTGAGCCACAAGTAATAAATTGTGCAGCGGCTGCTCGCCATCTTTGGTTTCAGGCGTTTCATCACACAATAGCGCCACATGATGAATGCTGTTGCTATTGAGCCTAAAGCCGCTCATTTGTCCCCAAGGAGAGTGAGGGTCTTGACTATTAATTGCCAAGGCTTTTGCCGCTTGCTTGCGGGAGAGTACTTGATACAGCCCTGCTAACGCTAACGCGGTTTGGGCTTCGCTGGAAGCGCTGCCAATCAGGGCATCGCCGTAGCGTTCGATAAAGTCTGTGCTAAAGTCGGCGGCGGCAAAGGCGGGGTGCTCGGCAATATTAGCCAAGAACTCTATGTTGTGCCTAAGGCCACTTATCTGATAGGACTCAAGGGCATGTACTAGGCGCTGCAGGGCGCGGGGGCGCGACTCATCCCACACGATGAGTTTGGCTATCATGGGGTCATAGAAGTTACTGATGACATCGTTTTCACGTATGCCTGAATCTATGCGCACATGCTGGTTTTGCTCAGGTTCACGCAAAAAGTTTAACTTACCGCTGGCGGGCAGAAAATCATTTTGCGGATCTTCAGCGTAAATGCGCACTTCAAAAGAGTGGCCGTGAATGCGCACTTCTTGCTGCGTAAGGGGTAATTCATCGCCACTTGCGACCATTAGCTGCCACTTGACTAAGTCTTGCCCTGTGACCATTTCTGTTACTGGATGCTCAACCTGTAAGCGGGTGTTCATTTCCATAAAGTAGAAGCTGTTGTCGGTGTCCAGTAGAAACTCAACCGTACCCGCGCCCACATAATCGATGGCTTTAGCGGCAGCAACCGCGGCTTGACCCATTTGCACGCGAAGGGCGTCGGACAAACCTGGGGCTGGGGCTTCTTCCACCACTTTTTGATGGCGGCGCTGAATAGAGCAGTCCCTATCGGATAAATAAATCACGTTGCCATGGGTGTCGGCAAACACTTGCACTTCAACGTGCCTAGGTTGGCGCAGGTAGCGCTCCATCAACAGCTTGTCGTTACCAAATGAGGAGGTGGCTTCACGGCGAGCAGATTTCACCGCCGCTAAGATTTCACTTTCATTTTCAACGATGCGCATGCCTTTACCACCGCCGCCATAGGCCGCCTTGATAAGCAGTGGAAAGCCAATAAGTTTGGCTTGATGTACTAGGTTATCATCACTCTGATCATCGCCATGGTAGCCAGGCACTAGCGGCACATTGGCTTTACCCATGATTTCTTTAGCGGCGCTTTTACTGCCCATGGCATCTATGGCTTCACTGCCAGGCCCCACGAAGGCAATGCCATTTTGCTCACACTTGCGGGCAAAGTCGGCGTTTTCAGATAAGAAACCATAGCCTGGGTGAATGGCACCTGCGCCGGCTTTTTTGGCGATGTCGATAATCACATCGGCTTTTAAATAAGAATCTGCCGGTGCACTGCCGCCTAAATAGAAAGATTCATCGGCCATGGCCACGTGGCGAGCATCTTTGTCGGCATCCGAATACAAGGCAATGGTGCGCACGCCCATGCTTTTAGCGGTTTTAATGATGCGACAGGCGATTTCACCGCGGTTGGCGATAAGTAACTTAGTGAACATTATTGAGCTCCTTTGACTGGCGTTGCAGCTTGGGACCAGTTTGGTTGACGCTTGTCGAAGAAAGCATTTAAGCCTTCTTGGGCTTCTGTTGATACACGAATGCGGGCGATTTGCTCGCTAGTGTAGGCAAGGGTTGCCTCATCGATAACGCCATCTTCAAGGCGTGAGACTAAGGTTTTAACCCAGGCCATACCTTGGGGACTGTTGGCTTTAAAGGCGTCGATAAAGGGTTTGGCGGCGGCGTCTAAGTCATCATTTATTTGGTGAATGACTTGATGCGTAAGGGCACTTTGGGCATCGAAGCGCTCGGCGGTAAGCATGTAGCGTCTGGCTTGGCGATTGCCCATGGCGCGCACCACATAAGGGCTGATGACAGCAGGCAGTAAGCCGAGTTTAACCTCACTTAAACAAAAGCTTGCCCGGCTATTACTGATGACAATATCGCAGCAGCAAATTAGGCCTAAGGCGCCGCCAAAGGCCGCCCCTTGCACTAAGGCAAGGCTAGGTTTTGGAAACTTGTCTAACAGATGCATCAGCTTTGCCAGCTCATTGGCATCGTTAAGGTTTTGCTCAAAATCCATCTGGGCTTGCTTGCGCATCCAGTTAAGATCGGCCCCAGCACTGAAATTTTTGCCATTGGCCCGCAGCACTAAGACTTGGCAGTTTGCATCCTCGGTAAAGGCTTCAATGGCACTTATCATTTGGGCAATCATGACTTCATCGAAGGCATTGTGTACATCGGGGCGGTCGAGTATGAGTTCGCCCACGCCATCATTAAGGCTAGTGTGTACATATGAAGGCTGTTGATTATTATTCATTTTTTTTATCCCTATCACTCTGTCTCGAACATAGCTTTACAGCGGCGCAATTACATGCGAAACACACCAAAACGGGTGTCTTCAATCGGCGCATTGAGCGCTGCTGATAGGGCAAGGCCAACTACATCGCGAGTTTGAGCTGGGTCAATAATGCCATCGTCCCACAGGCGCGCACTGGCATGATATGGATGACCTTCTTTATCGTACTGGGCCACAATTGGCGCCCTAAAGGCTTGTTCTTCTTCCTTGGACCAGTCTTGACCCTTACGGGCGAGACCATCGCGGCGCACTGTGGCTAATACGCCTGCGGCTTGCTCGCCGCCCATCACTGAGATGCGCGCATTGGGCCACATCCACATCATAGTCGGCTCGAACGCGCGGCCACACATACCATAGTTACCCGCTCCATAGCTGCCGCCGATGATCACAGTAAACTTAGGCACATTGGCACAAGACACCGCGGTCACCATTTTAGCGCCGTGCTTGGCAATGCCTTCGTGCTCGTACTTTTTACCCACCATAAAGCCGGTGATATTTTGCAAGAAGAGTAAAGGAATTTTGCGTTGACAGCACAGCTCAATGAAGTGGGCGCCTTTTTGCGCCGACTCAGAGAACAAGATGCCGTTGTTGGCGACTATGCCCACAGGATAGCCGTGAATGCGGGCAAAACCGCACACTAAGGTTGCCCCATAGTTGGCTTTAAATTCATCAAAGTCTGAGTCATCGACGATACGAGCGATAACTTCTCTGACATCGAAGGGCTTTTTAAGATCTGTGCCGACGATGCCGTAAAGCTCGCTGATATCAAATTTAGGTGGCTGAACTGGGCTTAAAAGGCAAGTAATTTTCTTTTGATGATTAAGGCGGGTCACGGCGCGACGAGCAAGCTCTAAGGCGTGATCATCATTCTGGGCTAAATGATCGGCAACCCCAGAGATTTTAGTGTGCACTTCGGCGCCGCCAAGCTCTTCTGCGCTGACTTCCTCGCCTGTGGCGGCTTTTACCAGCGGCGGACCAGCTAAGAAAATGGTGCCTTGCTCTTTAACGATAATGGACTCGTCCGCCATGGCCGGCACATAAGCGCCACCTGCAGTACAAAGGCCCATCACCACGGCAATTTGCGGTATGCCCTTGGCTGACATTTGCGCTTGGTTATAAAAGATGCGGCCGAAATGGTCGCGGTCTGGAAACACTTCATCCTGGCGCGGTAAGTTAGCGCCGCCTGAGTCAACTAAATAGATACAAGGCAAGTGGCAGCGGCTGGCAATGTCTTGGGCGCGTAAATGCTTTTTTACCGTAATGGGGTAGTAAGTGCCGCCTTTGACTGTGGCATCGTTAGCGATGATCATGCATTCGACGCCGCTGACGCGGCCAATGCCAGCAATAATGCCCGCCGCGGGTACGTCTTCATCGTAGACCTCGAAAGCGGCAAATTGCGATAATTCTAAGAAAGGCGAGCCTGGGTCGAGCAGTTTTTCTACTCGTTGGCGCGGCAGTAATTTACCTCGAGATAAATGACGCTCTAGGGCTACAGGGCCGCCACCTTGTTCAATTTTTGTGAGTTTTTGTTTGAGATCGTCGACCAATAACGCCATATCATCATACTTGGCTTTAAATTCGTCGCTGCGGGCATTAATTCGGCTGCTCAGTTGCGTCACGATAATATCCTTAATGAAGCAAATAAAAGGGCGAGGGCAGAGCCTCGCCAGACAGAAATGGGTTACTTAGACTCGTTGAACAGTTCACGGCCAATGAGCATGCGGCGGATTTCTGAGGTGCCAGCGCCAATTTCATACAATTTAGCATCGCGAAGCAGTCGCCCTGTGGCGTACTCGTTAACGTAACCGTTGCCGCCAAGTAGCTGTATGGCATCTAAGGCCATTTTGGTAGCAAGCTCAGCGCTATAAAGGATAGCGCCGGCGGCATCTTTACGGGTAGTTTCGCCGCGATCGCATGAACGAGCCACGTTATACACGTAAGAGCGGGCGGCATTCATGCCTGTGTACATGTCGGCAAGTTTGCCTTGAACCAACTGGAACTCACCGATGGACTTACCAAATTGCTCACGCTCGTGGATGTAAGGCACTACGATATCCATACAGGCCGCCATGATCCCAAGCGGGCCGCCAGATAACACCACGCGCTCGTAATCTAGGCCACTCATCAACACTTTTACGCCATTGTTTAGGCCACCTAGAATGTTTTCTTCTGGCACTTCACAGTCTTCAAATACTAGCTCACAGGTGTTAGAGCCGCGCATACCGAGTTTGTCGAGCTTTTGCGCTTGAGTAAAACCTTTTGAGCCACGCTCGACAATAAAGGCTGTGATGCCGTGGGCACCTTTGCTTATGTCTGTTTTAGCGTAAATCACATAGGTGTGGGCATCTGGACCGTTGGTGATCCACATTTTATTGCCGTTCAGTATGTAACGGTCACCCTCTTTGCGGGCGTTAAGTTTCATGGAAACGACGTCTGAACCTGCATTTGGCTCACTCATGGCCAGCGCGCCAATGTGCTCACCGCTGACTAATTTTGGCAGGTACTTGGCTTTTTGGGCTTCATTACCGTTACGATTGATTTGGTTCACACATAAATTAGAGTGAGCGCCGTAGCTTAGGCCGATGGAGGCTGAGGCACGGGAGATTTCTTCCATGGCAATCACGTGAGCTAAATACCCCATGTTGGCGCCGCCAAATTCTTCTGGCACGGTCACCCCTAACAGACCCATGTCACCTAGCACTGGCCAGAGCTGGTTAGGGAAGGCATTGTCGCTGTCCACTTGGGCGGCGATGGGGGCAATTTCATTCGCAGCAAAGCCTTGGACTGCATCACGCAGCATATCGATATCTTCGCCCAGACCAAAGTTAAGGCTTGTGTAGAGTGCGCTCATAGTGTTGTGTCCTGTTGTTTAACTATTCTTATAATTTATAGTGACTTATTCACTTTTTTTTGTATTTTTTACTTTGTACTTTTCATTGTGTATATGTACTGCTGACATCTTGGCTTTACCTCCCACAATGTGGCCCCAATTGAGGTAAGGCTAAGATGGTTTTCATATAGTGAGTTGAATGATTAGTGCAATATTTAGTTGAGTGTTAAGCTTTTTTTAGCTCGTTTTGCTCAAGGGCTGTGCGGCACTGTAGCTCGGCTGAATTTAGCTCCATTAATACCACTTTGATGTCATCCATCTGCTGTTGTAGGGCGTATTTTTTATCGTTAACTAAATCCAGCATGGTATTAAGTTGTGCTGTGCTGCTCTTATCTGCATCATAAAGTTCAAATAATCGACGGGTTTCGGCTAAGGAAAAGCCTAAACGCTTACCGCGCAGAATAAGCTTTAAGCGTACTCTGTCTTTTAGGCTGTAAACCCGCGTTTGACCGCGACGCTTTGGTTTAATCAAGCCTTGGTCTTCATAAAAACGAATGCTGCGAGTGGTGATATCGAACTCTTTCGATAAATCACTGATGGAATATGTGGATTGTGGATTGTGTAATGTGCTCATGGGCCACCTAAAATACGTCTTTCATTGCAAGATATATGAAGTTTACGTAAAGGTAAAGTTTGTGGCTGTTTTTGCCGCAAATACTTGAGGATTAACGCTGTTAATCTGAGTTGCCACTTAAGGGATATTTTGCGC
>NZ_JACJDV010000066.1 GCF_014163735.1 Shewanella sp. SR44-3
CTGGTATTGGTTGCAACCGGCGCACTATTGGCAACCTTTGGAATAACGCTATTGGATGCAGCTGAGGCAGCACTGATTCCTACGATATTGGTGGCCGTAACAGTGAAGCTATAGGCAGTTCCGTTGGTCAGGCCTGTCACTGTCAGCGGGGATGATGAGCCTGTAGCCGTAAAACCACTAGGATTTGCAGTAACAGTATATGCAGTGATTGCTGCGCCACCATTACTCACTGGAGCGGTAAAACTCACACTAGCTTGAGTATCACCAGCTGTTGCAGTGCCTATTAACGGGGCATCAGGTATAGTAGCGGCATTACTCACAGTGATGCCGTTACCAGTTAGGTCTGCGATATCAAGAGCGAGATCTGCACCTCTATTCCAGTCTTCTGCTGCTGCAATATTATAAGTTACTGCACCCGTTGAACTAGTACCATTTTTATTGAGACGACTAATTAGTGCATCTTTATCCGTACTATTAAGGGTAATAGAAAAGCTACTGCCATTGGTGAGTTCAACGCTAGCTGAGGTGAGGGCATAACTATTAGCATCACCACTAATCGTTAGTTTAGATACATCAATATCATTCAAAGCACCCGCTTTGCTGACAAGTCCACTACCAGTAACCACTAGCATTCCACTACTGGCATTATAAGTGGCACTACTAATCGAAGGGAAAGGGACATTCGATACAGTCACTGCATTTGAAGCATCTGCAATATTGCCACCTGTGATTTCACTGTTCCAATCATCCGCTGCAGCTAAATTATAGCTTGTACCGCTAGTAGAGTTGCTGCCAGTTTTGTTGAAAATGGTTTCGACCATAGCATAGTCAGTCGCATTTAAAGTCACAGAAAATGCAGTCGAACTAATAACCTCTACATCGGGAGAAGTAAGCGTATAAGGTGTACCACCTTCACCTGTTATGGTTAATAAACTAACCCTAATATCATTATTGGCGCCGAGAAGCCCAACAAAATTAGTACCTGTAGCGGTAAGCACATGGGTGCTGCTATCGTAAGTAGCAGAGGTAACGCTAGGAGCGCTCACATTACTGACAGTTATGCTATTGCCTGTTAAATCGGCTGGTGAAGCTCGTGTAGCATTCCAGCTAACTGCTGCTGCCAAATTATAAACGCTTCCGTTAATAGCATCGAAACCGTTTTGATTTAATAAACCATTAATTGCCAGTTTATCAGCAGCATTTAACGTAACAGAGAAGGTACTTGAGCTACTGGCTGTTACATTGGAGCTAGTCAGGGTATAAGCGCCATCATTGCGACCGGTTAACGTCAGTTTACTCACATCTATAGTGTCGCCAACACTCATACTAGGCGCTGTAACAGCCAATATTCCAGTATTAGCATCATAGTTAGCACTGGTAATACTCGGGGGAGCGGAGACAGTAAATACCAAGTTATCAATCCCAACACGCCAATTATTTACCGAATAAGAGTAGGTTATTGATGTAACCCCTACCCAGTCTGACGGAGTATGTGTCGCAATCGCTCCAACAATAGCGCCATCGTTATCAGCAATGCTCCAAGGAGTGCCCACATTGGGCGTCATCACATAATGGTTGCTTGTGGAATTATTAGTAAACTCACCGATTTGAAGGCTAGACACTGTGATCGGCACATTAAATGTCACAGTATAAGCAACGGCTCCCCCCATCACCCCTGGGTCTAAAAACCCCGAAGAAACACCAGCGAAATTAGCCCCATCAGAGCGAGTAGCCGTTAATGTTGTTGTTCCGTCATCAGCAGTTGTCATCACAGCAGGCGTACCGCCCCCAGTATAAGGCGTCATAGTAAACTTAGCCGCCATAAGCTGATTGGAACAAAGCAACAATGGCAAGATAAGTAACCACCGAAAGAAGAGTGTAAATGACCTATTTTCTATTAATCCTTTGCTTCTTCTAGAGAAGCGTTCAGCACTCAACCTGTAAAGGTTTTTCAGCAGAATATTCATTGGCACCCTCTTCAACTTAATTTGATTATTTTTTAATGTTTATCATTTTAGAGCATAAAAAATGTACATCATAATATTTATCAAGCTATACACCTGCTTACCAATATAAATGCTATATAAACCTTAGCCACTCACGCACCACACTAAATCATTAAAAATCAATGAGCATTAGAGACCTTGAATGTTAAGATACATCTTTAGACTGATGTTTTAAAAAAAGCGTAAATATGCCACGAATCAATACTCCAGCCAAGCTAGAATTACCAATATAAAATATATCGCTAGATAAAAATATTAACAAACAGCCGCTTTCACCTAATAATTAGTTTGTACTTTGTTAATAATAGCTGGATATAAGTAAATAGCACAAAATACTAAAAGTACAAGGTTAAAATAAGTGTTCTCTCTAGACTCTAGTTTTATAACTAGTAGCAAACCATAGGATTAAAAATGTTTGATTGGGATACCATAGATACCGTGCTACTGGATATGGATGGCACCTTGCTTGATTTGCACTTTGATAACCATTTCTGGCTTACGTTAGTGCCGCAGCAATTAAGCCTGCAAAGAGGCATAAGTCCGCAGGCAGCTCAAAACTTAGTGGAATTGGCTTATAAAAAGGTGCATGGCACCTTAGATTGGTATTGCTTAGATTATTGGCAGCAAGAGTTAGGTTTGGATATTTTAACTTTGCACTACTCTATCGCTGAACGCATTCAATTGCGTCAAGACAGCATGCCGTTTTTGCAAGCCTTGGGGGATGCCAACAAAAAGCGAATTTTATTTACTAATGCTCACCCTAAAAGCTTAAATCTTAAACTTGAGCACACTGAGCTTGCATCTGGATTAGATGCCATATTGTCGAGCCATGAAAGTGGTTATCCCAAGGAGCATCCTGAGTTTTGGCGCCATGGATTTGAAAAATTTAACTTAGACCCAGCTCGCTGCCTGTTTATTGATGACAGTGAAGTTATCCTCGCTGCATCACGCCGCGCCGGTGTTGGCCACCAGCTTGGCATAATGAATCCAGACAGCAAAAAGCCCAATCAAGTGTTTACTGACTTCCCCGCCATTGATGACTACCACCTATTATTACTAGATTTACACTCGACCTAAGCGCAATTTTTCCCATTGCATTACTTAGCTGACTGAGCGCTAGGGAAATACAACAGAGGCAAAACTAAGTTAGCGCTGCAACCACTGCTGGTATTGGCGGTGAGGCTAAAAATCAATTGGTACCGCTGACATAACGCGTCGACAATCAGCAAGCCAAGACCATGGCCATCTGAGACCTCTTTAACTGCTTTATCTAAACCTCGACCTTGGTCCTTAACGCTAATTTTACCCTTAGTGATCACTATAATTATTTCGCCTGTATCACTAGCATGAATGGCGTTACTGATAAGATTAGTGAGTAATATTTTGACTACTGCAGGCTTAAGCAAAATTATCGGCGCCAATTCAAACTGTAGGGTTAGCTTCACCGATTTACTCTTAGCCAGTGGCTGCAGTGACTCAAGAATACTGTCAACTTCTTGTTGCTGTAGCGGCCTAGGGACATCTGGCTCGGTGCCCTTTTCTTGCTTTACCAATTGCAGCAGCGCATCAACAGTCTGCTGCATGCCAATGGCGGAGCGCAGTATTCTATCTCTTTGCTTTGCTTGAAAAGCCTCTGACACATCTTGCTCAAGGAGTTTTGCTGCCCCCATGATCACAGTCAGAGGAGTACGCAGTTCATGGCTGGCGTAGCGAGCAAAGCTTTGCTCTTGCTTTATCATGGCATCTGTTTGCTGGCGATAGAAATTCAGGCTTTGCGCCAATTGATTAAACTCAGCCGCTGAGGTCTCAGGCACAGTAAATGCCTGCGGCAAGGAGGCCGATTTTAGTTGTCGATTAAGCTGCACTACAGGTTCAATTAATCGCTTTGACAACTTATGCATAGCAAAGCCAAAAGCGATAAATAACAACAGTATAATGATAAATACTGCCAACTTAATCACTAGCCATTCATTATCACTGAGCTCTATGGTTTCAGAAGGCGTAATCAGGTAAAGCGGATAGCGTAAGCCCTGATACTCGAACTCACTTTTTAGTAAAAAGAACTCTTCAAATTGTTGCCCATCAAGATTACTAAGCAGCTTTGGTAGCACGTCACCAAGGGCGCTGTAAGGCGAATCAGAGACCACCTCACCGATATAATCTATGGGGTAGCGGCTAACATCACCGTACTGTACTGGCACAGTATCGAGGGAGTAATAAGCCATAGTATGTAAGCCTATAGACAGCGGCCGATTGGCCTCACCTTTAAACTCACTAATGGCATAAACTTGGCTTTGCTGCAGTTCATTTTGGCTCACCTGATCTTCAATCCACTGCATCACACCTAAGCTAGTCACATACAGCAGCAGGCCCACTAAAATTGCGATCGCACTGAAATACAACATCAGCTTGCGAGATAAACTCGTGACTGAGGAGTAACGCTTGTTGATCATTCGTTTAGGCCCGTTTGTTGGCACAATTTAAAGCCCACCTTGGGGATAGTCACCAAAAGAGGCATGTTAAAAGGTTTATCTAATTGATTGCGAAGCTGATAAATGTGACTACGCAAAATATCACCGTTAGGTGGATTATCGCCCCATAATTCTGACTCGAGCTGCTCTTTTTTAACGATGTTAGGGGCGTGCTGCAGTAAAAGGGATAATATTTTATAGGTGGTGGGGGTCAGGACAAGCAGTTTGCCACTGCGCCTGACTTCATGCTTAGCGATATTTAATTCAATATCGGCAAACTGTAAATTCTGCTGCGCCACCTTGCCCCTGTGGCGATTCACCAAGGCGTGTACTCTGGCGTTGACCACATCTAGATCGAAGGGTTTACCCAAATAATCGTCGGCGCCACTTTCAAACCCTGTGAGTAGATCCTCTTTATTGTCTAAAGCCGTCAACATCAAAATAGGCGTTGAACAGCCTAAGGAACGCAAAGTACGACAAAGGCTCAAACCATCCATTCTGGGCAACATCAGATCTAGCACTATGGCGTCAAAATCGAATGCTTGCGCTAAAGATAGCCCTAACTCGCCATTATCGGCAAAGTCCAGCTCGGCGCCTTTGGCTTCAAAATAGTCACCTAATATGCCAGCAACATCAGCATTATCTTCAATAATCAGTAATTTCAATGGATTCATTTCTGGGCTAGTTCCTCGTTGACCGTCCCTAATTTAACAGCATTTTTGTGAAAGTTTTGTCGATAACATTTCCTCCACTTAAGCCTAATTAGACTGACACCAATTAAATCACTCAGGGTAATCTTATGTCCTCTCATCCACCATTATCAGCAAGCTCCAGCACTGAGATCTGCCTGTCGCTTATCATTCCAATTTATAATGAATCGCCAATGATTGAGCCCTTAATGGCCCGATTAGTTCCAGTTATAGCGCAATTAAATGTCAGCACTGAAATTATCTTTGTCGATGATGGCAGCTGTGATGACAGCTGGCAGGCATTAAGCTCACTGTCACCCCATCAATGTGAGCATCAGTGTATCAAGCTTAGCCGTAATTTTGGCAAAGAAGCTGCGATGTCAGCAGGCTTGATGCAGGCCCGTGGTTTAGCGGTTATCTTGCTCGATGCAGACCTTCAAGATCCCCCTGAATTAATCCCCCAAATGATGAGCGCTTGGCAACAAGGCTTTGATGTCGTCAATATGAAACGCCGCAAGCGTTTAGGCGAAACTTGGTTTAAACGCTTCTCTGCCGCAAGCTTTTATCGCTTGATTAACTGGATGTCGGATTCTCCGGTTCCAGAAAATGTCGGTGACTTCAGATTAATGAGCCGCCAAGTCGTGGACTGCATCAACACCTTGCCTGAGCGTAATCGTTTTATGAAAGGCATTTTCAGCTGGCCTGGCTTCTCACAACAAACATTAGAGTTCGATCGTGATCCGCGCTTTTGCGGTGAAACAAAATGGAACTACACCAAGTTGTTAGGCCTTGCGATGGACGGTATTACTTCATTTAGCTTCAAACCTTTACGAATAGCCACCTGGTGCGGCGTGATCACGGCATTATTTGCCTTTGGCTATGGCAGCTGGGTTGTCACCAAAACCTTAGTTTATGGTGACACGGTTGCAGGTTACCCTTCACTTATGGTGGTACAGCTGACGTTTGCAGGCATGCAGCTACTGGCTTTAGGCTTAATTGGTGAATATTTAGGAAGGGTGTTTGTCGAAGTAAAGCAAAGGCCGATTTACCTGATTGAAACCATAAATCATCAAGCGAGTTCCAAGCATGGCCAAGCGAGCACTCAAACAAGCCAAGCCACAGAGGCTAGTGCGGCTAAATCTAATATCAGCTATTTAGGATAACACCATGACTCGAATATTTACCGCCAATAGAGCTTGGGCTTTATTAGCACTGCTACTTATTATTCGCCTTATCTCACTTGGGCTTTATCCCTTGATGGATACCACTGAAGCCCGTTACGGCGAAATGGCACGTCTAATGGTAGAGACTGGCAACTGGCTCACGCCGCAATTTGATTACGGAGTGCCTTTTTGGGGTAAACCGCCACTGCACACTTGGATGAGTGCCAGTTTTATCGCTTTATTCGATGCCAGCGAATTTTTTATTCGTCTGCCCCATTGGCTCGCAGCGGTAATCTTGCTGGCCGTTATCGGTAAATTTGCCTATAAAATGCAAGTACCAGCGCTGCCAAGCATGCTTATCTTAAGTGCAATACCTGTGTTTTACATTTGTACCGGCGCTGTGATGACCGACATAGCCTTAGCGCTGGCCTTTACCTTGGCCATGACAGGTTTTTACCTCGCTTGGCAGGGGGAGAAGAACTATGCCTATGTTGGGTTTACTGGGCTAGCATTGGGATTATTAGCAAAAGGTCCGTTAATTTTAGTGTTATTTGGCTTGAGCAGTGGTATTTGGCTGTTATGGCAATATGGCATAAATAAGATGTGGCATTTGTTGTGGCAAAGAATTCCCCTCCTATCTGGCAGTGCCCTGTTACTCGCACTCACCTTGCCTTGGTATTTAATGGCCGAGCAAGCCACTCCTGGATTTTTACACTACTTTATTATTGGTGAGCATTGGCTTAGGTTTACCCAAAGTGGCTGGGCGGGCGATCTATACGGCACTGCACACGACCAACCAAGGGGAATGATTTGGATTTTTTTCTTGCTGACAGCCTTGCCTTGGTCATTTTTGTTGCCCGCCGCATTAGCCAAGCTTGCCAAGCATAATCAAGGCAAACTCGATAGTTTGAGCGCCTTTCTGCTGTGCTGGTTATTCGCGCCCTTAATCTTATTTACCTTTGCTGGCAATATTCTGCCCGCTTATGTGTTGCCGGGTATTCCAGCTCTGGCCTTATTGATAAGCAAAGCCTGGCAGCAAGGTTTAGGTAAATGGTATTGGCTTACTCTAGTGTCACCGGCATTATTGATAGCCGCTATTATTGTGGTGAATAAGGATAATGGTGCTGTCAAAAGTGAGCGTTATTTATTGTCGCAGCGAAGCCAAGACATACCTAGCTACTATCTTGAAAAGCAGCCATTTTCTGGCCGTTTTTATAGCTTAGGGCAAGCCAAAAAAATTCCGACTCTCACGCAGTGGCAATCCCTCGCTTTGCCTCGCCATTACCTTATTGTTGAGCACCACTTATTGGGCAAACCCGCGCTAGCTTCTTGTAAGAATGTCTATCAAGGGAAGGTGCGAAACTTACTTCTTTGCGGGCCAAAGCTGTCCAATGAAAGTCGCTATTAATATGCGAGTAAATTTGCCTGCTTATTGTAAAGCTAAGCTATTAAGGCTTTATCAACAACATCCCACTGGTACTGGATTTTTACTGGTGGGCGCAGCTGGTTTTATATTTGATATGGCGGTATTTTTTACCCTAATGCATGGGTTAGAACTGTCGCCGTTATCAGCACGCATTCTAGCTTTCATCGGCGCGGTATTACTCACAAGTTTAGCTAATAGGTACTTCACGTTTAGAGGTAGGCGGCACAGGGCCATAACCAGCCAATTACTGTTATCTACTGCTATAGCCTTGATTGCTGGAGCAATAAATTTATCGACATTTTACCTGTTGATATCAAGCCTGCCTGAAGCTAGTGTCACCCACATCATGGCTTTTAGCCTAGGTATACTCATGGGCATGAGCATTAACTGGTTAGGCAGTAACAAGCTAAGCCATAAGCACATCACAGATCATGATACTCATAACTAAGTTACCATTATCATCCGCTATGACTACATATTTTTTTAGTTTTCTCTTTATAGGCAATAAACTAACTTAATGCCGCATCGCATCCATTAATTATCATCTGATACTCCACAAAACATAGGTTGTCTAATCTAGACAGCCTTCACCCCGAATTCAGATAATAACTGCGACACTCTTAGTTGAGGCGCAGAAGAAGCCAACTGCTGAAAGTGGTAAGCTTTATCTCGCCAAAGAAAAAAGAGTATCACTATGAGTTATCAGCAGATGACTGGGGGAAGAAGATATCAGATTTCAGTCCTTTTAGACCAGGGTATTTCGATAGCTTTGATTACAAAAGCTATCAATTGTCATCGTGCGGCTGTCTATCGCGAACTAAAACGTTGTCATGCCCTGCAGGGTTATTGTCCTGACAGCGCTCAAGCCAGTGCGTGTAAGATGCGGCATCATTCAGCCAAATATATGGTCCCCGATACAACATGATCGGAGCCCAGAGCATGTATCGGGCATGAACCAAGCTGTTAGTCATGAATGGATTTACTGCTGGCAAGGAATAAACGGCAAGGTCATAAGCGCTATCGCAGAAGTAAAAAAGGGACTGACTTAAGGACACAGAATTATGAACATGAACACTACCAAGATATTGCCATTTCCATGTTTACTGGTCGTTATATCAGCTAGGGCGTTGGCGGAACGGACAACTCTTTGGATAAGAAGGAGCCCGCACTCTCGGCGTGACAGGCCGCCGCCTCTAATAAGATCCCCATGGATGGGGTGAATGCAAAACAATGTCTGGAACATTATTGGTCCAACTGAACTACCGCTCTTCTTTTGCATTTTCATTTAAAACGAAAAAAGCCTCATCTTTCGATGAGGCTTTTCTC
>NZ_JACJDV010000067.1 GCF_014163735.1 Shewanella sp. SR44-3
CACACCAAACAGATCGTATTCTCGATCTGCTATTTACTATTAAAGGTACAACTTATCGTGAGCTCGGGCTTGTTCAACACTTGGGATAAGGACGCGGCTTCGCGCGGCCTATCCTTATTAGTTAGTCATTTTAATATATAGAATTCTGCCGATAATTATTGCTGGAATATAGGCACCAAAATCTAGGTAGTTCATCCATCCAGGTAAACTCATAAATGCGAATGTTGATACAATAAAGTGTGGAATGACACCTAAAGCAATTAATAATTTCAGGTTCATCATTGAAGTGTCTTCACTTGTTTTAGTTGCCAAATACCCTGCTAAAGTAAGTGAGCTCACTAGGATAGGAATACTAAGTAATAGATAAATTGGAAGGTCTGACCCAAACAACTGATTAATATTACGATCGATAAACCAAGCTACGAACCATGATATAGCTGGTAAGAATGAAAGAGCAGCAATGCCAATACCCATTGCAGCAGGGCTTTGTGGAACTTTCCCAGATATGGCCATCACCAAAAATTTATATATCAGCACGCATGACAGAATAAAAGCTATCACAATTCCAATTTGTAGTATGTCTATATTCATTTCACTTCCAAAAGATGACTAACGCCCATTTAAGAGGCAAAATATAGTTGGCTAAAATAGGTGAACGTAGTGAACAAAAAGCCAACTGTATTTTGTCCTGCTTGAAATTCTTGTTATGTTGCAGCTAACTCCAATAGAGCTAACTTAGCTGCTTTTGATAAAGTAAGCCACTGCTTTGTTTGGATAAATTCTGTGATATAAGGAATATCACTGCCTATTTCTGACCATACAAGTTCAAATGTCACATCAAATTTTTTGAGAATTTCTAGTTCTTTATTAGAGAAGATTCCCTGATACCAATCGCGATCATTTACATCTTGGTAGCATGATTCCCAAGACCAAAATAACTCTGCTGAAACTTGAGCTATTGGAACCTTATTTTGGTAATCCAGTTGTTCATTTTTAGATGATATGAGATCTAATGTATCGAAGGTTTCTTTTCGATAATTTTCGCGAAGTTGATGATTCATCGACATTTCCATATGCAACATAACGCTTCAAATATGGGGCGCGTGCTGTTTGCGCGTCCCTGCCATAATTTGTTTGTTAGGTAACATTTACCCAACGGCCAAACCTAATTATTTGTTGAGAAGCATACTCCATAACCCAAGAGCGATCTGCTGCCACAACAAGCATGTGTTTTTGTTTAAAATAACCTTCTGATTTTTTAAGCAAGGCTTCCCAAGTTGTTTGCTGAAGCTCAGACCAAGCAGAATCAATTAAAATGACTTTAGTGGAACCCGAAACGCCTTTGCTTTTTAACCAAGACGTTAACTTTTGAATATGAGTTTCATCTTCAAATGAAGCCACTACCCATTCACTAGTTTCATCAACCCCTGAATCCCAAACAACTTCGTGTAAATGAGGTTCAACTAGTTTTCTTACATCTCGGCTTCGCAAAGCTTGATTAATAAGATTGACCATCCGTAGTTACCTAACGATTAAGCTAAGGGGCGGCGGAACGCCGTCCCAGCGAGCGAAGTGAGCGGTTTGAGCGCATTGTTATACCCAATTACCACGAGCCAGTTCGGATGTTAACAGGGTCTTCAGGTGAAATTTTGTATGTCCCATAGCCCTTAAGACCAAGGCCAAGCTTGTTACCTATAACTCTCACTCCAAGCACTTGGTTGCACTCTTTTGTGAGGCTGCCAGGCAGGTGCACCATATCGCCTTCTGTGACTTCGCTTGCGCGCTTTCTAAGCAAGACAATTCTTGTATTGCTGTCTGCATCCTCTGCATAAATATAAATGTAGTCTCCGCAGTCTGGACACCTCCATGTTTTCCTTACATCGTCGTCAGAGTAGTTTTTTTCACATTGGTGACATGTGAATTTTTCACAACTTAATCTATTCACGCCTTCTAATGAAGCCACGAAATTCTCCATTGGGTATAACGCCCTAATAATGGGCAAATTTCAGTTGGTTAAAATAGGCGACGCAGGAGCAAAAACCAACTGTAATTTGTCCTTATTTATTAGCTTGTTATGTGATTCTTTCTAATGAATGTACAAAATAAAAATATTTAAAGTTTTTAGTGAAAAATTTACTACCTCCATGATCTTTAACAGATACATACAAAGGAACCACCGTTTTCATTGCGTCTTTACTATTACAATATTGATCTAGATTTTTAAAGCCTAATAAATCAATAAAACTATCTGTATGTATCGCCACTTCTAGTGAACTGCCACAGTTCAAGGGAGATGGTATTTTCTGTAGACCAAACCAATCACAGTGATGGACAAGAAGAGCCTTATCTTGTGCAATAAACTTAAAGCTCTCAGGGTTAATTACTACAGCTTGTCCACCGATATTAGTTACACGAATTTTTATTACTTCAGCATAATCGTCATCTGTGTATGAAGCATATTCTTCTTTATATTCAGAAGTATCGCCAACATACAACTCAACTAACAGTTTTTTTCTTCTTTCAACTCGAGTTAAGATGAAAGTAGCAATACTAATAAAAAAGCCTAGTACACCAAAAATACTACTTATAGTTTTAATATCCAAACTCTGAAAAACTCCTAGTTACATAACGCATTACTAATGGGCTGCCGCAGCGTAGCGTAGGCAGTCCCGTGGAGGCCATGCTTTTTATGGCCGGAACGAAATTTAGTAACTTGTTATATGCCATTTTGCTCAAGGCTCATTTTGCTGAAGTTTATTAGATAGTTTTTGGCCTTTATTAACTCGTACCCACAGGTTACGCGAACATCGCCATTAACTCCTGAAAAACTGAAGAAAAACCCGTTTGGAGAACGCAACGAAAACCTTAAAGTGCCGTCTTGATTGAATGCCAATAAGTCCTCAGCTTCTCCACGCTCGGCTGATAAAATAAGTAATGTGCTTTCAGAAGTTACGAAGTGAACTCCTTTGATACGACCACCCACATCAACTGAAATAGTCTTTTCTTCAAATTCCCAATTTACCGATGTAGGCTCAATTCTCAGATTTTTCATGATGGCATATAACGCTCAAATAACAGGCTAAGTAATGGTTGGCTAAAATGGTGTAGCGAAGCGAAACGTAGCCAACTGTTACGTGTCCTTGTTGATTTTCTTGTTAGCATTTTTTAGCTGAATATTCTTTTTTAACCCTAAGACGGTATTTAAAGATATTTCTATTAGTCGGGATCTATAGCTTTCATATAGCCATTTTGATAAAAATATAGAAGCAAATATAAAAACAAAGGAAATTACAGCCGATGTAGAAAACATGTCACTAATTCGGGAATAGAATAATAAGGTAGATGATATTAAAAGTAATACAATTCCGTTTATGCTGGAATCTTTTTTATACAAATCAAAATCCACTTTAACTTCTTCTTTTAACGTATCTATAAGCTCTTCATCAATATTTTCCCAACCTAAATCGATTAGAAAACTAAGAGCTATATCAGAACGCTGACTAACGTCACTAATGTCTGCGGCAAAAGACCTAAAATTATAAAAAAACCAACATAGTCCTAATCCTAAAATTAATAAGAAATTCATGATATCAGCAGCAAAGAGTTTTAGGGGGCTTTTACCAAAACCGATCATGACAAACAAAGCTAAGAATAAAAGACCGTGCCAAATAGAGCCAACCTGCCCAAAACTAGTGAATGGACGCCCATAAATCCCTGCCCAAATAGTTTTAAATGGAACAATGATATTTTTTGGCTTTTCATAGTCTATTTTGTCCTTTATCTTATTCCAATTATCAGGTGTAAAGCTAAACTCAGATGCAAGATAAACTATTGATTTATCGTAGGTGTTACTAACAACTCTTTTTTTGTGCATGGTTATAGCAAGCGGTCCTAAAGTCATCCATAAAAAAAGGCCTAACGCGATAATTGTAATCAAGATATCCATTCATACTCCAGAGAATGCTAACGCTTTGCTAAGGGGCAATTGACAGTTGGCTATACTTGCGCGAAGCGCCAAGCCAACTGTTAATTGTCCCAGTGAGTTTACGAACGAACTTGAGCAACTTGTTATAAGCCATCTTTAGCTCCATGCGTAAACAGTAAAAATTTAGGGGCATAACCTGTAAACACTACATGCCCTGATATATATGACATACCAAACGTCACGATACCTAAAAGCCAAATAATATGATGATATGGTTCTGTAAACGCAAAAGTAACCGTAGCTAAAGTCGCAAACAATGAAAGTACAAAGATGAAACCAGCAAGTACCCTAAACGGAGTTCTAACTTTAGCTAATTGTTCCTTCAGTAAACTCATATCTTCCTTTGGCTTATAACGCCCATTTAAGGGGCTGAAAACAGTTTGCTAAAATGTGTAGCGAAGCGAAACCGAGCAAACTGTTAGCAGTCCCACTTGAAATTCTTGTTAGGTAACTTAATCGCTGAATATTTCTTTACCACAGTTTGGGCAAATACTATTTTCATTGATTTCATCCAGAGCATTTTTGTCCACTTTACAGATACAATTTGTGCAAACAATTTCTAAGGCATGTGATAGTTTAGCCAATTTTTTGGATACAAGTATTGGTGGTAAAGCTACACCAATAATAACGAAAATCATTAAATTGTTATTGGCCGACTCTGACAATAGTTCGAGCTTAAATACAATGATTGAGGAGACAATTACTAACACAGAAAAAATCACAGCTAAACTTAGCAATTTTCTACTTTTCACACTAACTCTACTACCTATTTCACGAATTTCAGATTTTCTCATGAGCTTGAATAGTTACCTAACAGCTTATTGATTAGCAGCAGGATAACCCTCCTGCTTTCTTGTAAGTTTCTTCGTCAAAATATCACTTGTAAGTGTTTGTTGTAAATATATTATTTAACAAAAAATACAGGTTAAATATGACAATTCAGCAGATAAAAAAGATGCATAGGTGTTTACGAGGTCTGCATAGCACTTTTATATATATTACAAACTATTGATAATAATGAGTTAATGCTTAACAGTTAGTATTATCGATGCGTCAATCCAACGATTTATGCATCTTTTTCATAGCAATTATCTCAACCTCAACTATAACTGTATATAAACACAGTGCATTGGTAAGGTAACGGTTATGGGGCAATTAACATTTTTGGAGGCTATACGGACAAAGATCAGGGTACGCCATTACAGCTATCAAACAGAAAAATCCTACCTCTATTGGAACCGCTATTTCATTCGACATTGCAATATTCGTCATGGTGCTGATATAACCCCCGCTTTGATTGAACAATTTCTCTGTTTTTTAGCAGTGGAGTGCGAAGTGTCGGCGAGCACCCAGAAACAGGCCCTATGTGCCATTGTATTTGCTTGTCGCCATGTGTTAAAAATTGAGCCCAATGAGTTACAATTTCCCTATGTAAAAGCCCCTAAACGAATACCGCAGGTATTGTCTAACGAAGAAGCAAAACTGATCATCAGCAATTTGTCAGGCTACCACTATTTAATTGGTGCCATCCTATTTGGCTCAGGGCTAAGATTAAAGGAAGCCTTAAAACTTAGGGTAAAAGATATTGATCTAACCACTAAATCTATCTTTGTGTACCGAGGTAAAGGGCAAAAAGATCGAGTTTGTATGCTACCTAACGGATTGATTGATGTTCTAAAGTCACAAATGAAACAGGTAAAAAAGCTCCACGAGGCGGATTTATCAGATGGCTTTGGACTTGCTTCATTGCCCATCTCTCTCATCAGAAAATACCGTAGTAACGCCTCTAAGTTTCATTGGCAATATATCTTTCCTGCTAGCCGCCGTTGTATGCACCCAAGTGACAACTATGTGTGCAGACACCATATTCATCCAACGGCTTTTTCACGTGCATTAAGGCAAGCTACCACTAACTGTGGTATAGATAAGCGCGTTACCGCCCATACTTTCCGCCATTCATTTGCAACATCTTTATTACTCAAAGGCCATGACATTCGTACCATCCAAGAGTTATTGGGACACAGTGATGTCAAAACAACCGAGATATATACCCATGTGATTGGTGGCCATCATACTGGGGTTATAAGTCCTCTTGACAGTCTTTAAGGCATAATACAAAACAAGTTACTAGGGCCTTATCTTTTGCTTTCCGCATTAGTAAATATAAGACAAACACAGAAACACAAAGTTCGAATGAGTAATTGTTCTAAATCATAATGGGGCAAAAACGTGCCAACTCTTAATCATCATGCATATACGCAAACATGCTGATTTTTTTATCTAAATGGCAACACTGAGGCTAATGAGAGGGTGTTGGACTAAATGGCTCGAGTCTATCTCGTGAATGAGGCAGCAGGGATGCTGCACCCGAGCCCTGCTTTAACCATGATTCACTCTGCGATGAAGGTAACTCTCACTACTTAGACTAATACTTAGATAGTACTTAGATAGTAC
>NZ_JACJDV010000068.1 GCF_014163735.1 Shewanella sp. SR44-3
AAACCCATTGATTTCAGCAAGTTAAATCATCCCTCCGCAGTGTCAGTTAAGCCATTATCCTTATTCACATGTTCAACGCTAGGTTGCTGGTATTAAGTTTGTCGTTCGCTTTACTACGCCCATAATTTAATGAGACACCCACAGTAAAACGTGAGTTTTATGCTTTAAATTTAAAGGTTAGACCAAAGCTAACAAGGTGAGCCATGGTCGTTTGCGAGACGACCGTTCATCCATGACCTCTCTCTGGCATCCATGCCATCGCGGCATTTGTGAGTCCCTTCACATCAGACGGGATGTTCGAGCATACAGGGAATGTACTTGCTGCGTGTCGATAAGCGAATGCCATGGTAAGCCTGTACTGGAAATTTGGGTGTTATGCTTTAGCATTTTGAGGGTGTTACAGCACTGAGGCAAGCGTGAGCCTCGTATACGGAAAATAAGATATAGAGTATGCCTGAACCAGCATACTAATCAGTTAGATTTTTTTGATGTCGCGATAGAAGTTTTCGTGAGCACCAAGAGCCATGAGTTCGAGTCTTACTGTTCCGTCTTCGTAGCTGTAACCAAGTAAAGTCAGCTGCTTTACCATTTTGAACTTATGTACGCGCAAAAAGGCTAGGTCTCCTTTTTTCTGTTCACCGATATACGGATCTTTTATCAGTTCACGAATTGCACTGTCTAAGTCAGATTTTTGGTTTTTGTGTAGCTTCTTAACCGCTTTCATAAACGTTGGCGTCTGAAGAATATTGGTAATTTTAGTCAAAGCTATAAGCCACTAGTTTACCCGCTTCTTTTTCGGCTTTTGCTATTACAGCTTGTTTTACAAACTCGTACGGTAAGTCAGGGTTGTCTTCCATCATTTCACCAATTTTTGCCCAGTGCTCAATTTGTTTTGGTGTGGTACGGTTTAATGCTTTAGCCATGATCGCCGCTTTATCAAAGAGTTCTTGGTCAATGCGCACACTTGCAGTAGCCATAATATGTCTCCTAATATATCTGATGCCTTTGTTATTGTAGCAGCTTGCTACGTATGTGGCGAGTTGCACATTCTTTCATAATGGTAATGAGATACCCACAGTAAAACCATCGTTTTAGGCTTTAAATTTAAACATCAGACCAAAGCTAACGTGGTAGAGCATGGTGGTTTGCGAGAATCATACCATTTGGTATGGCACATTGATGTTGAAACCAGAAGCAAAAAAACAAAAAGAGCAGCCGATGAGGCTGCGCTTTTTATTGAAGAAGATAGTTTGTTGAAGCTAATAGTGACGGATTAGCTATTGGCCATTTCTTTTATCATGTTCTTTTATCATATCTAAGGCAACGGCTTCGGCAATGCTGATGCCGTCAATGCCTGCCGATAAAATCCCGCCTGCGTACCCGGCGCCTTCACCCGCCGGGTATAAGCCTTTGGTGTTAATGCTTTGGTAATCTGTGCCACGCTTGATTTGTAACGGCGATGAAGTTCGAGTCTCAACCCCGGTTAACATGGCGTCGTCACTGTCAAAACCGCGAATTTTCTTACCAAATGCCGGCAGGGCTTCACGGATAGCATCGATAGCGAATTGGGGCAGGGCATCGCTTAAATCGGTCATTTTTACATTGGGTTTGTAAGATGGCTCGACATTTTCATAGGGTTTACCGCTGCCTGCGGCTAAAAAGTCACCGACCATTTGCGCTGGTGCATCGTAATTACTGCCGCCCATAATATAAGCATGGCGTTCCAATTTACGTTGTAGCGCAATACCTTGCAGTGGATCATTATCAAAATCGCTGGGATCAATGCCCACCACTATGGCGCTGTTAGCATTACGTTCACTGCGTGAGTATTGGCTCATGCCATTGGTGACTACGGCATGCTCTTCTGATGTTGCCGCTACGACCACACCACCTGGACACATGCAGAAGCTGTAAACACTGCGGCCATTTTTACAATGGTGGACCAGCTTGTAATCTGCAGCACCTAACATGGGGTGACCTGCATTAATGCCAAAGCGGTCTTTATCGATCATTTCTTGTTTGTGTTCTATGCGAAAGCCAATCGAGAATGACTGGGCCTGCATGTAGACGCCTTTATCATGCAGCATTTGAAAGGTATCGCGGGCACTGTGGCCAATGGCGGCGATAACATGTTTTGAATGCAACACTTCACCGCCTTTAAGGGTGACACCTGTTACTTTGCGATCGGTAATGTTGATTTCATCGACGCGGGTTTCAAAGCGAATTTCACCCCCAAGACGGGTGATCTCACGGCGCATTTTCTCCACCATGGTGACCAATTTAAAGGTACCAATATGTGGCTTGCTGACATAAATAATCTCGGCCGGTGCACCCGCTGCGACAAATTCTTGTTTGACTTTTAAGCCTTTATAGCCTGGGTCTTTAACTTGGCTGTAAAGCTTGCCGTCAGAAAACGTGCCAGCACCGCCTTCACCAAATTGTACATTTGATTCAGTATTTAGCTCACTGGTACGCCAAAAACGAAAGGTATCTTTTGCCCGTTCGTGAACAGATTTCCCGCGCTCTAAAATAATCGGCTTAAAGCCCATTTGCGCCAATATCAGGCCAACGAATAAGCCGCAAGGCCCCATGCCAATCACGATTGGGCGCTCGGTTAAGCCTTCGGGGGCAGTTGCCACATATTTATAATCGGTATCGGGTGACACACGGATATTGTGATCATGGGCAAGGGAGGCCAATAACGCCGTTTCGTCGACCTGGGTTAATGTCACATCCAAGGTATAAATGAGCGTAATTGAATTCTTTTTACGAGCATCGTAGCCACGTTTAAACACATGTATATCAACCAGTTGCTCCGCTGAAATAGCAAGCTTTTGCAACACGGCATTTTGCAGTGCATCTTCATTATGGTCTAGAGGCAACTGTACTTGGTTTAAACGGATCATGATTTACCTAAAATGAGACTTAAAAAACAGCGCGTAGTTTACGTGATTTAGCAATAAAATGAAATTATCTATAGTGCTGTATATTCTATCTTAATATTGCAAGGTGCTGACATTCTCGCGAAAGTAATCAATTTTACCGTTTAACTCATGGGACACTATGTAAGTGCGACTGTTAACCCGTTTTTCAGTTACGCCATACCAAAATGTTTGATCAAAGGTGGTGATGTACCAGCCATCGCCAAGGGCGGCTGAGCTGAGCGCGTTAATTTTAGTGCCTTGTGGGAAGATGTCGGTGCCTAGTCGAGTTAACAGCTCGGAAAACCCTGCTTTATTGTCACATTGTTGCCAGCTAATGTCGGCATCATCTTGATAGTGATCTATGCGTAAATTAATGTCGTCTGCGATGAATTCAAACAGCGTCATGTCTCCTTTTTCAAAGCGGTTTAATAGTTGATGGATTGCGATATCACTGTGACGTTCAAACATGAGGCTAGGCTCCTTCCTTTATCGAGATAATGACGACCACTATGAGGTGGTGGCATTCTTGGTTAGCATTAGACTAGCAATAATTTTTTTATAGATATAATATTGTTTATATTTTAAATCCATAGGTAAAATGTGTGATAGAAATAAAACCACTGCATTACTTTTTAGCCGCCTATGAAGAAGGCTCTATCACTGCGGCAGCATCACGGTGTTTTATTGCTCAGCCGTCAATAACTCATGCGATTAAGTCTTTAGAAGCCAGCTTAGGGGTTATCTTATTTGAGCGCAGCAAGCAGGGGATAAAACCTACAGCCCAAGGGCATAAGCTGTATAAACTGGCGACGGATCTATTACTGCAAAACCAGCAATTAGAAGCGGCATTTACGCCGAGCAATAAAATTGAATTACGGTTTTTTATACAAGCCGACATTAATGTGGAGCACTATTGGCACATTTTTGAGCGGCTAAAAAATGCGCCTGTGGAGATTGATTTATCCATAGTCGATGGCATTGAGCAGGCACAACTGGCCCTTATTGATGAGCATAAATTGCCGGCGCAATTTAAATGTAACCGGCTTGGGGAGGAAGGCTATAAGCTACTTGTGGCTCAAGAGCACCCCTTAGCCAACAAGGCCGAAGTTTGCCTAAGTGAGTTTGAAGGCCTTAACTTCATTGAAAGGCCTTATTGCACCAATCGACAAGCGTTTGAGCGTTTAGTGAATGAAAACAACATCGCCATTAACTACAAAGGCAAAGCCATCCATGATTTGCAGCTTCAAGGCTTAGTCAAGCTAGGCTTAGGCGTGGCCGTTATCCCGGACTCCTACATAAGCGCAAATGACTGCCTAGCTTACATTCCCATAACCTTAGACGCGCCTATCTTGCGAACCATTGTGCTTGCTTATCGCAAGTTGCCCCCAGAAATTATGGCGTTGTGGCCCTAGGGGCGGGGTTAAGCTATATCATCTTAACCGTTGATTTTTTACGAGGTTAATTTTTGGTCTCTATGGTTTTAGTTGTTGATTTTAAGGATAAAGTCAATCGCGCTTGTGATTGCTGCAACTTGGGCTAAGATGCAATTTTCATCATCCACCAGTGGGCTGTCTGGGTAGACTTCGGTGGTGGTGCAGTAGGGCGCGTCTGTCATGCCTGCACATAACCCCAAGGCCTTGGTGGGATAATTAATCACCCCAAACTGGGCAATGGGCACGCCAATCAATCTGGCTTGCTCACCTGCTGGAGCAATATGGGTGATGGCGCTCACAGCATGAATAATGGCTTTTTGAAATTCAGCTTGGGGCTTTAACGTGTCACCGACTAAGTAAAAACCATCGGGGATATCCCAATTGTCATAGCTTTTGCCATCGCGGGCAGCCAGTGCGGGTCTGAATTCTGCGTTATCTGAGTCTGTGGTTTCGTGTAGGTCGATATGCAGCTGAAAATTAATGGTTAATTTACTGAGTGCCGCCATTAAGGCGTGGGCTTCTTGTACGTTGGATTGCAGAGCAGTGTCTGAACTGACGTCGGTATCATAGGTAAATGAGCGGTTTGGATCGATGGCATTAGGGTTCCAGCGATTGATGGTTTCATAGCCCCAAGGGCTTAAGCAGGGCACTATGACGAGGTTGGCATGCTGGCAATATTGCTGGGCTTTAGTGCGTAAAAAGCGAATGGCGCCGTGTACGCCGCTGGTTTCATAACCATGCACGCCGCCGGTGATTAATACATTAGGTTTAGTTTCATCCCAGTGACGGCTTTTAAATAAGTAAACTGGGTAGTCGCTAGCGCCTTGATGCAAGGTGTTATAGGCCAAGGTATGGTAATGCACTAGCTCAAGTTCTGGGGTTATCTCAGGGTGTGGGTTCGATTGAATGGCCGCGCTAGCCTTAGTATCGGCCGTGTTAGCTGCAATAAATGCCGAAATGGATGCCGAGTCTAAGATAAGCGCTAACACTTGCTCTGCATAACTGCGTTGAATAATTTGCTGGTTAAGCCAAAGGGATTTTTCTTGTTCGCCCCAAGCTTGACCTGGGGTACCGATAGGATAGAGGCTCGATTGAGAAGTAGAAAGCATGTTGGAGTCCATGAAATATCCTTTAAGTAATGATGTCCTGTTACGGGGTTATTTTTATTTGTTATTCTGCGCTGCTTGGGCGCAGCTTTTAGCGAGTGGTAAATTCACCAATTGGGCCAGTATAGCGCACTTAACTGCGACTTTATGCTAGCATTCACGCCATAAATGACTGTAATGATAGGAAAGTGCAACAATGACGCATAATTTACCATTAGATGAGTTGATCATAGAAGATGTGGTAATAGGCGAGGGTAAGGCGGCGGTAAAAGGTGCGCTGATCACCACTCATTATCGCGGCGTACTGGCAGATGGCACCCAGTTTGATTCCTCTTTCGATAAAGGCCAGCCATTTCAGTGTGTGATTGGTACAGGCCGAGTGATCAAAGGCTGGGATTTGGGACTTATGGGGATGAAAGTAGGCGGCAAGCGCAAACTGTCAGTACCGGCCCATTTAGCCTATGGCGAGCGCCAAATTGGCGCGTTGATTAAACCCCATTCCCCCTTGTACTTTGAAATCGAATTATTAGAAGTGCTGACTCGTGATGAGTGATGAGTGATGAGTGATGAGTTGTTATGTGTAATGGTTGGAAACGGAAAACGATGAAACTTTCGCAGTCAATAGAAAACACTCTTAAGAAAGACGATTTGAGCAATTTGGCAGTGAATCTTGGCGAAATTGGTATAGATGCAATTCTAGATAACGGTATTTTGGGTAGCGTTCATAATTCTGTGTCATTTCAGTAAACTGTACAAAAACAGGAATGACACATGACTCAACCTTTTAACTTTGAACAAGCCCTTAAAGATCTTCAAGCGGGTAAAAATCTCACAGGC
>NZ_JACJDV010000069.1 GCF_014163735.1 Shewanella sp. SR44-3
GCTGTCGTAATTAGATAGCAGTGTAATGCTAATTGCTTTGTTTGCCCATAAAAAAACCAGCGCGAGGCTGGTTTTTTGGAGGCGACGTTAAGCCACAGTTAGGTTAAAACGTACAGCACTTTTTACGGTACTGAATTTACGGTACTGAATTACAGTACGCCGCGGCGCACTTGGTCGCGCTCAATAGATTCAAACAAGGCTTTGAAGTTACCTTCACCGAAACCTAGGTTGTTCTTACGCTGAATGATCTCGATGAAAATAGGGCCAAACAAATTCTTGGTGAAAATCTGTAATAGATATCCATCTTCATCGCCATCGATCAAAATCTGATGATGTTTTATTTTTTCTCTGTCTTCAGTCACTTGTGGAAGCTTGTCGAAGATAGTTTTGTAATATTCAGGAATGATATCTAAGGTTTCAATAGCAGTCCCTTCCATCGCATCCAAAGAGGCGACGATATCACGGCTTCTGAAGGCTAAATGCTGCACCCCAGGGCCATTGTATTCACCCAAATACTCATCGATTTGATTCTTGTCGTTGCCTTTACCTTCGTTGATGGGGATGCAGAAGCTGCCATCGGGAGAGCGAAGGGCATAAGAAACCAAAGCGGTTTGCGAGCCTTTAATGTCAAAGTAGCGCACTTCGGTAAAGCCAAAGATGTCTTTGTAGAAATTAGCCCACTTCTCCATGGTGCCTTTATAGACATTGTTGGTTAAATGATCGACTTCCATAAAGCCCTTTTCTTGGGTATGGATTGGGTCTTCTAAATCAACAAAGTCTGTCATGTAGATATTGTTATCGCTGCCAAAGGTATCAATAAAGTAAATCAAGCTGTCGCCGATGCCATAAATGGCAGGGTATGGCATGTCTTTACTGGCATCTGTTGCTGGCTTTGCGCCGCGCTCAACGGCTGCGTTAAAGGCAAAGGCTGCATCTTCAACACGCCAGCCCATAGAACAAATAGCAGGGCCGTGAGACTTAGCAAATTCTGCCGAGAAGCCTTTTTTGCTCTTGCTCAGTAGAAAGTTAATGTCATTTTGCTGGTAATAAATAATATCGCTGTTCTTGGCTTTTTTAAGCATAGAGAAGCCAAAGTCGATAAAGACTTGGTGCATGAAGTCGGTATCTGGGCTGGCAAATTCTGTAAATTCAATGCCTAAAAGACCCAGTGGGTTAAGTTCGCTCGCCATCTTGTTATCCTCTTTTATGTTCAATCAACACGCCATCACTCTAGGGTGACTTGGGTTAGTGACAGGTTCTGATGTCCCTTAAGCTTTCGCTCAAGTCTCATTCAGCGTTAGTCTTCTAACCAAGAACGGTTGTAATCTTGGCTCATGCACGTTTGCACATGAGATGTCAGTTTCAGTGGTGCGAAGGTGTCGACCATCACAGCGTATTCGTAAGTTTCTTTCTTGCCAATTGACGCTTCAGTGCGACCCGGTTGTGGCCCGTGAGGCACACCTTTTTGGTGCAGCGTCATAAAGCCGGCTTCAATGCCGGTGCGGCTCATAAAGTCGCCGTCCACGTAATACAGCACTTCGTCGCTGTCGATATTATTGTGGTAATAAGGCGCGGGTATTGATTTTGGGTGGAAGTCATAAGGCCTTGGCACAAAGTTACACACCACAAAGTTATGGGCGGTGAAAACTAAATGATCTGAGGGCGGCAAATGAATTTTACCGACCTTTGGCGCGTATTCGGCGATGTTAAACGCCCAAGGGTAGACGCAGCCGTCCCAGCCAACTAAATCAAATGGGTGCCACTCCAGTGTGGTTTCTTGGTAGCTGTTGCCAAATTTGCTGATTAAGGCAAATTCGCCGCGCTCAACCACAGCCTCGGCTAATTCTGGAGTGCGAATATCACGCTCACAATAGGGGGCAGATTCCAATAACTGGCCGTATTCATTTCTAAAATGCTTAGGCACTTCCACCATGGAAAAAGATTCAATCACAAATAAACGTACATTGCTGTAATCGTTAAATTTAAGCTGGTAGGTGGTGCCGCGGGGGATAATTAAGTAATCCCACTTCATGACGTTGAGCACGCCGTATTCGCTTAACAGCTCGCCTTCACCTTCGTGGATAAACACGATTTCATCGGCGTAGGCGTTGCGGTAAAACTCATGGGTGTCTTCAGTGACTTTGGCTGTGTATAAGCTCACGTCATTATTAAAGAAGATTTTATTGCGGGCGCTGAAAAAGCAGCCCTCACAATCGGCTTGGCGTGAGTCTAATTTGTAATTTTGAATTAACGAGTCTTGCCAAGTGTCGCCATGGCTTAAGACATAAGGCGCAACACTAAATGCCTTGGTGGGCATGTTGTGGTGATATTTATTGGAATAAATATTAGAAAAACCATGGGTTGAGAACAATTCCTCACGGTAAAGCTCGCCATTGTCTTTTTCGAATGCAATATGGCGCTTATTGGGAATTTGACCTTGTTTTACATAAAAAGGCATTGCGCTTCCTCTAATTATTTGCAACCAAGTTGCGTTGACTGTGCAAGTTGCGTTATCGATTAATGTCTGTACCGCAATGGCTCATGTTCACGCGCGCCTTGATGCAGATTTTATTAATCCTGTGATCTAGCTATCAATTTAGTTGCTAGGATGAACAAAAAAAAGAATAATAAATAACGCAACTCCATCCATTTTTTAGATTGTCATGATTTGCTGACAATAGTGTCAGTAAATCATGACAATCTGTCTTTTAAGGCGGGACCATGAGGATTGATATCGACAGCTTTAATGTGCTTCAAGTGTTGGTGGAAGAGGGCAGTTTTGCCAAAGCCTCCGAGCGGCTTCATAAAGCGCAGTCGGCGGTGAGTTATCAAGTTAAAAAGCTTGAGCAGCACCTTGGCGTCACTCTGTTTAACCGCGATAAATACCGCGCGGAACTCACCGCTGAAGGTAAAATTATTCTAATTGAAGGGCAAAGGTTGTTAGAGCAGCTGGCCAATATTGAGCACCTAGCCAGCCGGTTTAGCCAAGGCTGGGAGCCCAAGCTTGAGCTGGTGATTGATGGCTCATTACCCATGGAACCCATCATGACAGCGCTTAAGCGGATGTCAGAGCATAATGTGCCCACTAAGATTCAGCTCAATATGGAGTTTTTGGGCGGGGTGCAGCACAGGTTTGAGCGCGACAAAGCTGATTTAATGATGGTCAAAGATTATCGCAGCGGGCCTTATTATCATGCTAAACCTTTGCCGAGTATTACCAGTGCTTTGGTGGTGGCGAACGGCCATCCATTAGCGCGCGCTCGGGCGGTGAGTTTATCTCAGTTGCAACAGCATGTTGAGCTGACGATTGAGGATTCATCCCCAAACCGCCTCGGCCGTGATGAACTGCAATTTGGCGGTGATAAGGTATTTTACTTATCAGGCTTTATTATGAAAAAAAATGCTCTACTGCAAGGGCTGGGTTTTGGCTGGATGCCGGATTTTTTAATTGGTGAAGAGCTTGTCTCAGGGGAGTTGGTGATGGTGGACTTTATGGGCGGCAGTCGGTTTAATTACACTCCGCAATTAGTGTCGACCTTAGCCAGACCCTTAGGGCGAGCGGGGCAGCTGTTCACAGAATTGATTTTAGAAGAGTTTGATTTATTCCACCAAAACTTGCCCTTTGGTAGCAGCGGCTCAGGACTTGGGTAACTTTTGGTTACATTTAAAACTTGTGTTGGCTAACCACCTTGGACATATTATGTCTTATGAGTTTTAGCGGTTTAGCTTTATTTAATGGTTAATTCGACAGTTAGCATTATTTTTAGATCAGCAAGGAGCAAGTGATGACAAAGCGTTGCCATGAAGTAGATTATGAAATTATCGGCGAGAGTATGCAGCTGGTTGAAGTTGAACTCGACCCTAATGAAACCGTGATTGCCGAAGCTGGCGCCATGAATTACTTAGAGCAAGATATTGATTTTGAAGCTAAGATGGGCGATGGCTCAGAGCCAGAATCAGGCTTTTTTGGTAAGATTTTAGGCGCAGGCAAGCGGGCATTAAGTGGCGAAAGCATCTTTATGACTCATTTTAGTAACCAAGGTAATCAAAAACGTAAAGTGGCCTTTGCCGCGCCGTACCCTGGGACTATTTTAGCCCTTGATTTGAGCCAGTACGGCGAAGAGCTGATTTGCCAAAAAGACAGCTTCCTTGCAGCAGCCCTTGGCACCCAAGTCACCATGAAGTTTAATCGCCGTTTAGGCACAGGTTTTTTTGGCGGTGAAGGTTTTATTCTGCAAAACCTCAAGGGCGATGGCATGGTGTTTGTACATGCGGGCGGCACCTTAATTAAGAAAGAGCTTAAGGGCGAAACCTTAAGAGTCGACACAGGTTGTATTGTCGGTTTCACCGCTGGCATTGATTACGATATTCAGCGCGCTGGCTCACTTAAGTCCATGGTGTTTGGCGGCGAAGGCTTGTTTTTAGCGACCCTAAGTGGCCATGGCACTGTGTGGCTGCAAAGCTTACCTTTCTCGCGGATGGCAGACCGTATTATTGCCCATGCTCCCAGTGCCGGCGGCAGCGACCGTGGTGAAGGCTCGGTGCTTGGCGGCATAGGCCGGATGATCGATGGTAGATAGCAGATAGTCGCGTTTTTACGGTTAATAGTTAATGGCTAATGGTTAATGGTTAATGGTTAATAGCGAAAGCTGCATAACCGCAATTAGATCCACTTTTCCTCACTTAAAAGATGCATCAGCCCCGTAACCTTTGGCTCGGGGTTCAAGCGTGTTTGACCCAGCTCACACATGCAATTTACATTCAAGTTACAATTTTAAAGATTGTAAATATCGATGAGATTGAGATTCATTATCCTTTAGAGTGCGCGCTTCTTTTAAAATTAAGCCCCTTTTAA